>CAZUZT010000220.1:0-3331 GCA_964624575.1 uncultured Rhodanobacteraceae bacterium | reverse complement strand
CCGTGATCGTGGCATTGGCACCAACCGCGGTGCTGCCATCGGCCCCGACGTGGGCGTTGCTGCCGATCGCGATGTCGTTGTCGCCGTGCGCGTAGGCACCATCACCGAATGCCAGCGCATTGCGGCCGCCCGCCCGGGCTCCCGAGCCGACGGCGATCGCATCACTGTCGGCATTGATCAGCGCGGCATCGTTGTCGCCGCCCACCGCCACGCGCTTGTTGTTGGCCTGTCCTTCGGCAACCAGGCCCTCGACCCCGGCCAGCCTGTCGTCCAGCAGGCCGATATGGGTATCCAGCGCACCAAGCGCCTCGCCGACGTTGCCGTAGTAGCTGCCCTGCACCGAGTACACGGTGCCGATCAGGCGGCCGTTGGCATCGACCACGGTGTTGCCGCCAAAGGCGGTAGCCACCGAGTTCATCGAGCCGTACAGCTGCGCGCCGGTGACTGCATCGCTGCTGGTGGCATTGACGCGGCCCGCGGCCAGGTTGGTCAGCACCGTTCCATCGGCGCCGGCCAGCGTTGCGACATCCCTGGAGGCGTCGTCGTAGACGATTGCATTGGCAGCCACGCCTTCAACGTCGCCGATGCGCCCATCCAGGTCATCCACCCGGCCCTCGACCACTTCAACCCGCTCGTTGGTCTCGAACAGCTGGCCGCCGGTGATGGCGTCGGTGCTGTCGGCGCTGACATCGCCTGCCGCCAGATTGGTCAGCAGGGTCCCGTCGGCACCGGCAAGGGTCACCGAGCCATGGCTGCCGTCGTCATAGAACACGGCCGTGTCGTTGATGACGGCCACGTCGTCGGCCACCACGTTCAGCTGGGCCAGGTTCACCGCATCGGTGTCCCCGGTCCCCGCGGCCACGTTGGTAATCTGCCGCTCGGCACCCGCCGAGCCCACCGAGACCGTGTCGTTGCGGTCGGCCACCGAGCCGGCACCCAGCGCGACGCTGTTGGCGGCGGTCGCCTGCGCGGAGCTGCCCAGGGCGGTGGAGTAATCACCCGCTGCAGAAGCCAGCTCGCCTCCGGCCGTGGCATGGATGCCCCCTGCCGATGCACCTACGCCGGCTTCGCCCTCGCCGGCCGTCGCCGCGAAGAACCGGTTGCCCTCGGTGTCCACATCGGCGATGGCGTTCGACAGCTGGTCCAGGTTCACCGCGTCGGTGCCCTCGGTACCCGCCGCAACGTTGGCGATCTGGCGTTCGCTCGGCTGATGGGTCACACCGTAATCGTCGGTCCATGCCTGCGCGGCGCCTACGGAGATCGTGTTGTCACGATCAGCCATTGAGCCGGCACCCAAGGCTACGGCGTTCGAAGCACTGGTGAAGGCGTTCGTGCCCATGGCGATGGAATCGCTGCCTCCCTCATGGACCGTCGCCCGCCAACCGATGGCGACGGAGTTCTCATCAAGGCTCAGTGTCCCGCGACCAAAGGCGATTGAACCCGCACCACGGGCAAGGGAGGCGGCACCGAGCGCGAGTGCATGGTTGCCCCTGCTCAACGCGCCCCGACCAATCGCAACGGCGCTGACACCATCTGCCCAGGTATCGATGCCGAGCGCGGTGGCGCCGGTTCCCGCCGCCCAGGCGCCGATACCAAAGGCCGATGCATAGTTTTCTGTTGCCCAGGCGGAAGCACCGAATGCCGTTGCGCCATCACCGGCCCGTGCATACGCGCCCATCGCGGTTGCGTCACCTCCGCTTGCCCAGGCATTGCTGCCAACCGCTGTGCTCCAGGAACCGGTTGCGCGTGCCTTCATGCCGGCCGCGAAGGTTTCATTGGCGAGTGCCTGTGCCCCGCTGCCGAACGCGGAAGCATTGTTTCCGGTCGCCAAGGCACCGCCACCGACCGCGGTTCCATTGATCCCTGCCTGCGTCGAAACCAGGACGGGCCCGTTGGCATCGCTGATCGCCCAGTTGTATTCGTCGTACGCCTGTCCCATGCCACCCACGGCCACGGAACCCGCGGCGTCGGCGACACTGTTATGGCCCACTGCCACCGCGTTCGCTTCCGCCGCCATCGCACCGCTGCCGAATGCCGAAGCGCCCTCACCGAACGCACTGCTGGCCGAACCGGTCGCGGTGCTGTAATCACCCTCGGCGTAAGCATCCGAACCCGACGCGGTGGACTCCTCGCCCAGCGCGTACGCCTCGCCCTCGCCCGTGGCGCGGAAGTACTGGTTGTACGCCGTCGCCCCCTCAAGCTGGCCCAGGTTCACCGCATCGGTGTTCTCGGTGCCATCGGCCACGTTGGTGATCTGGCGCTGATTGAAGGCGGATCCGACCGACACGGCATTCTCGCGGTCAGCCTCCGATCCCACGCCCAGTGCCACCGAACCGGCAGCCGTGGCCACGGCATCCGCGCCCACCGCCAGGGACTCATCGCCGGTTGCCATCGACCAGGCACCCAGCGACGTGCTGTTGTAACCGCCGGCATAGGCGGCCGCGCCCAGCGCCGTTCCGTAGTCGCCGGTCGCTTCCGTCGGCAGCAGCCCGAAGAAGCTCGAACCGCCCACTGCCACGCTGTTGTAGCCGCTGGCATTGGCACCTTCACCCACCGCTACCGACGACTCGCCGCTGGCCGCGGACGCAAAGCCGACCGCCACCGTACCGTCGCCCAGCGCGCTGGCGCTGTAGCCCAGTGCCGTGGCGCCGAATCCGTCCGCGCCGCTGAAGCCGCCGTAAGCGGACGAGGCATCGCCCACCGATGAGCTGCTGTAGCCCGTCGCCGTCGCCTGCCCCCCATCAGCTACCGCCGCCGCACCCGTAGCGGTGCTGAACGCGCCCAGCGCCTGGGAGCCCGCGCCGAAGGCGGACGAACCCACTTCCTGTGCGGTCGTGGTCTGGTCCAGCAGCACCTCGCCGGTGCCCGGGTCCTCGTAGTACAGCCAGCCGCCGACCGCGGTCGAAGAGTCCCCGTCGGCCACCGCGTTGTAGCCGGATGCGGTCGCGTACTGGCCAAACGCCGTCGCACCGCTGCCGAACGCCGAAGCGCCCTGGCCCAGTGCCCAGCTCGCCGAACCCGTCGCCGTGCTGTAATCGCCTTCGGCGAACGCATCCGAACCCGAAGCCGTCGACTCCGCTCCCAGCGCGTACGCCTCACCCTCACCGGTGGCCGCAAAGTACTGCGTGTGCTCGGTCACAGCTTCCAGCTGGTCCAGGTTCACCGCATCAGTGCCCTCGGTGCCCGCCGCCACGTTGGTGACCTGGCGCTCGCTGCCGACGTCGCCGACGGAAACCGTGTTGGCACGGTCGGTGTAGGAGTTCGCACCCAGGGCCACGCTGTTTTCGGCGTCCGCATACGCCAGCAGGCCCACCGCGGTGGAGTCCACCGC
>CAZUZT010000219.1:0-3351 GCA_964624575.1 uncultured Rhodanobacteraceae bacterium | reverse complement strand
CCGGCCAGGAACACTTCATCGAGCTCAATGCCGAACTGTCCAAGGACTGGCCGGTGATCAACGAGCGCAAGGAACCACCGGCCGATGCCGACCAGTGGCAGGATGTGCCCGACAAGCTGCCGCTGCTGGAGCGCTGAGCAGCCGGGGCCGGGGCCGGCTCTGGCAAAGCATTACCTGTACATCGGCGATCCAGCCGGTGACCACGGCGCCTGAGACGCTCGATCCAGTCTCCCTGGCGTGTGGAGCCGGGTGGTTGAACCCGGTTGCCAATCCGGCAACCAGCTGAAACAACCTCTTTCCCCCCGAGGTTTTTCAGCGCAGACAAACGCGGCTGATCCGCGCCACCTTCACCCGGATATCAATACATCAAGCGCCTGCGCATGCAGCGCCCACGCGACGACTACCTGCGTCACACGCGATCAGGTCAATCAATGCCCAAGCGTTGGCGCAGTCGTGCAATGACGGCGAATCCGGCCCGGCTGGCACCGGCCGGCGCCACCTGGATACCGCCCTCGGCGGCGGTCAGGCGCAGGTCGACATCTTCGCTCCAGCGACGGTCGCGGCGCATCAGGCGGCCCAGGAAACCCGAAGCCGGTTCACTGCCGCTGACCTGGACCCGATAACGGCCGGCGTCCTGGTCGCCCTCGACCACCTGGACGTCCTCACCCAGGCGGTCAAGCGCCAGGCCGACCCGGCGCCAGGCGCCATCGGCACTGTCCTGGATCACGAATGCCCCGGGCAGCGAGCTGCCGGCGGCCGATGAGGGCCGGTCGACCCGGCGCACATCGCGCGTTCCCAGCGCATCCAGTTCCGGGATGTGCAGCATGTCGTCCATCACCGGCTGGTCCAGCCCGGGTGGCACCGCCAGCGGCGCGCGGTCGGCACTGGCCTGGTAATCGGCATCCTGCCGCTTGAACACGCTGCATCCGGCAACGGCGACAGTGGTGGCAACCAGGATCGCAACAGATGACTTCATCGACAATTCCTTCATTCGGCCTGGCTGGCCAGTTGGGCCAGGTCGGCCAGCACCTGGTCGCCCTCGCCATGCCACTGCGGTGTCAGGGTGGTCAGCGGCAGCCGCATGCGCGGCTGGCACAGGCCCAGCCGATGGCAAAGCCATTTGGCCGGAATGGGGTTGGATTCCACGCCCAGGAACCGGTACAGGTGCGCAAGTGCCCGATCCAGGGCCTGCGCCTGCTGACCGCGCCCGGACAGGGCATGATCGCACAAAGCGGACATCAGCCCCGGCACGACATTGGCCGCTACCGAGATCACGCCGCGGGCACCGGCAGTGATTGATGCCAGGGCCGTGGGATCGTCGCCGCTCAGGACCACGAAACCATCGTTCTGCAGGGCCAGCAATGCCTGGATGCGGCCGGCATCGGCCAGCGCTTCCTTGATGCCGATGACGTTGGCATGCGGCGCCAGCCGGGCCACCGTTTCCGGCAGCAGGTCACAGGCCGTCCGGCTGGGCACGTTGTAGAGCATCACCGGCAGGCCGCCCTGTTCGGCCACCGTCATGTAGTGCCGGTACAGGCCTTCCTGGCTGGGGCGCACGTAGCTGGGCGCCGCCACCAGGGCGGCATCGACACCCTGCTCGCAGGCGAGGCGGGTCAGGCGCACGGTGCGCGTCGTGCCCGGCGCGCCGGTGCCTGCAAGGATCGGGATCCGGCCCTTGACCAGTGCCACCGTTTGCGCCAGAAGGCGCGCATATTCGCCGTCTTCAAGCATCGCCGCCTCGCCGGTCGAACCGGCCACGACCAGGGCCCGGGTGCCGCCCTGGATGTGGTGTTCAACCAGGCGCTCCAGCGCCGCCTCATCGGGTGCGCCAGTGTCGGTGAACGGGGTGATCAGGGCGCAGATGCTGCCGGAAATAGTCAAAATCGGGTCCGCAACGAAGGGGCAGGCCGGCGTCGCGCCGGTCGGCGGCATGTTACTTGCGGCTGTCACGGGGTGACAAGTATGCTCACCGCTTGTTCCGTCGCGACAGGATCAGGACCGCCCATCGGGCAGGGAATCGAATTTGAACGAACAGCGCAAGCATCCAAATGAGAACCACCTGCTCATCATCTCTGTCGCTCCCCGGGAAGAATCGCCACTGGTCCGGCTGTCCCGGCGCATCGCCGAATCCGGCTGCAACCTGATCGAAACCCGGCTGGCGGCACTGGGCCAGGATGTCTGCCTGCAGGCGCTGGTGCAGGGCTCCTGGGATGCCATCGCCAAGCTGGAGTCGGCCCTGGGCCGGGTGCAGCGCGATGAAGGTCTGCACGTGCAGTTCTTCCGCACCTCGCTGCGCAAGCCCGACGGGCATTATTTGCCGTACATCGTCGAGGTCACCGCCGCCGACAAGCCCGGCGTGATCTACCAGCTGGCCGAATTCTTCGAGCACCACGGCATCGGCATCGAGAACATGAGCTGCAGCCGCTACACCGCCTCGCAGACCGGCGCCGAGGTGCTGTCGGCACAGTTCACCATCGGCATTCCCGTGGACATGCACATCGCCGCCCTGCGCGATGACTTTCTTGAGTTCTGCGACCGGCTGAACCTGGATGCCATTCTTGACCCGCTCAAATTCTGACCATGCAGATCGGCGACCAGCTTCCTGACCTTTCCGCCCCGGCGACCTCCGCCCAGGCAACCTCCGCTCCGACCAGCGATAACCAGGCGATCAGTCTGCGCGCTCACGTCGGCTCGCCGCTGGTGATGTACTTCTACCCGCGCGATGCCACCCCCGGCTGCACCCGGCAGGCCCAGGAGCTGGCCGCGCTGCATGATCAGCTCACCGCCCTGGGCGCGACGGTGCTGGGCGTGTCGCGCGACACCCTGGCCAGCCACGAACGCTTCAGCCAGAAACACACCCTGCCTTTTCCCCTGCTCGCTGACGAGGATGGCGCCCTGTGCGAAGCCTTCGATGTGCTGCGGGAGAAGAACATGTATGGCCGCAAGTTCATCGGCATCGAGCGCAGCACCTTCCTGTTCGCCGCCGACGGCACCCTGGCGCAGGCCTGGCGCAAGGTGAAGGTGCCCGGCCATGCCGAAACGGTCCTGGCCGCCGTGCGGGAACTGGCCTGAGCGCCACCGGATCCGGCGCCACCCTGCCGCCGCCCTGGCGGACAGCGACAGTCCCTGCACGCCGCATCCGTCCTGATGTCATTTCATCCACAGGAACCTGAGCCGGCATGAACGCCAGCAAGCGTACTTACGTTCTCGATACCAATGTGCTGATGCACGATCCGACCTCGCTGTTCCGCTTCGAAGAGCACGACATCCTGCTGCCGATGGTGGTGCTGGAGGAGCTGGATGCGGCCAAGAAGGGCACCACCGAGGTCGCCCGCAACGTGCGCCAGGTCA
>CAZUZT010000218.1:2283-3354 GCA_964624575.1 uncultured Rhodanobacteraceae bacterium | reverse complement strand
GCCAGCGCCAGCAGCAGCATGTGCTGGCCCATGTGCGCAGCCAGCGACCAGGCGCCGTAGGCATCCAGCGGCCAGAGAACCGCCAGTGAAAAGACCAGGGCACCGGCCAGGAAGGCGCCGGCTTCGGCCAGTGAAATGCCGTGCCCGATACCGGCCTTGCGCCACAGCCGCGCGACGCCGATGAGGTAGAGAATGGCCAGCACCGCTGGTGGCAGCAGCAGCGGCGACAGGTTCCAGGCCTGCGCCATGGTCGGCGGCGCAGCGCCGGCGAAGCACGCCAGCACGTCGCTGCTGCGCGGCAGCGCGCCTGCCGTCCGCGAAAGCAGCAGCAATGCAGGCAGGCAGAGGGAGGCGATGGCCGGGCGCATGACCGGCAAGATAGCCACGCCAACGCCAACGCCGCGTGCACATCGGCTTGGCGGTTGATCCCCTACCGTGCCTGAAACCCACTTGGCGTCATGCCCGCTGTTGTCGTCAATCGCCTGTCTGATCCGGTGGCCACCATGGAGGTTTCCCGGCGCAGGCACGGTCATCAGGCAAGCTCATCAATGACCGCGTGCCCAGGGGAATGGTGATGGCGATGGCAACGGCGATACCGCCATGACTTGCAGCGATTTTCGCGGAGCACCCATGTACTTCTGGCTCAAGGTTGTCCACATCAGCGCGATGGCGTTCTGGTTCACCGGGCTGTTTTTCCTGCCCCGGCTGTTCGTAGCCCACCATCGCGGCGAAATCGACGACCAGCGCCGCTATTTCAACCACGCCGCCAATGCCCTGTTCTACGGCCTGATGACCCCCGCTGCGATCATCACCACCGTGCTCGGCATGGTGCTGATGGCCTGGGGGCCGGTCGGCGCCTGGTTGGTGGTGAAGCTGGTGCTGGTCGCGCTGGCGGTGCTGTTACACCTGTACCTGGGCGTGGTGCTGCAGCAGCTCGGCCAGGGCACAGCGCGTCACGGCCCGTGGTTCTTCCGCACCCTGGGCTGGCTGCCGCTGGTGTTGCTGCTGGTCATCGCCGCCCTCACCGCCGCCAAACCCGCCACCTTCGGCGAACTGCCAGCACCGCCGTCG
>CAZUZT010000218.1:0-2183 GCA_964624575.1 uncultured Rhodanobacteraceae bacterium | reverse complement strand
TATGCCTCCGGCGGGTCGTTGCCGTCGGCCTTGTCCTCGGCCTGCTTGATGTGTCCGTAGACGCCGATGCCGTGCTGGAAGCTCAGGGTGCCGCCGAGCCAGCCGGCGATCATCACCATGGCCAGCATCACCGCGCCCTGCAGCAGCCCCCACGGCCACACCGCGGCGGCCGGGTCGGGCAGGCGCAGCCAGACGCCCAGCCCCGCCAGTGCCAGCACCATCACCGCGGCGATGAAGTGGCTCCAGGCGGCCACGTGCCGGCGCGCCACCCGCACCAGCACCAGGTCGACGATGCCGACCAGGCCGGCCAGCACGCCCATCACCAGGCCGCCGATGTTCAGCCACAGACCCAACTGCGCCCAGAACCCGTCCGCCAGCCACACAAATGCCAGGTCCGCCAGTGGCACCACGGCCAGGAACGCAATCGGGAAGGTCACCAGCATCGGATGGATCGGGTGCTTGGCAATCGCCATCACGCTTTTCACCGCCGGTGCGCGGCCTTTGGCAACGGGTTGGTCCAGGTTCTTTTTCATCATCGGCTCAGGCGCACGGCGCCAGCAACAGGACGGGAATGGTGGTGTAGGCCACCGCGATGAACGACACCAGCGCCACCAGCGCGGTCAGCATGGCCATGAACCGCCGCCGGCGCGGAGCCGCGGCCACCGGGTTGCCGGCAACCTCGGCGGCGCGGACTTCCCGTGCCGCAAACCGCCGGCAGCGCAGCGCCCAGGTGCCCATCGCCGCAATCGCCACGAAGACCAGCAGCGTGGCCAGCAGCAGCCACCAGGTCACCATCTCGAGCCCGGCCACGCGCTGGCGCTGCCAGTCCTCGGCGCAGGCCAGGCCCTGCATGCTGTAGACGGCGACGAAGTGCACCGCCCATAGCACCAGCGGCGTGGCCATGCCGGTCAGTCGCCACGGGCCGATCCGCTGCAGCATCAGCTCATCCTCGGAAACAGGTGGATCACCGCCCAGGCGACCAGTCCCTGGGCCACGACATAGCGCCACAGCGCTGCCACGACGCGCGCCTCCAGCGGCCGGGCGGCGTTGACGTAGCCGCAGCGCAGCCGCGCAGTGACAAACACCGCCGCCAGCGCTGCCACCGCCACGTGCACCATGTGGAAGCCGGCCAGCACCCAGACCACCGAGGCGTAGGCGCCGACCTGCGGCGCACCCACCGGCCCGGCCAGGGTCAGCCAGTGGACGGCGATGAAGGCGGCGCCGAAGATTGCCGAGGCCAGCCAGGCCCATCGGCCGTTCGCGGCACCGGCGTCACCGGTATTTGCGCGCATTGAGTCCACCCCGTCGCCGTCGCGTCCCGCGCCGAGCGAACGCCACGCCCACTGCCCCGCCGCCGCGCAGGCCAGCAGCAGCACCAGCGCGATGATCGGCAGTCCCAGCCCGCCCACGGCACTGGTTTCCGGCGGCCACGCCTGCGTGCCCAGCCACAGATAGAAGTAGGCAAACACCAGCGAGGCGAACAGCGCGCCGTCGATCAGCAACGACACCACCAGCGCCCACCATCCCGGTGCGTTGCCGCTGGCGTACTGGCTGGGCAGGATCAGGCCCGGCGCGGCCTGCAGCCGGACCGGCGCATGGCGGTGGCCGGTGGTCCAGGCCCAGATCGCGAACACCGCCAGCAACGGCGCCAGCATCAGCGCCGCGCCCAGGTACCACTTGGCGATGAAACAGGCCAGCAGTGCCGACAATGCCAGCGCCGCCAGCAGCGGCAGCCAGGTGGAAGTCGACACCCGGATCACCTGCTCCGGTTTGGAAGAAAGAATTCCCGTGCCCAGCAGTTCGCGGCGGCCGTCGCCGGGCTTGCCGAGCAGGCCGTCGGCGCGGTCGGTGGCGGCGGCGGCTTCCGGCCGGTCCCACAGCGGATAGCGACCATCCACCCGCGGCACCGAGGCAAAGTTGTACTGAGGCACCGGGTACGGCACCGCCCACTCCAGGGTTCCCGCGTTCCACGGGTTGCGCGCCGCGCGCCGGCCCGCGCGCAGACTCAAAAACACATCCACGGCGATCGCCACCATGCCCACCGCGAGCACGAACCCGGCCGTGGTCGAGAGCAGGTTCAGCCATTGCACGCTCAGTTCTTCGGGATAGGTGTAGACCCGCCGCGGCATGCCCAGCAGGCCGGTCAGGTGCATCGGCAGGAAGGTCAGGTTGAAGCCGATGAA
>CAZUZT010000217.1:0-3366 GCA_964624575.1 uncultured Rhodanobacteraceae bacterium | reverse complement strand
AGGAGCGTTTTTTGTGGGCGCTGCGCCAGGGTGCGATCCCGGCCGGGCGCATCACCTCCAATGCCGGTGCCAGCCAGCACAAGCCCAAGACCAGCACCATCAACTGCACGGTCTCGGGCACCATCGAGGATTCGATGGACGACATCCTGGCCAAGGTGCACGAAGCCGGCCTGACGCTGAAGGCCGGCTGCGGCATCGGCTACGAATTCTCGACCCTGCGCCCGCGCGGCGCCTACGTTTCCGGCGCCGGTGCCTACACTTCCGGGCCGATGTCGTTCATGGATATCTACGACAAGATGTGCTTTACGGTGAGCTCGGCCGGCGGCCGGCGCGGCGCCCAGATGGGCACGTTTGACGTCAGCCATCCGGACGTGAAGGAATTCATCCGCGCCAAGCGCGAAGACGGCCGCCTGCGCCAGTTCAACCTGTCGCTGCTGATCACCGACGATTTCATGGCCGCGGTCGAGAACGACGCCGACTGGCCGCTGGTGTTCCCGGTGCACGTCAAGGAGCAGCACGAGCTGGACCTGGACGACGAGCGCGTGGTCACCTGGCGCGAATGGCCCACCGCCCGCAACTATGTCCAGCGCGAGGACGGCCTGGTCGCCTGCCGCATCTACGGCACGATCAAGGCCCGGCACCTGTGGGACATGATCATGGTCTCCACCTACGACTACGCCGAGCCGGGCTTCATCCTGATCGACCGCGTCAACCAGATGAACAACAACTGGTGGTGCGAAAGCATCCGCGCGACCAATCCCTGCGTCACCGCCGATACCTGGGTGCAGACCAGTCAGGGACCGCGCCAGGTCGCCGATCTGCTGGGCCGACCGTTCCAGGCCCGGGTTGATGGCCGCGATCACCTCACCGGTGCCGAAGGCTTTTTCCAGACCGCAGTCAAGCCGGTGGTGCGGCTGCAGACGACCCAGGGCCACGCCCTGCGCCTGACCACCGACCACCGTGTGCGCCGCATCGTGCGCCAGACCCGCTGGTCGCAGGACACGCAATGGTGCCCGGCCGGCGAGCTGGCGGCCGGCGACCAGGTGCTGCTCAACAACCATCGTGACGGCGCCGCCTGGCCCGGCGCGCACACGTTCGAGGAAGGTTTCCTGCTCGGTTTGCTGGTCGGCGATGGCACGCTCAAACACGACGCCGCCGTGCTCTCGGTCTGGTCGCAGCAGGCCGCGGTCAACGCCGGCGGCAGCGCGCCGATGGCGCTGATGGACGAAGCCCTGCGCTGTGCGCAGACGCTGCCGCACCGGGCTGATTTCCAGGGCTGGAGCCAGGTCGAGGGCCGTGGCGAGCAGCGCCTGAAACTGGCCGCCCTGCGCGACCTGGCCTTCGGCCTGGGCATGCAGCCGGGTGACAAGGCGATCACGCCGGCCACCGAAAAAACCTCCAGCGATTTTCATCGTGGCTTCCTGCGCGGCCTGTTCGATGCCGATGGCTCGGTGCAGGGCAACCAGGCCAAGGGCGTCAGCGTTCGCCTGGCGCAGTCGGATCTGCCGCGGCTGGAGGCTGCACAGCGCATGCTGCTGCGTCTGGGCATCGCGGCCACGATCTACCGCGACCGCCGCCCGGCCGGCGAATCGTTGCTGCCCGATGGCTGCGGCGGTCGGCGCGCCTACGCCACCCGCGCCGCGCACGAGCTGGTGATCAGTGGCGACAATGTCGCCCAGTTCGCCGATTGCATCGGCTTTGCCGACGCCGCCAAGGCCAACCGGCTCAAGGCGCTGCTGTCCGGCTACCGCCGCCGGTTCAACCGTGAGCGCTTCGTGGCCACGGTGCAATCGGTGGTGGCCGATGGCGAGGAGGCCGTGTTCGACGTCCAGGTGCCCGGCATCAACACCTTCGACGGCAATGGCCTGCACGCGCACAATTGCGGCGAACAGCCTTTGCCGGCCTACGGTGCCTGCCTGCTCGGTTCGGTCAACCTGACCCGTTTCGTGCGCGATCCGTTCACCGCCAAGGCGCGCTTTGACTGGGATACCTATCGCGAGGTGGTGCGGGTGTTCACGCGCATGCTCGACAACGTGGTCGAGATCAACGGCCTGCCGCTGGCGCAGCAGCGCGAGGAAATCCTGCGCAAGCGCCGGCACGGCATGGGCTTTCTGGGCCTGGGCAGCACGCTGACTTTGCTCGGCATGAAGTACGGCTCGCCGCAGTCGCTGGAGTTCACCGAGGCCGCCTCGCGCGAAATGGCCATCGCCGGCTGGCAGGTGGGCCTGGAACTGGCGCGTGAAAAGGGCCCGGCGCCGATCATGGACGAGGACTTCACCGTCACCGCCGCGATGCTGCGCCAGCGCCCGGAGATGGCGGCCGACGGCTGGAAGGCCGGCGACACGATCAAGGGCAAGGTCCTGCATGCGCGCTATTCGCGCTACATGCAGCGCATCGCCGAGGTGGCGCCGGAACTGGTGGCGGAACTGGCCGAGCACGGCGCCCGCTTCAGCCACCACACCTCGATCGCACCCACCGGCACCATCTCGCTGAGCCTGGCCAACAACGCCAGCAACGGCATCGAGCCCAGCTTTGCCCACCACTACGCGCGCAACGTCATCGTCGAAGGCCGCAAGAGCAAGGAAAAGGTCGACGTGTGGAGCTACGAGCTGCTCGCCTACCGCAACCTGGTCAATGCCAAGGCCATGCCGTTCAATGACGACCCATCGGCCGCGCTGCCCGGGTATTTCATTGCCGCCGACGACATCACGCCCAAGGCCCATGTCGATGTCCAGGCAGCGGCGCAGAAGTGGATCGACTCATCGATCAGCAAGACCGCCAATGTCCCCACCGATTATCCCTACGAGGATTTCAAGGACATCTATACCTACGCCCACCAGCAGGGCCTGAAGGGCTGCACCACCTTCCGCTTCAACCCGGCCGCCTTCCAGGGCGTGCTGGTCAAGGAGCAGGACCTGGCCAACACCGTCTACCGCTTCGAACTGGAAGACGGCAGCACGGTCCAGGCGCGTGGCAACGAGCAGATCGAGTACGACGGCGAGCTGCACACCGCCGCCAACCTGTTCGACGCCCTCAAGGAAGGCTATTACGGCAAGTTCTGAAAAACCCCGTCATACCCGATGCTCGCAACTTATGGGAAATCCCGTGTTGTTTGCTCCCGCCTTTTCAGAAGAAGGGTTGGCGAGGATGCTGCGGCGCGGTAGCAGCGCAGGCTCTTTCGCCGTGCGCTGCGCGCCCGGTGCCTCCCCATTCGCACGCGAAGGGGGAGGCAAATCCGCAAGTTGTCGGCATTGCTGCAAAACCACCCATGAACCCCCATCGCGCCCGGATCCGGGCGCACCAAGGAACCCCGATGGCGATCAGGATCAACAAGAAAATCACCGGCTACACGGTTGCGCGCGATGA
>CAZUZT010000216.1:0-3394 GCA_964624575.1 uncultured Rhodanobacteraceae bacterium | reverse complement strand
CCGGCCGAGGCGAACTGGCCGACCGCATAGGCGTCGGCCAGGGGAATGCCGTCGATCACGATGCGCACGCGATTGCCGGTCAGGCCGCGGATGGAAAAACCATTGGCGCCGAACCGGTGCTGGTCACGGACCACGCTGATGCCGGGCACGTACCGGGTCAGGCCATCCAGGTCGCGGACCAGGTGCCGATCCAGATCCTCGCGCTCGACCTGGGCGATGCTGGCCACGACCTGGCTGAGCGGTTCCGGTGCCCGGCTGGCGACCACCACGACGGTGTCCAGCACCGGTGCCTCCCCGTCGAGGACGGCCTGGCCGACGACGTCGCCAGGAACAGCGCCGGAATTGGTTGTCGCACAGATGCCCGGGTCGGCGCATGACAAAATGGACAGCAGGGCAAACAACACAGGCATTGGGCAGGTCCGGGCAAGAGCAGGCGCCGGCCATCGTCGACGAGCGCGGGTGGAAACGCAATGCCAAGCCGCCCGTGGCCGGCTCATGCGGCAGCGCGTCTTTTGATCTGGGTCAGGGCATGCCATCCTCGACCTGCTGAACAATCGCCGCTGGCTGTGCCGATGGCTTCTCCCCCTTTATCACTTGCGCAAGGCATCCGATATGAGACCGACCACCCAGCGTTTTCTTGTTCCCCTGATGGCGATCGCGATCGGCCTTGCGCCGCCGGTACTGGCCCAGGACGATCCGGGTCGCAGCGCCTACCTGGACAATTGCGCGGTGTGCCACCAGGCCGATGGCCGGGGACTGGCCGGCGCCTTCCCGCCCCTGGCCGGCGCCGACTGGCTGCAGGACAAGACCCCGGCTGATGTCGCCCGCACCGTGCTGACCGGTCTGGACGGCGAGATCACGGTCAACGGCGTCACCTACAACAGCGTGATGCCGGCGCAAAGCCATATCAGCGATGACGACATCGCCGCCATCGCCACCTATGTGATGAACCAGTGGGACAACCCCGGCGGCAGCCTGGCCGGTGAGGAAGTCGCGGCGCAGCGCGCGGCCCTGGCGGTATCGCCGGACCCGGCCCAGGGTGAGCTGCACCCGGGCACCAGCCAGGCCCAGGCCGCCTACGAGGGCGCGCCGACCATGCTCAGTGGCGAGGAGGTCACACAGGTGCGCACCGCTGGCGCGCCGGACATGAGCGAGGCCGAGTTCGCCCAGGCCAGCGAGATCTTCTTCCAGCGTTGCGCCGGCTGCCACGGCGTGCTGCGCAAGGGCGCCACCGGCAAGCCGCTGACGCCGGACCTGACCCAGCCGCGCGGCACCGAATACCTGAAGGCGCTGATCAACTTCGGCTCGCCCGGAGGCATGCCCAACTTCGGCACTGGTGGCGAGCTGAGCGCGGCCGAGGTCGATCTGATGGCGCGCTTCCTGCAGCACACGCCGCCCAATCCGCCCGAATGGGGGCTGGAGGAAATGCGCCAAAGCTGGACCGTGTTCGTGCCCGTGGAGGAGCGTCCGACCCGGAAGATGAACGACTACAACCTGGACAACATTTTCGCCGTGACCTTGCGTGATGCCGGGCAGATCGCCCTGATCGATGGCGACAGCAAGAAGATCATTTCCGTGCTCAAGACCGGCTACGCCGTGCACATCTCGCGGGTGTCGCACTCGGGCCGCTACATCTACACCATCGGTCGCGACGGCAAGATCGACCTGATCGACCTGTGGATGGAAGAGCCCGCCCAGGTGGCCGAGATCAAGATCGGCCTGGAGGCCCGTTCGGTGGAGACCTCCAAGTACAAGGGCTTCGAGGACCGCTTTGCCATCGCCGGCGCCTACTGGCCGCCGCAGTACGTGATCATGGATGGCCCGTCGCTGGAGCCGCTGAAGGTGGTCTCCACCCGCGGCATGACCGTGGACACGCAGGAATACCATCCCGAGCCGCGGGTGGCCGCCATCGTCTCCAGCCACGAGCACCCAGAGTTCATCGTCAACGTCAAGGAAACCGGGCACATCCTGCTGGTCGACTACAGTGACATCGACAGCCTGAAAGTGACCACGCTCAATGCCGCCCGCTACCTGCATGACGGCGGCTGGGATGCCTCCAAGCGCTACTTCCTTACCGCCGCCAACAACTCCGACAAGGTGGCGGTGGTCGACTCCCGCGAGCAGCGGATGGTGGCCCTGATCGATGTGGAGAAGATCCCGCATCCGGGTCGCGGCGCCAACTTCGTCCATCCCGAGTACGGCCCGGTGTGGGCGACCTCGGCCCTGGGCAATGCCGATATCACCCTGATCGCCACCGATCCGGAAAACCATCCCGAGCACGCCTGGAAGGCGGTCGAGGTCCTGCAGGGGCAGGGCGGCGGCTCGCTGTTCGTCAAGACCCATCCCGCCTCCCGCAACCTGTGGGTCGACACCACGCTGCACCCGGAAGCGGCGATCAGCCAGTCGGTGGCGGTGTTCGACCTGGACAATCTTGAAGGCGGTTTCGAGGTGTTGCCGATTGCCCAGTGGGCGGACCTGGGCGAAGGCCCCAAGCGCGTCGTCCAGCCCGAGTACAACAAGGAAGGCGACGAGGTCTGGTTCTCGGTCTGGAACGGCAAGGATCAGCGCTCGGCCCTGGTCGTGGTCGACGACAAGACGCGCAAGCTCAAAGCCGTACTCGACGACCCGCGCCTGGTCACCCCGACCGGCAAGTTCAACGTCCACAACACGGTCAACGACATCTACTGACCGCCGCCCGCGGGCAATCGCCGATCACGCCGGCACCCGTCCGGCGTGATGTTTGCGCAGCGGGCGATGGTGTCCGGTTCCGGTGTCCGGCCCTGGTGCCCGGCCCGTCGCCCGTTTGCGTTTGCACGGCCGGCCCAGTGGCCGGGCCAGGCGGGCGATGGTTTTTGCGCCGCCGGCGCAACCGAACGGCGCGCGATTATCGCGCCAGCAGGCGCCGGGTCCAGTCCAGCAGCACCAGCGGCAGGCGCTCGGGGGCTGACAGCAGGGCGTAGTGGCCGGGACCGAACACCTTGGGCAGGTAGCCCGGTGCCTGCAGGTCGACGGTCAGGCAGAAGGGGAAAATGCCCTGCAGGCGCGCCTCGGTGACCGCTTGGCGCATGTCTTCCACGCCGAAGCGGCCGTCGTAGCGGTCGGCATCGTTGGGCTTGCCGTCCGAGAGCATCAGCAGCAGCCGGTGCTCGGCCGGCTGGCGCATCAGCAGTGCACTGGCATGGCGGATCGCGGCGCCGGCACGGGTATAGCGTTCCGGCTCCAGGCCGGCAATGCGCAGGGCGACGTCCTGGCCGTACGGCTCGTCGAAGTCCTTGAGCTGGCGCATCGACACACCGTGCGGGCCTTCCCCGGAGAACGCCATCACGGAGAACGGCTCGGCCAGGCCCTGCAGGGCCATGCACACCAGCAGCAGGGCTTCGCGCTCGACATCGAT
>CAZUZT010000215.1:0-3425 GCA_964624575.1 uncultured Rhodanobacteraceae bacterium | reverse complement strand
TACCAGCATCACCACCGCCATCGCCGCGATCCCTTCCTGGCGGCCGGTGAAGCCCAGGCCCTCGCTGGTGGTGGCCTTCACGCCGACCGCTTCCAGGCCGATGCTCAGGTCCGCGGCCAGACTGGTACGCATCGCCGCGACATGCGGGCCGATGCGCGGGCGCTCGCAGATCACCGTGACATCGGCATTGCCGATCCGGTAATCGGCCTCGGCGGCCAGCTGGCGCGCGTGACGCAGGAACTGGCGGCTGTCGGCATCACGCCAGCGCGGGTCGGACGGTGGGAAATGCTTGCCGATATCGCCCAGTGCCAGGGCGCCGAAGATCGCGTCACACAAGGCATGGATGACAACATCGCCGTCGGAGTGGGCCAGCAGGCCCTGGTCGTGGGAAATGCGGACACCGCCGACGACAACATGGTCGCCGGGGCCGAAGGCATGGACATCAAACCCCTGGCCGATACGTGGATGGTTCATGGTTACCTGCAAGACTGGATTGACCGGCGGCAAGTGTATTGCAGCCGCGCTGAAGCATCGGCAAGGTCGACCGCGGCAAGGTTGACGCGTTACCGGCGCTGGCGCCCTGGCATCGCATTCAATCGCCGCGCGCCAGCCACCACTGCGCCAATGCGAAATCATCGGGCACGGTGACCTTGATGTTGCGCGCACTGCCGGCCACCAGACGCGGATACCGGCCCAGACGTTCAAATGCGCTGGCCTCATCGGTGATCCGGGCGCCGTCAATGCGGGCCTGATCAAGCGCGGCAGCCAGCGGACCCAGGCGGAACAACTGCGGTGTCAGTGCCCGCCAGACATGTTCGCGCGGCAGGTTGGCCTGCGAACGGCCCTCGCCATCAGCCTGCTTGAGGCTGTCGGTGACCGGCACGGCAAGCAACGCGCCAACCGGATCGGCCATCCCCAGCCGCAACAGATCATCGATCTCGCCAGACGTGACACAGGGCCGGGCGGCGTCGTGAACCAACACCCGGTCATCGGCCCCGACCGGGTCTGGCATCGTCGCCAGGGCGGCCAGGCCGGCACGGACCGAGCCGGCACGATCATCGGCTCCGACGGTGGTGTGTACCGGTTTTCCCTGCAGGTTGTGCCAACCCGGCCAGTGCCGGTCATCGGCAGCCAAAGCCACCATTGCGCCGCGGATCGCCGGGTGGGCGAGCAGACGTTCCAGGGTCCACTGCAGCATCGGCTTGCCGGCCAGCCGTTGGTATTGCTTGGGCAGCAGCGCCGGTTCGGCGGCCGCTGGGTCGGACACGGACGAACCGGAGTCATCGCCGTGCGGCAACCGTGCCCGCAGGCCGCGGCCGGCCGCCGGCACCACCACCCAGGTCATCGCTGCCGCTCCGGCTCTGCCGGCGGGTCAGGTTCGGGCGTAACCCCGCTCCGGGCTTCGCCGTCGGGGCCATCGATGACGTGATAGAAGATCTCATCCGCGCCGATCAGGCCCAACTCGGCGCGCGCCCGCTCCTCGATCGCCTCGTGGCCTTCCTTTAGATTGATGACCTCGGCGTGCAGCGCCGCATTGCGCTGGCGCAAACGCTCGTTCTCGGCCTGCTGGGTGGCGATCGCCAGCTCCAGCTCAGCGATGCGCACCTGGCCGTCACCGCCCCACAGGCGCAGTTGCAGGGCGATGATCAGCAACAGCAGGATGAGCGCCAGGATGCGGACCATGGCGGCAGGCTGCGGCAACGCCAGCCAGGCAGGTCAGCCCGGCACCCGGGCCAGGCTGGAAAAAGCGTTGCGGCCGGCGTAACGGGCCTTGCTGCCCAGCGCCTCCTCGATGCGCAGCAGCTGGTTGTACTTGGCAACCCGGTCGCTGCGGCACAGCGAGCCGGTCTTGATCTGGGTTGCCGTGGTCGCCACCGCCAGATCGGCGATGGTGGTGTCCTCGGTCTCACCGGAACGGTGCGAGATCACCTGCGCGTAACCGGCCGCCTGGGCCATGGCGATGGCGTCGAACGTCTCGCTCAGGGTGCCGATCTGGTTGACCTTGACCAGGATGGCATTGGCGATGCCCTTCTCGATGCCCTCGCGCAGGATCTTCGGATTGGTCGCGAACAGATCGTCACCGACCAGTTGCACCCGGCTGCCCAGGCGTTCGGTGAGTTGCTTCCAGCCGGCCCAGTCGGCCTCATCCATGCCGTCCTCGATGCTGATGATCGGATAGCGCTCGCACCAGTCGGCCATCAACCCGACGAAGCCGTCGGCGTCCAGCGTTCGGCCCTCGCCGGCCAGGTGGTAACTGCCATCGCGGTAGAACTCCGAGCTGGCCACGTCCAGGCCCAGCAGCACCTGGCTGCCGGCACGATAGCCGGCATCGTCGATGGCCTTGAGGATCACCTCGATCGCTTCCTCGTTGGATTTCAGATCCGGCGCGAAGCCGCCCTCGTCGCCGACCGCGGTATTCAGGCCACGCTGGCGCAGCACCGAGCGCAGGGCGTGGAAGATCTCGGCGCCGCAGCGCAGCGCCTCGCTGAAGCGCTCGAAGCCGACCGGCAGGATCATGAATTCCTGCATGTCGACATTGTTGTCGGCATGGGCGCCGCCATTGATGATGTTCATCATCGGCACCGGCAGCACCGCCTCGCGATTGGCCAGCAGATGCTGCCACAACGGCATGCGCTTGCCGGCGGCGACGGCGTGTGCGGCCGCCATCGATACGCCGAGCAGGGCATTGGCGCCCAGGTTGGCCTTGTTGGCGGTGCCGTCCAGGGCGATCAACTGCTCGTCCAGGCCGCGCTGGTCGGCGGCATCGGCGCCTTCCAGCAGATCGGCAATGCGGCCGTTGACGTTGGCCACCGCCTTGCACACGCCCTTGCCCTGGTAGCGGGCCGCGTCGCCGTCGCGCAATTCCACCGCTTCGCGGGCGCCGGTGGAGGCGCCGGATGGCACCGCGGCACGGCCGGTGGCGCCGTTCTCCAGGGTCACCTCGGCTTCAAGCGTGGGATTGCCGCGGCTGTCGAGGATTTCGCGGGCGTGGATGCGGGCGATCGTGGTCATTCAAAGGTCATCCTGCAGTTGATCAATAATGGAAATTGTTGCTGGCGATCAGGCCGAGGCCCGGGACGGCGCTGGCCGCATCGCGCTGCCGGCGGCATCGCAAACCTGCGCAAACCAAGCCATGGCGACGGCGCCGTCAGTCCGGGTGCCGCTTGGCCACCTGGTCGAATTCGAGCAGGGTTTCCAGCAGTTCCTGCATCCGCGCCAGCGGCCAGGCGTTGGGGCCGTCGGACAGCGCCTTGTCCGGGTCGGGGTGGGTTTCCATGAACACGCCGGCGACACCGACAGCGACCGCGGCCCGCGCCAGCACCGGCACGAATTCACGCTGGCCACCGCTGGAGGTGCCCTGCCCGCCCGGCAGCTGCACCGAGTGGGTGGCATCGAACACCACCGGGCAGCCGGTGTCGCGCATC
>CAZUZT010000214.1:0-3455 GCA_964624575.1 uncultured Rhodanobacteraceae bacterium | reverse complement strand
TGCCGGCACCGTTGCCGGCGCATCGACACGAACGATGCGACTGGGCTCGGCGCTGACCGGCGGATCGAGCAGCACCCCGTATTCGCGCAGCAGCCGGCCACCACTCCAGCTCGCTTCCAGCAGCACCCCCAGGTAAGGCTCGCGCACCGGATCGACACTGGTGACCTTGACCACCTTGCCGCCGCGGGCGTCTTCCTCGATCTCAAAACGCAGGCTCACCGGCAGGCGGGTGCGCTCCAGGCCGACGCGGGCGAAATCATCGGCGCTGGCGGTCTGGATGGTGAGCTGGTCGGCTTCACCGGGAAAGGCTTCCTGGATCGCGATTCGCGCATCCAGGGGCTGATTGAGGCGTGAATTGACCTGGATTTCGCCCAGACCCAGGCCATGGGCTGCGCCGGATGCCAGCACCAGCAAGCAAGTCACTAACAGATAACGGATTTTCATCAAGCCAACTCCCCTGTCTCCCGCCAACACCGGCATACGGCTGTCTCCAAAGCTTGAACGCGCTTCATGACAGTGGCGCAACTATAGATCACAACAGACTTTCTACCAACAATTCTGCCACTTGCACAGCGTTCAACGCAGCGCCCTTGCGGATATTGTCCGCGACCAGCCACAGGTTCAGCCCACGCGGATGGGAAATATCCTCGCGGATGCGCCCGACGTGGACCAGGTCGCTGCCCGATCCGTGGTCGAGCGGGGTCGGGTACTGGGCCCTGGCGGCGCTGGAACCGGGCTTTGCCATCGCGCCGGCCTTGATGCCGCTGCGGCCGCCGTCAACCAGCGCCACCCCCGGTGCCTGGCGCAGCAGGCTGCGCGCCTGCGCGGCGCTGATGCGCTCGCGGGTCTCGATATGGCAGGCCAGGGCGTGGCCGTAGAACACCGGCACCCGGACACAGGTGGGATTGATCTGGATGCGGTCGTCGGCAAGGATCTTGCGCGTTTCCAGCACCATCTTCATTTCTTCCCGGGTATAGCCGCCGTCCAGGAATTCATCGATCTGCGGGATGACATTGAATGCGATCTGCACCGGAAACCGTTCCGGTTTGACCGGCTGGAAATTGAGCAGGGCACTGGTCTGCCGGCCCAACTCCTCCATGGCCGCCCGGCCGGCGCCGGAGACCGACTGGTAGCTGGCGACATTGATCCGCTCGATGCCCACCTTCCGGTGAATCGGCGCCAGCGCCACCAGCATCTGCATGGTCGAGCAGTTGGGGTTGGCGATGATGCCGCGCGGCCGCTGTGCCAGCGCCTGCGGATTGACCTCGCTGACCACCAGCGGCACGTCCGGCTCCTGCCGGAAGTGCGAGCTGTTGTCGATGACCACGGCACCGGCCGCGACCGCCCGCGGCGCGTGTTCGGCCGAGACCGCGCCGCCGGCGGCGAAGAAGGCGATGTCGATGCCGGAAAAATCGAACCCGGCCAGCGGCTGCACGGTCAGCTGGCGCCCGCCGAATGCCAGCTTGCCACCGGCCGAGCGCTCGCTGGCCAGGGGCACCAGGTCGGCGACCGGGAAGTTGCGCTCGGCCAGGATGCTGGCAAGCGCTTCGCCGACAGCACCGGTGGCGCCGACCAAAGCGATACGACAAGGAGGTTTGATCATCGGGTCCGGATCGATGGTGGCTGGGCTGGAGCGACGCCGCCGCAGGTCACGGCGGCATCTGGCCAGCGCCGCATTGTGCGCGATGACGCAGCCACTGGTCCATCAGCACCAGGGCCACCATGGCCTCGACCACGGGCACCGCGCGGATGCCCACGCACGGGTCATGCCGGCCTTTGACCACGACCTGGGCCGGGTTGCCGGCGTGATCGACCGAGGCCACCGGCAGGCGCAGGCTGGAAGTGGGCTTGAAGGCCACCTGGCAGATGATCTCCTGGCCGCTGCTGATCCCGCCCAGGATGCCGCCGGCATGGTTGCTGGCAAAACCTTCCGGTCCGAGCGGATCGCGGTGCCGGCTGCCCAGATCACTGGCGGCGGCCATGCCGGCGCCGATCTCAACGCCCTTGGCGGCGTTGATGCCGATCAGGGCGGCGGCCAGTTCGGCATCCAGCTTGCCGTAGACCGGCGCGCCCCAGCCGGCCGGCACCCCGGTGGCGACCACGCGCACCAGGGCGCCGACCGAATCGCCGGATTTGCGCAGGCGGTCCATGTAGTTTTCCAGCGCCGGCACCATGGCGGCATCGGGCCAGAAGAACGGGTTGGCTTCGACCGCGCTCCAGTCATGGCCGGCCGGCGTCAACTCGCCCAGTCCGGCCAGATGACCACGCACGCTGATGGCGAACGTTTCGGCCAGATATTTTTGTGCAATGACGCCGGCGGCGACGCGCATCGTGGTTTCGCGCGCCGAAGCCCGACCGCCGCCGCGGTGGTCGCGCAGGCCGTATTTGGCCTGGTAGGTGAAATCGGCATGGCCGGGGCGGAAGACCTGCGCCAGTTCATCGTAATCGCGGCTGCGTGCATCGGTATTGCGGATCAGCAAGGCGATCGGCGTGCCGGTGGTGCGGCCGCGGAAAACGCCCGACAGGATCTGGAGCGCGTCATCCTCGCGCCGTTGCGAGGTATGCCGGCTGCGGCCAGTGGCGCGCCGGGCCAGGTCGGCGGTGAAATCCGCTTCAGTCAGTGCCAGTCCCGGCGGACAGCCGTCGACAACGCAGCCGATCGCCGGACCATGGCTCTCGCCGAACGTGGTGACGCGGAACAGGTGGCCGAAGGTGTTGTGTGACATCCGGACGGTTACAACGCCAGATCGGCGAATGGATCGACATCGACGTCACCGCCATCGGCGGGCTGGCGCTGCGTTGCGGCCAACTGGTCACGCCGCTGCTGCCAGACCGCATTGATCGCCCGTGCATGCTCGACCAGGTCTTCCCGGCGCAGCACGCACACGCCCATCTGCCCGACCCGGAACTCGATCCAGGCGAATGGCACCTGCGGCAACCGCTGCTGCAACGCGCGCTCGGCCTCGCCCACTTCCATGATCAGCACGCCACCCGGATCCAGATGGTCGGCCGCCTCGGCCAGCAACTGCAACGGCAGGTCCAGCCCGTCGGCGCCGGAGGTCAGGCCCAGTTGCGGCTCATGCCCGTACTCGCCCGGCATGGCCTGGTATTGATCATCGGTGACATAAGGCGGGTTGCTGACGATCAACTGGTAGCGTTCGCCGGCCAGGGCCTCGAACAGGTTGGACCGGACCAGCCGGACGCGCTCGCCGACCTCGAAGCGCTCGACGTTCTCGGCCGCCAGGGCCAGGGCATCGGCCGACAGGTCGACGCAATCGACCTGCCAGTCGGGCATGTGTACGGCGGTGGCGATGCCGATGCAGCCGCCACCGCAACACATATCCAGTACGCGCTCGACCTGGACCTGGTCCAGCCACGGCGAATAGCCGGCCTGGATCAGCTCGGCGATCGGCGAACGCGGCACCAGTGCGCGGGCATCGGTCTTGAATGCCAGG
>CAZUZT010000213.1:0-3468 GCA_964624575.1 uncultured Rhodanobacteraceae bacterium | reverse complement strand
AGTCCGAAGCCGAGCGCCAGCGTGCCCAGCCGCCGGGCTGGAACTCGCCCATGCAATTCGGCCAGAAGCCGCCGCCCCGCCGCCGCCGATGGTGGCTGCTGGTGCTGGCACTCGCGGTCATCGGCGTGTTGGCAGCGGTCTATTTCTGGCCATCGGGATCCAGCCAGGAAGGCAGCGAGGGGCCGGCGGAGGCCTCGGCCCCCGCGTCGGCGCCCGCAGGTGAAAGGCAGGGCCACCCGGATCAGGCCGTTGCTGGCGACGTCCCCGATCGTGCCACCGGCCAACCCAGCCGTACCGCCGAGGCCGACGCCGCCGATCTGGCTTTTGCCCATGCCCAGCGGGCAGAGCGTCTTGAGCGCCTGCGCGCCGCCGCGCCGAGCATCGAACAATTGCAGGCCATGAGCCGTGAGCGCCGGGCCGCCCAGGCGGAAATCCGCCGGCGCAATGCCGAAGCGATCGCGGGCGGCGCCGGCGATACCGACGCTGAGCCCGTGGACGATGAAATCGAGCTGGATGAGGCCCTGATCGACTCGCTGTTGGCCGGCGAGGACGTCGACGAGGAGACCCTGAAGGAGTTGATCGAGGCCGCCGCCGACCTGACGCAGGAGCCGACGGCAGCGGATACCGACGCTCCCGGAACCCCGGCGACTGCCGGCCCTGCTTCCGCACCGGCCCGTCCCGCCCAGGCGGCAGTGCCGGCGGCGCAGGCACCCGCCTCGCGTGTCGTCGCGACCGCTCCCCAGGCGCCCGAACACGCTGCCGCCGCCGGGGCCGACGACCTGCCCCGGGTCAACGAGCTTGCCTTTGCCACCCGCAACGCCCTGCCGGCGATGGACCTGACCATGCACCTGTACAGCGATGATCCGGCGCGGCGCATGGTGCTGCTCAATGGCGCCCGCGCCGGCGACGGCGACGAGCTGGACAACGGCCTGCGCATCCTGGCGATCCGCCCGGACGGTGTCGCCATGGAGTTCCAGGGCACCCGCTTCCTGCTGCCGGCCCGGCCCTGAGCGATTGGTTCTGAATGCACGGCGCTGTGCGTTGGGCTGTCTTGTCATAGCCCCACTCCTCAGCCAAAACAATGCCCCTTCGCCTGCCGCCCGCGCAGCACATGGCGAAAAAGCCTGCGCCGCTGCGTCCATTCCGACCCTTCTTCGCAAACGAAGGAGGGAGTATTGGCTGCTCCGCTGAGTGATGGACGCGGCTGATCAGGTTTTTTCTCGCGGCGTTCGGACGCCTGCCTGATGCCAGGGCGCACTCTTCACAGTCGCGCGCAGCCGGCAACTGACCACGGCCATCCCAACCACAGGCACCCAGGATTCACCCAGTCACGGCCACTCCGGCCACATTCCATGCCGATCACCGCCGCGGGCACTGCCGCTTGCAAGGGCCTGCCGGCCCGGTCAGGCTGGCGCCATGTTCGTACAGGTTGACCGCCGGCCAGGCCGGGAATTGCGCTGGGCCACGCCGCTGTTGCTGGTGCTGGTGGTCTTTGCCTTCATCTGGCTGGCCAGCCAGGAACCGGACCGGTTCCTGCGCACGGTCAGCCATTGGGGCCTGATGCCGGCCCGGCTGTTCGATCCGGATGCCGACTGGGCCGCCTGGTTCGCCGAACTGCGGCCGCTGGCGATGCTCACCGCCTTGCTGATCCACGTCGACCTGCTGCACCTGATCGGCAATTTGTTGTTCCTGCTGATCTTCGGCCTGGCCGCTGAGCGGCGCCTGGGTAGCGGCCTGTTCCTGGCCCTGTTCCTGGTCGGCGGGGTTCTGGCCAACCTGGCCGCGGCGGCGACCATGCCCGACCGGCTGGGCGTCATCGTCGGCGCCAGCGGCGCGGTATCGGCCATCGTCGGTGCCTACCTGACCCTGTTCCCGCGCTCGCATCTGGGGCTGGTGATTCCGCTCGGCGTGTTCCTGGAATTCGTGCGCGTGCCGGCGCTGTGGCTGATCGGATTCTGGATCCTGCTGCAGGTGCTGCTGGCCTATCTCAACCCGACCTTCGGCGCCGTCGCCTGGGTTGCCCATGCCGCCGGCTTCATCGCCGGCAGCCTGTTCGCCCTGGCCTGCCGGCCAGTGATCTACCGGCGCCTGCGCAGGCTGCGGCCGCTGTAACCGGGCCTGGAAGCAAAGAACCCGCCGCGAAGATCACGACGGGTTCCTTGCGACTGGTGCCACGGCATCTGGCCATGGCTGGCCAAGGGGCTCAGTTCACGGACATCTTCTGGCGTACTTCCAGGCCGCGCTCGGTCACCACCAGATCCATGGAGACATGGCTGAAGCCGGTATAGATCTCGTCCAGGGCGGCCAGCACCGGCGCCATGATCGCCTCGAACTCGTTCTTCGACATGGCCTTGCCGGCGGCGGCGGCATCGGCTTCGCCGCCCGCCAGGCCGCCCTGTTCCATGGCGCGCATCTGGCGCATCAGGCCGGCATAGAACGCGCCCTCGTAGCCCATGTAGCTCAGCGGCGCAGGTTCCTGGCTGTCGGCCGACAGGTCGGTGAGCAGGGTCTGCCGGCTGTCCTCGCCGATGGCAACCCCCAGCGCGCCCTCGCCCAGGGCCGCCCAGGCCTGGGGCAGGGTTTCGCCGCCCGGGATGCCTTCCATGTCCAGCGGCACCGGCTCGCCGCCCGGCGTCAGCTCCAGCTGCGCCAGCTGTGGCACGAAGCCCTGGGCCATGCCGATCAGGGCAGCCGGACTGGGGCTGGCCAGGATCACGGTGCCCTCGACCTGGTCGGGCGCGCCGGTGGCACCCAGGGTCAGTTGCCGCAGGTGGATGCGCAGGCCGCTGATCAGGCCGGAGGCGCCATATAGCCCGGCGGTGGCGGTGGTGGTCGAATCGGCCGCGGTATTGAGGCCCTGCAGATGTTCACAGGCGAACGGGTCTTGCTTGATGGCACTGGCCTGGGCCTGCAGGAAACCGGCCAGCCGCTCCAGATTCAGCCCGATACCCAGTTCCATCCCGGTCCGGGACTGGCCCAGGCCCGGAACCGTCGCTGCCAAGCCGGCCATCGACTGGCGCAGTTGCGGATCCATCTCCAATATCCCAACCGAGTCCTGGCGCTGGCGATCCAGGCGCGTGTAACCGGTCACCATGCGCGGCGTCTTCTCCACCAGCGCCTGGTATTCACTCCGGCACTGCGCACTCAGCGGGGCGTCCTTGCTGGCCAGCAGCGTGCTGAACCAGGTTTCCCGGTCCTGGCTGCCGAGCAGCTGGGCGACGGTCCGGCGCAGGTCGAGCACGGCGGTACCGTACGGGGTGAAGGCATATTGCTTGTTCACCGCGACCAGTTCACCGCTGTCCAGCACCGACTGCACCGGCGCATCCAGGCCCAGCAGCCGGGCCAGACCGGTGTCATCGTCGGTCGGGTTGGCGCCGGCCGGGCCATCGCTGGCCAAGTCGGCGCCGGCCAGGTCGGCGGTCAGCACCAGATGCCGGTCAATGATCGCCATCACGATGGCGCCGGCCG
>CAZUZT010000212.1:0-3482 GCA_964624575.1 uncultured Rhodanobacteraceae bacterium | reverse complement strand
GTGCAACCACCCAAATGGTCCAGCACGGCTCATCGGGTACCCCGGTGACCGCCGTCCCCGATGCCGGCTTCCAGTTCGCGCAATGGAGCGACGGGCGCACCGACAACCCGCGCGTCGACGCCGATGTGATCGCCGATATCACTGTCCAGGCGCAATGGCAGAAATCGTACGAGATGATCTTCGCGAACGACTTCGAGTGTGCCGGGGGCAGCCCCGGCTGCCCGGTCATGGGCGGCGGCGAGGCCGGGCTCTGAGCCAATGGCGATGCGTTTCAGCAGGGCAGCGGGGGTTGCCTTTGAAGGTGGGACGACTCCGGTAGTCACGCGGAGGTTGTGTTGCATTTGCTGGTTTCCAGCCTGTTTGTACTGGCAGGGCACTGGCGTCGCCGCGGGCACGGGCGATGCCAGCAATCAAATCAATAAATAAGGGGCGGCTCCAAGTGATTGGTCAGCGAAAGATCACGCGGATCGGCACGCGCTGCCGTTCATTTCATATCGTGTTGGCGGCCGTGTTGGCCTGGACAGTCATGTCCGTTCACGCCGCGCAGGATCTGGCACTTTCGCCAGATCAAGCCGAGCTGTCGATTATCGTGCTGCCGGCCCTCGACGGTGATGGTTCCGGCGACAGCCCCGGCATTAGCGACCAGGACCGGGGCGCGGAGATTGCAGTGCGCTGGTCGGGTGAGCTGCCGGTGCATCTGCAACCGGGCATCGAGGATGCCGCTGGCCGCTGGCAGGCGCGTGGTGAGCCGATCGAACTGACCCAGCCGATGACTTTGATGGCCCCCGCGGACAAGGCAAGCAACACGGTGTTCAGGATCCTGGACACCGCCGGAACGATCCTGGCCACTTGAATATCGTACGCGCCGCTGCCAAGCCGTCAGTCGACCTCGAATCCGTCCCTGAAAATGTACTCGTCGGCGGGGGTGGATTCCTGGCGCTCATAGGCGCCGACATCGCAGGCAAGTGAATCACCACCGGGGCGCGGCAGGCCACGCTGATCGCTGTCGATGGTGTAGGCGGCGATGCAGTCGCCGGCGGCATCGATGGCGATGCTGGCCGGACCGAGCGCGCGGAACGGGTTTTCCGCTGTTCCCTTCGGACCGGACGGCTGCAGCTGCAGGGCGGTGAGTGCGACCGGGCTTTGCCCGATCAGGCTGGACGTGCCGCAACTGGAGTCGGTGGCCAGATTGAACTGGCCCTGGGTGATCGGGACGCCACAGGAGATGCCCGTTTCCACCATGAGGGTAAACGGGTTGTACACCGGTTCCTGGGCGAACAGACTGCCGTGGGCGAAGAACTCGTAGCCCTCGCCCTCGCCCCAGAAAAAGGCGATGTCGTCCTCGCCGGGCACGTCGAAGGCGCTGTTGGTGGTGATGGTGCTGTGCAGCAGGTTGAGGGTGCGGGTGATGAAAAGGCCGCCGCCGCGGCTGTTCAGAAACACTTGGTTGCCGGCCACGGTGGTATTTATCAGGGTGGTCGGACGCAATGCCCCTATGCCACCGCCGTGGCTGGGCGTGCCGTCGCCGGTCAGCGCATCGGCCCGGTTGTCGAGGACGGCGCTGCGCAGCAGGATCAGGGCGACGTTCGAGCTGCCGGCGTAGATGCCGCCGCCGTTGGAGTCGCCACCGGATGCGATATTGCCGGCGATGACGCTGTCAATGATGACGTTGGAGCAGTCTCCGGAAAGATGGAGCCCGCCGCCCATGGACACGCCGAATCCGGCCATGTTCTGGAGCACCATGCCGTGCTGCATCTGCAGGCAGCCACCGGTGACGAACATGCCGCCTCCGTACATGTTCTGACCTTCTGCGAAATTGCCGGAGATCCGGCTGTGGTTCACGATCACATCGCCATTGACGTGGATGCCACCGCCGCGACCGTGACGGGCGGGACCATGAATGCCCGGGGCAGCGTGGTTGTTCGCCACCACGCTGCCCTCCAGCAGCAAAGAACCGGCCTCGACCTGGATGCCTGCCCCCTGAGGGCGGGTGCCGCGCGCCACGTTGCCGACGATTTCGCTGTCGATGACCTCGATCTGCCCGCCCCGGGCAAGAATGCCGCCGCCGACACGATAGAAGGGCGCGGGGCCATCGGTGCCCACGTCTGCCCAGTTGTGGGAGACATGGCTGCGAACCAGTTTCAGGCTGGAACCGGAGTTGAGGTAGATGCCGGCACCGTACGAGGCGCTGTTCGCAAACACCCGGCTGTCGCGTACCTCAAGGCGGTCTGCGGTGGAGAAGATGCCGCCGCCAGCACCCAGGGGCCTGCCGTCACGGATGCTGAGGCCGGAAATCACCGAGCTTCCAGGATGGGAGATCCAGATGATGCGGTGGTTGTGGCCGGCTGCATTGCTCTTGTTGATGGTCAGCAGGGCATGGCCTGGTCCGGCCAGATGCACCGGCGCCCGCAGTTCGAGCTGTCCCTCCAACAAGGTAATGGTGCCGCTCAGACCGGCCGCGAAGGTAATGGCGTCGTCATGTCCATAGGGTTGCGCCGCAGTATTGGCGCAGCCACCGGTGTCCTGGCCCTCGTTGATGGCCTTGACCGCCGTGCGCAGGGAACAGGCCTGCGTGGTCAGCCCGTCGTCCAGTACATCCACCAGCATCGTGGCCGGGAGGGCGGCACCGGACAGCCCGCCTCCGACGATCAGAAGCAGGGAGCGGAGGCCGGTCATGGGCGGCTCCCGGTCGAGATGTGGTTCGCAAAGCCGGCGAACGCACGCCCGTGAGGTGTCCTGCCGCCGAGGGCATGGAGACGAGGCCAGGCCGGCCGGCAATCACCGCAGGACGAATGCTTTCTACGCATGGCATCGAAACCTTTTGTGGGGGAATGGCCGGCTTTGCCACCGGTTCAGGCCATCAGGTATACGCAGCCCAAACCGGCAAACCCGTCATCGCGCGATAGCCGGATGCGTCATGGACCAGACGGGAAGACGCATGCTGCCCGCTTGCAGGAAGGCATCGGCGGCTTGCGGCAGACGCGCATCGACGCCATGGGGCAGGCCGAGCCGGGTGAGGCGTTGACCATTTCCCAGATCCTCAACCGGTCAGGACCAGGCGCCAGGTGATCGGTCGCTCCGGGTGGCCGGGCAAACTTTGAACAGTAGTTTGCTGCCAGGTAACGACCATGCCGCACACTGCATGGCAGGCATGACTCGGCCTGTTGGCCGGCGGACACGTGCCCCGGCACTCGACGCGTGGCGTAGCGCTGAACTTCGACGGGCACTTCAGGGGATCAGCAGGTGTCCAGGCAGGTCGGCCTGTTTGCCGAAGCCTGCGCACGTCTGCCGGGCGCTGCTTTCGGAATCGGCATCCGCCGCGGTGGGCGGATTCAATCAAAACCAGGGGCCTGCGCGGCAGAAACGTTCGCGGCGAAAAGTCGCTGGCGGCTTCTGTCGCGCAGGCTCCTAGGTGCCGCAGAAGGTCCGTGCCACGCGCTGCTCCGGGCGCGGTGGCTGCATGTACGGACGCGTCCTATCGT
>CAZUZT010000211.1:0-3486 GCA_964624575.1 uncultured Rhodanobacteraceae bacterium | reverse complement strand
GTGAGATCGGAAGCATCGTTGTAGGCCTCGTTGTACAGCGAACGGTCACGGCCCATCACCAGCATGTTCATCGGTGGCAACGAGGTCGCCACGTTGAGCGGATTCTGTGACAGCGGCGGCAGGGGCTCCGCCTGGAGGGGGGCTGCAAGGCCGGCAACGAGCGTCAACAGGGCGATCGGCAAGGAATGTTTAAATAGGGCGGCTGGAGTCATGGTCGGATTCCCCGTCGATGGCGGTGCGGTCACGGAATGTAGATGCCTTGCAGGACGACCGCCGAATTTGGATCAGTCGGCCGGTCGAAGGCGAGAAGCGAGATCTGGATCACGTAATCGGGCTGTTCGGTATTGCCGCCGACGCCGGCGTCCAGGCTGCACAAACCACTGATCTGGCAGACATCGATCCGATGGCTGCGTTCGGTAGTCGGATTGCTGCTGATCCAGTTCTCAATGCTGTTGGCATCGGTGGGATTTCCGGAGTCGGCATTGAAATCGGGCGTAAAGGTCTGGTTGCGCACTTCCTGGAGCAGGCCACGCTCGGCATCACGCAAGGTTCCCTCGGCACTCTGGAAGGCGTTCTGGTGCATCAGGTGGTTGCCGGCCATGCGCTCCTGCAGGGTGGCGCTGTTGATGCCGGCCAGGCCGATCAGGGTCAACAGGATGAGGATGATCAAACCGACCAGCAGGGCGGCGCCGCGCTGGTTGGCAATGGGCTGGGGCGACGGTGACATGGTGGCGGGCTTCCGGTTTGGCATGGCAGGCATCAGAGCACCCGCAGACGATTGCGAAGGGCGATGGTGTTCTCGTAGCTGCGACGCAGTTGCCGGCTGTTTTCCGGGGGATCAATGGTGACGCCCAGAAGACTGAAAGGCTCCTGCGGTGCCGGCGTGCTGCTGGTGTTTGGGCTGCGGACAATCATGCCCAGCTTGATCGAGACGACACCGCGCCAGCGCTCCACGGCCGAACCACTCAGTGCATCGATCTGGGCGGCGGTCACATAGTCGGTGGGCCGGTCCCTCAGGTCCGGGTCTGCGCCGTAGAGGATCTGGATGTTCTCCACGCCCTCAACCAGCTCCTCACCACGCCAGTTACCATCCTGCAACGTTGCGCGGAACAGGGCCGGCTCGCCGGTGGTGGTACTGATACCGACATAGAAGGCCATGGATTCGGCCTTGAACAATTCGCGGAAGCGGTTGAAGGAGCCGGCCACTGCCGTGAGATTCTGTGCGTTCAAGCCGCCAGCGTTGACCGCCATCGTATTGCCACCAAAGCTGCTGGCCTGAAACACCAGGGCACGCAGGCAATCGGCCACGGCATAGGTATCGCCGCCGCGCAGCGGGAATGGATGGTGGATTCCGGCGTTGAAGTCGATCGTGTTGTTGACCGCATCGGGTGAGCTGAACCTGCCGGGGGTTTCATAGGATCGAATGGCTTCGGCGGAAAAATAGCGCACCACGACGATGTCGCTGCCGCTGACGACGCCGCCAGCCAGGCCCGTCAGTTCTGCGGGCAGGCTGGGGGTCCAGCCGTCTGCGGTACCCGGCGTCGGCGCATCGGTCAGGTCCAGTTCGTCGTCGACATCGGTACCGTTGGCCTCGAAGCCCTCCAGGCTGATATGGAATTGACCCTGGAATGGGGCGTCGTCCAGTTCCGCCGTCGGGCTGTCGGGAATCAGGGTGGTGGCGAAGCTTGGCTGGACCCCGGGTGCGAAGTGGCTGCGATCATTGATGCAACCCATGTGCCCGGCCATGCGCAGGTCGCGGCGCATGAACTCCATGGCGAAGCGACCACTTTCCTGTACCCGGCCCAGTGCATCATTTGCGCGGAAGGTATTGGATGTGCCGGAGAACACCTGCACGATGCCCAGCAGCAGCACCGTGCCGATGGCCATGGCGATCATCAGTTCGATCAGGGACACGCCGTGTTGTCTGGATGCAGGCTGGGGGTTGTACGTGTCCATCAGATTCGGCTCGTCATGGTGAAGCTGCTCTGGCTGGCCGCCAGACCGGGGGGATCGCCATCGGCGCCATCGCCCTCCTCGTCCTCGGCCCAGCGCGCGTCAGTCCAGGTCAGGGTGACGGTAACTTCGGCGCCATTGGCGGCACTGTTGTCGACCACAACCAGACCTTCGGCCTGCGGCAGCACGCAGCGGACACGGGCGATCCATGCTTCGCGCTCGGGGATGGCCATGGAGCCGGAACCGATACCGGTAGGCGGCTTGGCATCCTCCGGATCACAGCCGGCCGGGGAGAATTGCGCCTGGTATCGAAGCGCCTCGATCCGGTTGGCACGAACCATGTCGATCAGTTCCGTGGCCAGGTTGATCGCTTGCGAGCGCTGATCGGCACTGCCGGTTCGCGACAGTGCCACCGCTTGCAGGGCAGCCATTCCCAGCAGGCCGATGGACAGCACCAGCACGGCGATGAGGACCTCGATCATCGACAGCCCCCGGCACTGTTGCAGTGACCTGGGTAGCGTCTTCGCGGTGCGTCTTTGTGTTTGCGGGATCAGCTTCATGGGCAGGCCTGCCTGACGACGTTGACACGGCCAGCCGTGGAGACCTCAAGCTGGCGTTGATGCTGTTTGCCGGTGTTGCAGGGATCGGCTTGCACCACCATGGCCACCGGCGCGTTGTCCGTCCCGCCCGTACGCAGGCCACGGCCGTTGAACCCGAACTCGGTCACGGTGCCGGCATCCAGCGTGGTCTGGTCAGAGGGGATCTGGTAGATGCGGAGGATTTCGTCCGGCGAAAACGTATCGTCACCGTTTTGGTCCGCCCAGACCAACCAGCCGTTGTCCCAATCATTGCTGCAGGCGGTCAGGGCTTCATTGCCGGCGCAAACATTCACCCTGCCGTTGCGTCGTGTCGCCTCGCTCCGGGCCAGGTTGACCGCGCCCACCAGTTCGTTGGTGACACTGGTAACCCGGTTATTGCGCAGCAGGTCGGTGAACGACGGCACTGCAATGGTCAACAGGATGGCCGCAATGGCAATCGTGACCACCAGCTCCAGCAGGGTGACACCCCGCATGGCGGTGGAAGCATCAGGATGGCAGGACGGCGATTGGGGGCGCTGGATCATGTAGAGACTCTCCCGGAATTTTGATTCTGTTCAGACTGGCCACGGAGGGCAAGCCCAGGCTGACGGGCGGCCGTCAGGTACGGACGAGCGGCCGCGTTTGCAGGGACGCTGCAGCCGGCCCAAACGGTTTCAGGCGGGAAGCCGGCCTCGGACCCGACGTACGTTGCGGAAGGATTTGCGGTTGTTCCAGGCAAGTGTGCCCTCCACCGTGCGCTGCGCGGCCGACCCATGCCCCTCAATAACCCCTTCGCGCGCGAAGGGAAGCGGAACCCGCCCTCAGCCCTCGACCTGCACCCGCAGTTCCTTGGGCAGGGCAAAGACGATGTTTTCCGGTTTGCCGTCCAGTTCGCGCACGTGGCTGGCGCCGAGCTGGCGCAGGCGTTCAACCACGCCCTGGACCAGCTGCTCCG
>CAZUZT010000210.1:0-3519 GCA_964624575.1 uncultured Rhodanobacteraceae bacterium | reverse complement strand
CGGTTCCGGCAAGCAGCTGCACCTGGCCACCGGTTATAGGATCAATAACCAGCAGATAGAGCATGCCGGCATCGCCGCGGGTCTGGGCTTCGCCGACGCGCATTTTTACTGTCAGCTCAACCGGGGCCGCGCTGGCGGGCAGGGTGGTGAAGCGGACGGTGCCCTGGTACTCGCCCGGCGGCTGGCCCTGGCGGTTGATGCGCAGCTCGTAATCGCCAAAACCTTCGGGAGTGACGCCCGGCTTCGGGTTCATGCTTTGCAGCCAGGAACCATGCGGTGTTGCATTGGTAATGGCCAACTGGCCGCTGCCGGATTTGCGCAGGCGGATGGTGAGCCGGTCGTTGGCCTCGCCAAAATCCACCGAGGCCGGTTCGACCACGAGGACGGCCGGCGCGGGTGCACCACCGGCCAGTTCCATCGCCGCCTCGACCGCCTTGCGGGCATCGATCAGGCCATGGCCGAAGATGTCGTCCCGTCCCGGCGCGCCCAGGTCGCGGGTAAGCTTGCCGGTTGCCAGCAACTGGTCGAATTGCGTGGGGGTCAGGCCGGGATGCACCGACTTCATCAGTGCAGCCACACCGGCGACGTGGGGAGCGGCCATCGATGTGCCTGGCATCGGGCCGTAGCTTGAAATTGTGGTGCTATAGACGCCGTCGAGTGGCGTAGCGGTGCCGTTGCTGAATTGGCGGCAGCCACCGTGTGGGTTGGTAGGAGCAAATCTTGGCCATGCCAAGGGGCCACGTTGCACGATGGGGTCCTGAAACTCAGAGTGTGTCTCTCCTCCGGGTGCCGTGACATCGACGTGATTGCCACAATTCGAGTAGAACGCGGCATCGCCATGGCGATCCGTCGCGGAGACGCTGACAACATGCTGGCAGCCGGCGGGTGATACCTGATAGCTGGATGTTTCATTACCGGCTGCTGCGATCACGATCAGTCCCTGGTTCCGCGCCTGGTTGATCGTTTCCTGAAATACCTGAGGGCAAGCACTGGGCCCTCCGAGACTCATGTTGATGATGTTGGCCTTTCGTGCGGGGGGCTGAATGCCGGGTCGGCCGGAAAGGCCTGAGGCGTATCTGATCGAGTGAACTACATCGATGTTGGAAAAACTTGATTGGCCACCGATCTGGCTATAAGCGTTGATCGGCATGATCTTCACGCCAGGCGCAACTCCTTTTCCACCATGACCATTGCCGGCGACCGCCGCGATGGTGCCGGCGACGTGGGTTCCATGATCTTCCCCATCCGGTAGCCCCTGGGGTGGACTCAATGGGCTTTGAGTAATCGTCGCCCCCAGATTGCGCAGGACGTTGGCGTTCAGGTCGGGATGGTTGGCAACTCCGCTGTCAATCACGGCCACGATGACCTCGGGCGAGCCAGGGGTGATTGACCAGGCCTGGGGTGCGTTGATCTGCTGGTAGTGCCAGGCCTGGCGCCAGTCGTGGGGATCGGCGGGCAGGGATTGGAGATACACCCGCCCATTCGGCTCCGCATACCGCACATCCGGCCGTGCCTGCAGCGCCTTGATCGTCTCGATCAATTCGCTGCGGCGTTCCTCGCCGGCGCGGCCCAGGCCGTAGCCGCGCTCGGCCAGCAGCTTCTGCGTGCGGCCGGCTTGGATGCCGGCGGATTTCATCAGGCTGTCGGCCGGGCCGAACTCGTCCAGTGACATCAGCACCGGGCCGTCGATGGCGGCGCGTTCCAGCGTGAGCCCCAGTGACTGGGCGCGGGCCTTCTGGTGGCTTTCGATGGCGGCGTCGGATTTGTGGTGGCCCTGGTCGGCGTCGTCTTCCTCGAAGCGGACGATGACCTCGCCGGGCACGAAGTCGCCCAGGCTGGACAGGGCCTGGAAGTCGTGCGGCACCGGCGCGAAGCTGGCGGCCAGGGTGTAGTTGCTGGCGCCGCGGTAGGCGACCACGAGCACGTCATAGACGCCGGATTCGGTGACCTGCCAGAACTCGTTGCGGCTGGTGGTCTCTGAAGCCCCGATGGGTTGTTGAGGGTTGTTGGCGGCGTAGATCAACAGATCCAGGTCATTGGCGCCGGGGTTGGCTTCGTCCCAGTCGGAGATGATCAACTGCACCGACTGGCCGGCGGTGAGGTTCATGCGGTACGCGTCCACGTCATCGCCGACCTGGGCGAAACGCCCCTGGCCGCCGACGCCTGTCGCCGAGGCGAAACCGCTGATGGCGGCCGGATTGCCCGGCACCCGCTGGGTCTGGCTGGGGGTGTCGTTGGGCCGCAGCGGGCTGTTGGGGTCGTTGGTGTCGCCGTCGCTGACCGAGTAGGGCGCTGCTTCCAGGTCGCCGCTGAGCGTGCGCAGGCCGCCGGGGAAGGCGCAGGGGTCGGCATTGTTGATGCCGACCAGTCGCGTGACGTTCGACAGGCCGCCATTGCCGAACGGCGCCACGCCGCCGTAGGCCATGGTGGCGTGGTTGCAGCCGACGAAACTCAGGGCGAAGGCGCCCCACTCGTCGTTGCGCACCTGGCCGGGATTGAAGTTCGGCCCGAAGCGGCCGCCGACCGGGCGATGGGCGGTTTCGGCGAAGATGCGGTTGCCGTCGACCTGGGCGATGGAGATCAGCCAGGCCGGTTTGCCGTGCTGGTCGTAGGTGAACCAGAACACCAGGGCGGAGCTGTCATCGAGCAGTTCGACGATCCAGCCTTCGCCGTCACGATCCGGATCGAACCAGGCGCCGTTGATGCCCCGGTGCAGGGTGCCCGAGAACGGCGGCGCGCTGGCGCCGCCGCAACCGAAGCCGGCCGCCTGGGTGAGCCGCTGCAGGTGCAGGGTATCGGCCGGCAGTTGGCCATGGCCGCTGTAGATGGCGGTGCCCTGGCGGCAGTCATCGAAGGTGATGCGCAGGGTGCCGGCATCCTGCACCCGGACGGCATCGGGGTCGTAGCCGGGGCCGAAGCGTGGCCCGGAGACCTGGTAAAGCTCGAAATCGGCGCGCTTGCCGGTGATGTCGCCCACGCCCTGCATCCAGAACTGGTTGCCCTGGGTGTCGAAGGTGAACCAGGTCAGCAGCATCGACTGGCCACCCAGGTGCTGGATGGTGAAGCCCTGGCCGCTCTTGGCCGGGTCGTACCAGGAGCCGGAGATGCCGGCGTCGATCGCCGCGTGCAGGTGGCCGGCAACGAGCAGCGCCAGCAAGGCGAAAAGGCGGCGGATGGTCATCAATATTTTCCCTGGGCAAGATCAGTAGATCAGCCTATGAAATGGCGGCGGATAGTTCAATTGAATTTCTGGTTTGAATTGCAACGTTTTGTAAACTCGTTTCTTCCTGGCTCGCCATGCCAGGCCTCTTGGCCCGGCTGGACCGGCCAAGAGGCGGTTTCATTGCGGTGACACGGCATCCCGACGACAGCGGGCTGGCACAGGGCAGTGAGCCTCAGCTTCGCGCCCAGGATCGGGCCCCCGGAAAACAAAACGGCCCGGCATGCATCAGCAGGCCGGGCCGTGTTGGTCAGCAGGGCGGCGCCATTACCGGGCCGCTCAGGCGTAGAACATTTACA
>CAZUZT010000209.1:0-3524 GCA_964624575.1 uncultured Rhodanobacteraceae bacterium | reverse complement strand
GCCAGGAGCGGGTACGCTCGGCGCCGGTCCACAGGTACAGGTCGCGGCTCAGATGCCGCGGCAGGCCGCCGCGCAGGTAATCCCGTCGCACCAGCGGCCCCAGCGGCGTGGCCACCCGATACGCGCTGCCGCGACCACCGGCCAGCCGTTGCGCAGCGCCCGCCGCATCACCGAACCAGTCCGGTGACCAGTGCGCACCGTATTGCGGGGCCACGAGGGTTTCACCGGCGGCTGTCGACACGCGGGTGGGGGCTTCGCTCAAGCCGGGGCTCCGGGCAATGGGGTTGCATCGATCATCGGGAGATTATGTCACGGTGCCTGACAAGGCCTTGTCCACACCAGGGTCGACTCGGTTCTCAGTCGGGCGATGCCGGGGCCGCAGGCAGGAGCAGTCCAATCCGGCGCTGATCCGGGTTCGGACACGCACCCGGAGCGGTTCAACAAGCCCGGGCCGCATGCTAGTGTGAGCCGGGTCCGCGCCCGGCCCCCAGGCACGCTTGCGACCGGCCGGACAACCCGGTTTACTCCTTGAAGATTGCTGCCGCCGCGGACCGGCGAACCAGCAGGACAGCCATCGACCATGCCCAGCGCACCCGATCTTCCCCAGCCGGCCACCGCCGACGCCGCCACGCACGTGGTCACACGACTGCTGCGGACCTGGCGCGAAGGCAATGAGCAGGCGCGCGAAGAGCTGTTGCCGATGGTCTACCAGGAACTGCGGCGGCTGGCGCAACGGGAGCTGCGCAAGGAGCGGGCGGGCCACACCCTGGAATCACGCGACCTGGTGCACGAGGCCTATATGCGCCTGGTTGGCGCCGAAGTGTCGTGGCAGGACCGCAGCCATTTCTTCGCCCTGTGTGGCCGCACCATGCGCCGGATCCTGGTCGACCATGCCCGTGCCCGCCAGCGCGACAAGCGTGGCAGCGGCATCACCCTGCTGCCGCTGGAGGATGCCGACGGCGCCGCCCTGGCCGCCAACCCCGACATCCTGCTGCTTGATGAGGCGCTGTCGCGTCTGGGCGGTATCGATACGCGCATGGAACAGGTGGTTGAACTGCATTTCTTCGGCGGCCTGACCTATGACGAACTGGCCGAGGCCCTGGCCATTTCCACCGCCACCGTGCACCGCGACCTGGCCTTCGCCAAGGCCTGGCTGCGACGGCAACTCACCGACGTGTAATGGACACTGCGCGCTGGCAGCGCCTGCAGGTGCTGTTCCATCAGGCGGTGGCCTTGCCGCCGGCCGAGCAGGCGGCCTTCATCGCCGCCGTGGACGACTCCGAACTGCGGGCGGAACTGAGCGACCTGATCGGTACCGCGAGCCAGGACGATGATTTTCTGGCACAGCCGGTGCTGCCGCCACTTGCGCCCGATGCCGACCAGCAGGACCTCAGCGGCCGGCGCTTTGGCGCCTACCGCCTGCTGCGGCGCCTGGGCCAGGGCGGCATGGGCGTGGTCTATCTGGGCGAGCGCGCCGACGGCGAATTCGAACAGGCGGTGGCGATCAAGCTGGTGCGCTCATCGTGGTTGCCGCCGCGCCTGCTCGAGCGCTTCCGTTCCGAACGGCAGATCCTGGCGCAACTGGAACATGCCCATATCGCGCGACTGCTCGATGGTGGCACCACCGCCGCGGGCCAACCCTACCTGGTCATGGAATACGTCGAAGGCGTGCCGATCGACCGGTACTGCGCCGGCCAGCGGCTGTCGACCCGGCAGCGCCTGCATCTGTTCCTGGATGTCTGCGCCGCGGTCAGCCATGCCCATCAACAACTGGTGGTGCACCGTGACCTGAAGCCGGGCAACATTCTGGTGACCGCCCAGGGCACGGTGAAACTGCTTGATTTCGGCATCGCCAAACTGCTGGTGGTGGATGCCGACAGTGCGGCAGACAACGCCGACAGCGCCAGCACCCGGCTGGTCCAGGGCGCGACGATGACGCCCGAATATGCCAGCCCGGAACAGGTCCGCGGTGACCCGGTGACCACCGCCAGCGATGTCTATTCGCTTGGAATACTGTTGTTCGAACTGCTCACCGGCATGACGCCCTACCGCCTGGGCACCTCGACCCTGGCCGAAGTCGAACGGGTGGTCTGCCAGACGCCCACCAGCCGGCCCAGCGTGGCCATCGGCCAAACCGATTCGCGCCCGCGGATCCGCACCGATCTGCCGACCCGGCGCCTGCGTCATGAACTCAGCGGCGACCTGGACACCATCGTGCTCAAGGCCCTGCGCAAGGAGGCGGACAACCGGTATCGCTCGGTCGAGCAATTGTCGGAGGATATCCGCCGGCATTTGCGTGGCTATCCGATTTTGGCGCGACGTGCCTCGCGCCGTTATCGACTCGACCGCTTCGTGCGCCGCAACGCCGTGGCCGTGGCGGCCACCGGCGCGGTGATGCTGGCGCTGATCGCCGGCGCCGCCGCCACCTGGATGGGCCTGCTGGAAGCCCGGCGCCAGGCCGAGCTGGCCCAGACCCGGCAGCAGGAGCTGGAACAGGTGGTGCGCTTCCAGCAGTCGATGCTCACCGGGCTGGACCCGCAGGCGGTAGGCGCCGACATCATCGGCGGCCTGCGCCGGCAATACCGGGAAAACCTGTCCGACTTGCCCGAGCCGACCGAACCGGATCCCGCCCTGGCCCGGTACGACGACATCGCCGCCCGCATCAACGCCACCGATCTGGCGCGCCAGATCATCGACCAGTCCATGTTGTCGCGGGCGCTGGCAACGATCGAGCAGGATTTTTCCGGCCAGCCGGCCCAGCAGGCCGACCTGTACCAGAGCGTGCTCGAGGTCTACCTGGAGATCGGCCTGCGCAGCCGCCTGCCGGAACTGGCCGAAAGGATCATCGCCCTGCGCCAGCAGACCCTGGCCGCCGATGACCCGCGCATCCAGGCGGCCCGTGCCGGCGCCGTGGTGGCCTATTTCCAGAATGCACGGCTGCAGGATGCCGAGCAGCTGGCCCGGGCGGTGATCGCCGACGCCGGCAAAGATGCCGGCAGTGATGCCGCCAGTGCAGCGCCGGCACTGCGCGCGGCCGTGGCCAGCGCCATGGACAGCCTGGCCCTCATACTGGTTGAGCAGGGCCATACCGACCAGGCTCTCCAGGCCGCCAGCCAGGCCCTGGAATTCGTCGAGGCAGGCGCACATGGCCAGGAAGAGCGCAGCCAGAGGGTGCATGCCCGCGCGTTGAGCACCCTGGGCTATGTCCATGCCCGGACCCAGCAGCTGGAACCGGCCCTGGATTACTTCCGGCAAGCCGCGGCACTGCTGCCGGAAGGCACGCCCGGACAGCTTGCCGCACAGATCAACGTCGCAGCCGCGCTGGGCTCGCTCAACCGCAGCGATGAGGCGCTGGCGGTCAATGAGCAGCTGTTTGCGGCGATGGAGTCGCGCCATGGCGAACGGCATCCGCAAACCCTGCGGGTGATGAACAACCTGGCCAACAACCTGCTTTATCTGGGCCGGACCAATGAGGCCCTGCGCTGGTTTGACCGGGTCGTCACCGTGCGCTCGGAAACCCTGGG
>CAZUZT010000208.1:1744-3527 GCA_964624575.1 uncultured Rhodanobacteraceae bacterium | reverse complement strand
GCCGGTGCGCAGCAGCCCTGGCCGGGGCCGGGGTGCAGCCAGCCACCATCGCCTTCGACGTAGTGCTCGAATTTCCAGATCGGTACGCGCGCCTTGATCTCGTCGATCAGGAAGCGGCAGGCGGCGAAGGCGCCGTCGCGATGGCAGGCGCTGACGCCGACCCAAACCGCCAGTTCGCCAACGGCCAGTTCGCCGGTGCGGTGCACGCATTGGGCAGCCAGCAGGTCGAAACGGGCCACGGCTTCGGCGAGGATGGCCGCGCCTTCGTTGTTGGCCAGGGCGGCGTAGGATTCATAGCGCAGGCCGGCCACGGCGCGGCCGTCGTGGTGGTTGCGGACCCAGCCTTCGAAGGCGGCGAAGGCGCCGGCGCAGGGGTCGGCCATCGCCGCACGCAGCGCGGCCGGGTCGATCGCGGCGGCGCTCAGGGCAAAACCGGAGCCGGCCGGCAATGACCTGGCCGGATGGACCTGCGGCGAAGGCTTGAGGGCCGTGGCGATGGCCACCGGCTCAGCCTCCGGAGACCGGCGGGATGAAGACGATCTCGTCGCCGGTCGCGGGCGCACGCGACCAGTCGGCGAAGGCGCCATTGACCGATACGCGCAGGTGCTCGCGCGGCCAGTCCAGGCCCAGCGAGCCATCGCGCTCGGCATACAGGGCGGCCAGATCGGTGGCGCCGGTGCGGACCTGTTCGTCGCTGATGCCGGCGCGGTCGCGCAGGCTGGCGAAGTAACGGATGGTGACTTCAACGGCCATCGTCGGTCTCCTTTGCCTGGTAATCGTGCCGGCCGCCGGACTTGGCCAGCAGGCGCAAAGAATCAATGCGGATCTGCTGCGACAGCGCCTTGCACATGTCATAGATGGTCAGGGCGGCGACGCTGGCGCCGGTCAGCGCCTCCATCTCCACGCCGGTGCGGCCGCTGACCGCGACCTCGCAGGTGATCGCCAGTACCGGCTCGTCGGCCCGCGGTTCAATGACGATGCCGATGCGCTCGACCGGCAACGGGTGGCAGAACGGGATCAGCTCATGGGTGCGCTTGACCGCCATGGTGCCGGCGATGACCGCGGTGTCGATGATCGCGCCCTTGGCGCCGGCCTTGCCGCCGCGGAACTGTGCATCGCGCAACTGCGCGAACACCGGTTCGGGAAAGCAGACCAGCGCCTGCGCCACCGCCACACGGCGGGTCACCGCCTTGGCGCCGACATCGACCATGCGCGGCCGGCCTTCCGCATCCAGATGGCTCAGGCCGGGTGCCGGGGTTGGTTTGTGCTGGGAATCGCTCATGACCGCCATTGTCGCCTCAACCGCCGATCGAATACATCTCGACCCGGTCCGGCGCCGGTCCGTCGTCAGCTGCGGCCTTGTGCCGGAGCTGGCTGTAACGGTCCTGGCGCGCGCTCCAGATGGCGGTGATCCGGGCCAGCAGGGCGGCATCGCCCTCGCCGTCGCGCATCGGCGTGAGCAGGTCGTGGCCCTGGCTGCCGAACAGGCAGGTGTACAGGCGGCCATCGGCGGACAGGCGCGCGCGCGAGCAATCGCCGCAGAACGGCTGGCTGACCGAGGAGATGAAACCGACCTCGCCAGCGCCATCCAGGTAACGGTAGCGGCTGGCGACCTCGCCCGGGTGCGCCGGCGCGACCGCCGCCAGCGGCCAGCGGGCGTGGATGCGTGCCAGCAGCTGGGCGCTGGCGACCACCTTGTCGGCCTGCCAGCCGTTGCAGGTGCCCACATCCATGAACTCGATGAAGCGCAGGGTGTGGCCGGTGCCGCGGAAGTGGCCGGCCA
>CAZUZT010000208.1:0-1644 GCA_964624575.1 uncultured Rhodanobacteraceae bacterium | reverse complement strand
GTCAGGCGCAGTTTGCGCACGCCCAGGCGCACGAACAGCCGCGCCAGGCGCACGATCTCGCCCGGCAGCATGCGTTGGCTGCGGCGCAGGAAGGGGTGGTGGCGCGGATAATCCTCGGCCGGCATGCAGTACGGGCAACGGAAGTTGCAGCGGTCGATCAGCGAGATGCGCAGGTCGTGCAGTGGCCGGCGCAGCCGGTCATGGGGCTGGTCGCGGACGACATGGATGGGAATCGTGCCAGTGTTCATGGCCCGCCACGTGCCAGTGTCGGATCGGCCGGTGTCGGATCAACCGGGGCCATATCGGCCGGGGCCGGCGCGGCGGCAAGCGGCCGGGCCAGGGGTGCGGGCAGCGGAAAGTATTCGCCGGGCCGGGCGGCCCGGTAACCGGCCCGGTCCAGGGCGTCGCCGGCTTCCGCATCCTCATAGTGGTAGAGCACCAGGCGCTGGCGCACCGTGGCCGGATATTCGCGCGCCAGGTCATCCAGGCCGGTGTGGGACGGGTTGGCGCGCAGGGCGCAGTCGTGGAAGACCACTTCGTTGGCGGTGGCGTGGGTGGCCAGCACCTCCGGCACCGGCCGGGTATCGCCGGTGTAGACGAAGCTGCCGCGCAAGGCCAGGCCATAGGCGGCATTCAGGGCGTGATGGCGGACCGGAAAGACATCGAACCACAGGCCATCCAGCCAGAAGCCCTGCGCCACCGGCACCACCTGGAACGCCTGCCAGAAGTTGACGCCGCCCTCGGCCAGGGCATTGGGGTGACTGGCCACGCGCTGGTGCAGCAGCGGCAGCAGGGTCACCGGCACGAACAGCGGCATCCTGCCGCGCCGCTGCGGATCGAACCAGAGCGTCACGAACAGCGATTCCATGCCGCCGACATGGTCCAGATGGGTGTGCGTGATGAACAGGGCCGGTGGTGGGCAGCCAAAACGGGCGGTATGGCGCGCCGGGACCGACGGGCCGCAATCGATCAGCAGGCGCGGCTGGCCATCGTGCAGCAGGACGGCGGCCGAATCGCCCAGTTCCCGTGCCTGGGCATTGCCAACGCCGAGGAATTCCAGCCCGTAGCCGGTCATCGCCGTGCCCATGTCCGTGTCGATGTCCGTGTCAGGGGCTGTGTTCATTCCGGTGTTCACGGCCGCACCCGCGCCTGCCGGTACTGGTCCAGGAATCCGGCCCAGGCCGTTTCCACCGCAACCATGCGATCCGCCGGCAGATGCTTGCGCAGTGAGCGTCGCAGACGCTCAAGGTTGCCGGCCAGACGCGCATCGTCGGCAACACCGTCACGGGCGCGGTCGAAATCGATCAGCCAGACTTTCTCCTGATCGTCGATCTGGATGTTGGTGGCGTTCAGATCGGCGTGCCAGACGCCGTGGTCATGCAACTGCGCGACGGCCTGTGCCACCGGCAGCAGCAGCCGCGCCGGTTCGCCGCCGTCGGCCAGCAACGACAGCAGCGAACGGACCTGGCCCAGCCAGCGGGTCAACAGGCTGGCGCGATAGACCGGTCCGCGTCGTTGCCAGCGCGCTGCCACCGGCTCGGGCAACGGCAAGCCTTGCAGCCATAAATCGCGGGTGAGCGTGAACTCACGCCAGGAGCGGGTACGCTCGGCGCCGGTCCACAGGTACAGGTCGCGGCTCAGATG
>CAZUZT010000207.1:0-3530 GCA_964624575.1 uncultured Rhodanobacteraceae bacterium | reverse complement strand
CGGTGCTGTCATCGTTGTCGATATCGCCCGACAGCACACTACGGTGCTGGGCCGGATTGCGCTGGTCGCGCTGGCTCTCATGGCCGGCAAAGCCGCCATAGATGCGGGCGCCGGGTCGCACCTGAAAACTTACCTGCCGCTCGGCAATGCTCGGGTTGCCGGGATTGACCGGCTGCACCGGCTTGTACAGGCCGGCCCGGAGCCAGATTTCCTGGCAGTGGCCATTGGCCAGGGCCGCCTGCAGGCTCATCGGTGAAGACCAGGACGCGCCGCTGCCGTTCCCGTTGGCGGCGACGCGGCAAACGGCGGCCTGCACGGCGGGCGCCGCCAGCGCGGCGGCCAGCACCAGCAGGCGCAGGAAGAAGGATGTGTTCATGACGGCTCCATGGTTCATGGGAAATTTGGCTGTGACTTCCCTAACGCGGGATCCAAGGCAAAACCCCCACCGGTGCCGACCACGACACCGGCAGGGCCGGTATCCGGCCCGGGCTTCATTCAGGTTGGCCGACCGCCGAAATTTCCTGGCCGGTGCCGGCCACGCCGCTGCCCCGGTTTGCCGATGACGGCACGTGGCGCCGATGGCGGGCATGCGCCCGGGTTACGGCGGCGCCATCGCCAGACCGGGGCCGCGGGCAGCGGGCACCGGCCGCCTGGCAAGGAACCCGCCGCCGCGACCGTTTTTCAGAAGCTGTACTTGGCGTGGAAGTGCAGGCGCTGCTGTTCGCCCGAATCGCCGCGTTCAAGCATGCGCCGGGCCCAGATCGCCTCCAGGCCCAGTTCCAGCTTGGGCAGCACGGTCCAGATCAGGTTGCCGTGCAGGCTTTCCAGGCGCCGGGTGATGCCCAGGCCGGTGAGCTGGGGATCGTTGCCGTAGTCGGCGCGGGCATAGAACAGGTTGCCGCGGTAGCGGTCGCTGAAGATGTGCTGCCAGGCGATGAAGCCGGCAAGGACATCCAGCCCCGCCAGTTCACCGCTGGCATCGAGCACGGCATCGGCGTTGGCGGCGATGCCGATGTAGCGGTTGATGCCCTGGCCGCCGGTGAGCATGAAGCGCAGGTTGTCGCGCTCGGCCAGGTTGATGCGGCCCGACAGGCTCAGGCCATAGCCCAGGCGGCTGTCGCCGATGTCCAGGGCGGGATCGCGGTAGCGCAGCGAACGCAGCAGGCCGGCCACGCCCAGGTGGCCCCAGTCGGCGTGATGGACAAAGCGGGCGGTGGCATCAGGCAGGTGGTTTTCGCCGGTGACGATGCGCGCGGCGCCGCCCTGGTAGGGCGTGACCAGGGTTTCGGGATTTTCCAGCGAGACCGACCACGGGCCGCGGCCATAGCGAAGCTGCGCCTGGCGGACGAAGACGGTGCCTTCGGTGGCACCGATGAAATCCACGGTATCGGGCAGCACGCCGGCATCCTGGAAGTTGCTCCAGGTCTGGCCGGCCAGCCAGCCGCGCCAGCCGACCCAGGCATGGCGCACGGCCAGGCCATGGGTGTTGGTGGCGGCCTCGTTGCCCAGCGCGGTGCCTGACAGGTCGAACTCCAGCCAGGCGCGCAACGGGTCGCCGGATTCCAGGGTGGTGTCGGCGGCCAGCCAGAAGCGCGAGTACTGGGCATGCACATCCAGGTAGCGCCCGGAACCGCCGGAGCCGACCGGGATCGCCTGCGGCAGGTGGAACTGGCGGCCGGCGGTGCCATCGGCGATCGGACCATCGCCGCTGACGGTATACAGGGCATCGGCCTTGATGAAACCACCCCAGCGGATGCGCGGACCGGCATCGGCGGTCGCGGCGGCGCTGCCAGGTTTCGTGCTGGCTGCTGCCGGGGTCGCCGGTGCCGGCGTTGCGGCGACAGCCGCCGGCGCCGACACGTCGGTTGCGGATCTGTCCGTTGCCGCCGCGGCGTGTGGCGCTGCATCGGCGTCGGCATCGGCGCTGGCGCCGGCCCCGGCCCCGGCCCCGGCGTCGGCAGCGCCTTCGGTCAAGGCTGCCGGCTGGCGCCCGGCCAGCTCGGCGACCATGGCCTCGAGCTGGACGATGCGCGCTTCCAGCTCGCGCACCTTGTCGCCCTGGCCATCGTCGGCGAAGGCGGTTCCGGCCACGAACGCAGCCATGACAATGCTGATGGCGGCGGCACCCAGCCGCCCGCCCCACCGCCGAGCCGGCCACCGACGGGCCGGCGGCCGGTCCGGTCGGCCGGCCAGGGTTCCGCCCGGTGATGCTGATGCGCCGGTTGCCATGATCGTTGCTTCCCCTTGCTTGTGATCGGGCCTGGTTGTGATCGGGCCTGGCCCGGATTGGGCCGGGTCGTGATCGGGGCCGGTTCGTACCCGGTCCCCTGCCGCCGGCGGCCCTGGCCGGCAACCGCGGCAGCGCCGTGGCCCACCCGGATTAAAGGCCATCTGCGGGCCGGATGCCAGCGCCGGCCATCCTTGCCAGGCCGGCGCCGACCCGCCCATGGACCGTCCCGGCCGGCGCGCTACCATGGCCGGTGCTGGCATCCGGGCCGGGCTCCGGCCGGCGGTCGCCAGCCGCCCATCACCAGGCATCCGGCGCGCAGGAGCTGCGCCGGCTGCTGCCAGCAGGAGACCCTTGCCATGTCATCGCCCGACCTGATCCCGATCAAGCCCGGCTTTTCCGGCCCTGACACCCTGGACGAAGCGGCGTACCGGCGGCTTTACCAGGAATCGATCAACGACGAGGAAGCCTTCTGGCGCCGCGAGGGCCGGCGCCTGGACTGGATCAAGCCTTACAGCCAGGTCAAGGACTGCTCGTTCGCCGCCGACGACCTTCATATCCGCTGGTTCGCCGACGGCCAGCTCAATGTCGCCGCCAACTGCCTGGACCGGCATCTGGAAACCCGCGGCGACAAGATCGCGATCATCTTCGAGCCCGATGACCCCGACGAGAAACCGCGCACCTTCACCTACCGCCAATTGCACGAGCAGGTGTGCCGCACCGCCAACGTGTTCAAGTCCCTGGGCGTGGGCAGCGGCGACCGGGTCACCATCTACCTGCCGATGATTCCCGAAGCGGCGATCGCCATGCTCGCCTGCGCGCGCATCGGCGCCGTGCACTCGGTCGTGTTCGGCGGCTTCTCGCCGGACTCGCTGGCCAGCCGGATCCGGGATTGCCGCTCCAAACTGCTGGTCACCGCCGATGAATCCCTGCGCGGCGGCCGCCGCATTCCGCTCAAGCGCAATGCCGATGAAGCGTTGAACCAGCCCGGCGTCAACAGCGTCGAGCACGTGCTGGTGGTGCGCCGCACCGGCGGCCAGGTGAACTGGTACGAAGAGCGCGACGTCTGGTTCGAGTCGGCAATCGCCGTCGCCGGCAGCGACTGCCCGCCCGAAGCGGTCAACGCCGAGGATCCGCTGTTCATCCTCTACACCTCCGGCTCCACCGGCGCGCCCAAGGGCGTGCTGCATTCCAGCGGCGGCTACCTGGTGTTCGCCGCCCTCACCCACCAGCACGTGTTCGACCACCGCGAGGACGACATCTTCTGGTGCACCGCCGATGTCGGCTGGGTCACCGGCCACAG
>CAZUZT010000206.1:0-3611 GCA_964624575.1 uncultured Rhodanobacteraceae bacterium | reverse complement strand
TCACCGCCAAGGTGATGGCCGGCGATTGGCCGGCCGGCCAGACGCTGCCATCGATCCGCGAGCTGGCCGCCGCCAGCGGCACCAGCGTGATCACGGTGCGCCGGGCCTACGAGGAGCTGGAGCGCGCCGGAGTGATCAGCACCCGGCAGGGCAAGGGCTCGGCGGTTGCCGAGCGCAGCGACCTGCCGGTAGCGCTGATGCACGACGAACTCCGGCGCCAGCTCGATGCGCTGCTGGCCAGCGCCGCGCGCCTGGGCCTGTCGCGCGAGCAGGTGCTCAGCCTGGTCGCACAGGCGCTCGATTCCGCACCGGGCAGTGTGCCCGGCTTCGCCCCCCCACCAGGATCCAAGCCATGAGTCTCGCGTTTTCCCTGTCCGGCATCGGCAAGCGCTATCCGCACTTCGCCCTGCGCGATGTCAGCCTCGACCTGCCCGAGGGTCAGGTGATGGGTCTGGTCGGCGTCAATGGCGCCGGCAAGACCACCCTTCTGCGCCTGCTCACCGGGCTGGCCGCGCCGGATGCCGGCGAGGTCATCGTGCTGGGCCATCGCCTGCCGGAAAGCCAGGTGGCGGCCCGGCGCGAGATCGGCTTCGCTTCCGAGGACATGCGCCTGTACCGCAGCCAGACGCTGCGCTGGCACATGGACCTGATCGCCGGCATTTTCCCCGGCTGGAGCGAGGACTACGCGGCCGAACTGGTGCAGCGCTTCGACCTGCGCCCCGGGCAGGCCCTGGGTGGCTTCTCCCACGGCCAGCGGGTCAAGGCGCTGCTGCTGTTGTGCCTGGCGCGCCGGCCGCGGCTGCTGCTGCTCGACGAGCCGACCACCGGCCTGGACCCGGTCGCCCGCCTGGAGGTGCTGGAGGCCTTGGCCGAGGTGTTGCGCGACGAACGCCGCAGCGTGCTGTTCTCCTCGCACAACACCCACGATGTCGAGCAGCTTGCCGATGCCATCGCCTTCGTGCACGAGGGACGGCTGGTCGCCTGTTCCGACCGCCACGCCTTCCTGGAAAGCTGGCGCCGCGTGCTGTGTCAGGGAGCCTTGCCGGCGGGCCTGGCCGACTGGCCGGAGGTCGCCGTGGCCCGTGCCAACGGCAGCCTGGTCGAACTGAAGGTGCGCGACTGGCGCGCCGATCTGCCTGCGCGCCTGGCCGCCCACGGCCTGACGGTGCAGCGCGACGACCCGATGACCCTGGAAGACATCTTCGTATCCGCCGTGCGCACAGGAGCCGTGGCATGAATCTCAACCTCCCCGTCATCCGGTTGCTGGTCGCCAAGGACTGGCAACTGTTCCGCAAGCAGCTGGCGATCTATGTGCTGGCCGGCATCGTCGCGCTGTGCCTGCTGGGACTGGCCCGGCCCTGGGCCTTCTATGTCGGCTCGCTGATGCTGATCATCGTGCTGGTCTCGGCCGCCTGCTTCTCGATCTCCACCTCGCTGGTGGTCGAGCGCAAGGAGCAGACCCTGGCCTTCGTGATGAGCCTGCCGGTGTCGCCCGCCGACTTCACCGTGGCCAAGCTGGCCGGCAACCTGCTGACCTTCGCGGTACCGTTCCTGGTGCTGCTGGCCGGCACTTTGGGCATGGTGCTGTTCACGCCGCTACCTGACGGCCTGTTCGTCTACGCGTTGCTGATCTTCGCCTGGCTGCTGTTCGCCTTCTCGGTGTCCTGGGCGGTGGCGATGTCGGTGCAATCGGAGGGCTGGGCCACCTTCGGGATGATCGCGTCGATGGTGCTGATCAACCCCTACATCATGGCGTTGTCGCAGATCCCCGCAATCAGCGACCGGGTGCGCGATGACGCCGTGGTCTGGACGGCACCGGCGGTGGCGATCCTGTCCACCCTGACCGTGCTGGCGGTGGCGATCATCGCCGCGACCACCTGGCAGCACGCGCGCAAACCGGCGTTCTACTAGCGGCGCAATCCTCTGCCCGCGACCAGGCGGGCACCCGGCGAGGCGATCGCGCAGGCAATCGCCTGGACAGGGGCGCGACCGGGCCTGCGCCAGGCGCGTCGCCGTTCGCCAGGCTGCAAGCCAGCCAAGCGCTGCGCGGCCGGCGCTGAAGTCCATTCACCAGATCCGCGGCAGGCCGTCTTGCCGCGTCCTGCCGCGTCATCCCCTGTCGCCCATCGCCCCCGCGACCCCGTCCAGACCACCGGCAAGCCCCATGTCCGCAAACGCCACCTCTGACAGACTCCACCACATGGACCACCTGCGCGCGCTCGCCATGCTGGCCGGTGTGTTCTTCCACGCGGCACTGGCCTATAGCCCACTGATGCAGGGCTTGTGGCCGCTTGCCGACCGGCAGACCGGCGCCGGGATCGATGCCGTCATCTGGGGCCTGCACCTGGTGCGCATGCCGCTGTTCTTTTTGGTCGCCGGCTTCTTCGCCGCCTGGATCCTCGCCCGGCGCGGTGGTGCGGCGCTGGCGCGCCAGCGGGTGCGGCGCCTCCTGGTGCCATTTCTGGTGGCCTGGCCGCTGGTCGGGTGGTCGCTGTCGGCCAGCACCGGCTGGGCCATGCAGCACGTCGAGCACTCTTCGGCGCTGCTGGCAATGCTGCGCGCATGGCAGCAGCTGCCTGATCCGCCGCAGCTGCCGCCGGGCACCGCACACCTGTGGTTCCTGTATTACCTGCTGCTGTTCGGCGTGCTGCACTGGGTCGTGCGCACGCTGGTGCCGGGCAATGTCGGGCGCTGGGTGATGGCCCGGCAGCCGGCCTGGCTGCTGATCGGTTTGCCCCTGCTCCTGGTCCCGACGCTGGCCTTCGTCAGCGTGCCGCATCCGGCACCGGAAAGCCTGGTACCGCAGTTCTGGGCGATCGCGTTCTACGGCGCCTTCTTCGCCTGGGGCACGCAGCTGCATCACAGCCAGGACTGGTTGGCGCGTTGCCGGCCGCTGTTGCCCGCGCTGTTTGCCGCCAGCATCGCACTGTACGGACTGTTTGTATGGCGGCTGGCGGCGCAAGCCCCGGGCATGCCGGGCTGGGGCATGGCCGCGCTGGAAGCCAGCCTGGCAGTCTGGCTGACCCTGCTCTGTCTGCTCGCCGGCCGGCGCTGGCTCGACCGGCCCAACGCCATCCTGCGCTACCTGGCCCAGGCGGCCTACTGGACCTACCTGGTGCACCTTCCGGTGCTGTTCGCCCTGCAGTACCTGCTGATGGATCTGGCCTGGCCCTGGCCGCTCAAATACCTTGCCGCAGTCACCGGCACGCTGGCCGTCTGCCTGCTCGGCTACCAGGGGCTGGTGCGGCACACCCGGCTGCGGCGCTTCGTGGGCTGACTGCGTTGCATCGTTGCGCCGCCCCGGCATGACTGCGCGGCACCGAAATTCCACGCGGGGGACAGCCGATCCGCACTCGAAATGGGCGCTTGCGTGACCGCCAACGAGCCGGCAGACTGCCTGAAAGGGGGCGTGAGAAGTTCGCCAGATGTGTTTCCCAACAGGCCATCACAGCTGCCGCTGCAGGGACGTGCGGCCTGTTCCAAGCCAGCCTGCAGCCCATGCGGCCTGGTGTGCTTCGCAACCTGCGCCCAGTCGCCCCACTTCGTTCACCTGATCCTGGCCGATCGCCTTCCTGGCACCGACGCGAACCGGTGTCCAGCCAAATCCCGGA
>CAZUZT010000205.1:0-3633 GCA_964624575.1 uncultured Rhodanobacteraceae bacterium | reverse complement strand
CCCAGGGTTTCCGAGCGCACGGTGACGACCCGGTCAAACCAGCGCAGGGCCTCATCGGTCCGGCTCAGGTAAAGCAGGTTGTTGGCCAGGTTGTTCATCACCCGCAGGGTTTGCGGATGGCGTTCGCCATACCGCGATTCCATGGCGGCAAACAGCTGTTCGTTGACCTCCAGGGCCTCATCGCTGCGGTTGAGCGAGCCCAGGGCGGCAGCAACGTTGATCTGGGCGGCCAGCTGCCCGGGTGTGCCTTCCGGCAGCAGTTCCGCCGCCTGCCGGAAGTAGGCCAGGGCCGGTTCCAGTTGCTGGACCCGGGCATGGACATAGCCCAGGGTGCTCAACGCGCGGGCGTGCAGGCTCTGGTTGCCCTCGCCCTGATCCGGTGGTGCGGCCTGGACGAACTCCAGCGCCCGGGTGGCGGCCTGGAGGGCCTCGTCGGTATGGCCCTGCTCAACCAGCACCAGGGCCAGGCCGTCCTTGGCTCTGGCCACGGCCTCGCGCAGCGCCAGCGGGCCGCTGGCGGCATCTTTGCCGGCTTTGCCGGCGTCGGCGATCACCGCCCGGGCCAGCTGCTCGGCCTCCTGGAGGCGGGCATTCTGGAAATAGGCGATCACGGCGCCGGCACGGGCCGCCTGGATGCGCGGGTCATCGGCGGCCAGAGTCTGCTGGCGCAGGGCGATGATGCGTTCGGCCAGTTCCGGCAGGCGGCTGCGCAGGCCGATGTCCAGATAGACATCCAGCACGCTCTGGTACAGGTCGGCCTGCTGGGCCGGCTGGCCGGAAAAGTCCTGCTCAATGGTTGCCACTGCCCGCGACAGCACGAACTGGTCGATGATCTGGCGGGCCAGGTCGGTGGCGTTGATGCGCGCGGCGATGTCGTCGTAGCGGGCCAGGGCGGGATCCGGATCGGCGGCGTTGGGCGAGTCGGCCAGGCTTTCCCGGTATTGCCGGCGCAGGCCGCCGAGGATGTCGGCGCCCACGGCCTGCGGGTCCAGCCCGGACAGCATCGATTGCTGGAAGCGCACCACCTGTTCCAGCTCCTGCTGCCGGGTCTGGGCCAGCTCGGCCTGGCGCCGGGCTTCCAGCAGGCCCATCCAGGTGGCGGCGGCGCCGGCCAGCAGCGCCAGCACGACCGCCACCGAGGCGGCCACCGCCAGGGCGTTGCGGCGCACGAAGCGGTCGATCCGGTAGCGCCGCGTGGCGCGCCGGGCAACGATCGGATAGCCGCCAAGATGGCGCCGGATGTCTTCGGACAACTGCTCGACCGAGGGGTAGCGGTTGTCCGGCTCCTTGCGCAACGCGCTGAGCACGATGGTGTCCAGATCGCCGCGCAGCTCGCGGCGCAGGCGCGGGGCGGGCAGGTCGGTGCGGATCCGCTCGCGCGCGCTGCCCAGGCCGATGGCCTGGCTGGGCCGGGTGGCCGGTGTCTGGCAGACCACGCGCTCGACCTCGCTCAGGGTCGAGGTGCCCAGGCGGTAGGGCGTCATTCCGGTGAGCAGCTCATACAGCAGGATGCCCAGCGAATAGACATCGCTGGCGGTGGTGACCGGATCGCCGCGAACCTGTTCGGGGCTGGCGTACTCGGGCGTCATGGTGGCGCCCTGCAGCAGCCGGGTGTGGGCGCTGGTGCTGTCGGTGGCATCCCCGTCGGCGTCGGCGTCCAGTAGCCTGGCGATGCCGAAATCCAGCAATTTGACCACGCCCTCGGCGGTGACCAGGATGTTGCCCGGCTTCAGGTCGCGGTGCACCACCAGCTGCCGGTGGGCATGGCTGACCGCCGCGCAGACATCCAGGAGCAGCTGCAGGCGCTGCCGGGTGGACAGCCGGTGGCGGGCGCAATAACGGTCGATCGGCTCGCCGTCGACATATTCCATGACCAGCCAGGGCTGGCCCTGTTCCGTGCTGCCGCCATCCAGCAGGCGGGCGATGTTGGCGTGCTCCAGCTGCGCCAGGATCTGCCGTTCGGAGCGGAAGCGCTCGAGCATCCGGGGCGGCAGCCAGGACGAGCGCACCACCTTGATCGCCACCGATTGCTCGAACTCGCCATCGGCGCGCTCACCCAGGTAAACCACGCCCATGCCGCCGCGGCCGAGCTGGCGCAACAACCGGTAAGGGCCAAGGCGCTGGCCGCTGAGATCATCCTGGCTATCCTCCACGCCCGGCCCGGAAACCAGCGGTTGCGCCAGGAAATCATCGTCGTCGCTGCCGGTGACGATCAGCTGGCGCAGTTCGCTGCGCAGCTCGGCATCGTCGATGCGGTCAAGGAAGCCGGCCTGCTGTGCCGGCTCCAGGGCCATGGCCTGGTGGAACAGTGTCTGCAGGCGTTGCCAGCGCTGGGTATCCATCAGTCTGTGTCGGCAGGCCGGGCGTGATTGCGGTGGCCGCAGGCGGGCAGGGTGGTCACAGGCGCTCAGGCATCGGTGAGCTGGCGCCGCAGCCAGGCCTTGGCGAAGGCCAGGTCGCGGTGCACGGTGGCGGTGGAGATGGCCAGCGCAGAGGCCAGTTCGTCATAGGTCAGGCCGGCGAAGAAATGCAGTTCAACCACCTGTTCCATGCGCGGGTCGATGTTGCCCAGGCGCGACATGGCCTCATCGAGCATGAGCACATCGGGATTGCATGGCTGGACCGCGCCATCGGCATGGTCCAGCGACAGCAGGGTGATGCCGCTGCCGCGCTTGTCGCGCTGGCGGGCGCGGGCATGATCAACCAGGATCCGGCGCATGGTGCGGCCGCACAGGGCGAAGAAATGGCTGCGGTCCTGCCAGGATATTTCCGCACCGACCAGGCGCATGTAGGCCTCGTGCACCAGGTCGCGTGATTCCAGGGTGTGGCCGGCCCGTTCCTTGCGCAGTTCCCGCTGCGCCAGGCGGCGCAACTCCTGGTAGACCATCGGCAACAGTTCTTCCCGGGCCTGCTCGTCGCCTTCGCGCCAGGTCCGCAGCAGGCGCGTGACGGCATGCGCGGGGGTGTTGGTGGCAGCGGGTTCGGGAACGGCGGGCGGGTTGGGCATGGTCGATAGCTGTCCTGCTGGCAGGCCTGTCAACGGCGCCAGCCACCGGGGAGGTTGACCTGGGATCCTGGCCGGGCGGACGCGTCAGCTGGACCATCCAGTTGAAACGGGCCAGTTGGAGCGTTCCCGTTGGAACGGGCCGGGCCCGCCGGGCGCAGATCCCGGCCACCCTAGCATGCGCAGGCAGGATGTTGAACCGGCTCGGCCGGGCGCGCGGTTCCATATCGATGCCGGCGGTCCGCAACCGGGCCTGCGGCCACCTGCCGGAGCCGTCCCGTGGCCCATCCGGGCCAGGCCGGGCCGGGCAGGCCGTGCATTGCAGCCGTGACATAATGCGCCAATGGCCGAATCCATCCCGCCGCATCCCGTACCGGGGAGCCGTGGCTTGAACCGACACAGCACGCGCGCGCCGGCGCCCACCGGCGGCACTCTGGTGGCGCCGGAACACGGCCCGGCCTTCAGCGAGGCCTGGTTCGGCGACGATGGCCTGGGCAGCCGGACCCTGCCCGGCGGCCGCGGCAGTGCGCACCGGGTGCCGTCTCCGATCGGGGCGCTGGTGCGCCGGGATTATCTGCGCGGCGGCCTGCCACGACATCTGAGCCGCGACCTGTACCTGTGGACCGGCG
>CAZUZT010000204.1:0-3642 GCA_964624575.1 uncultured Rhodanobacteraceae bacterium | reverse complement strand
ACGCCAGCATCCCGCCCGAGCGCCGCGCCGAACTGGGCATCACCGACAACCTGGTGCGCCTGTCGGTCGGCATCGAGGATGTCGCCGACCTGCGGGCGGAGCTGGATGCGGCGTTGTCGGATTGAGTGATTCCAGCCGGCGGGAGCAGATGTTCCCGCCGGTGTCACCCAGTGCGCCGGGCAATCTCGGCCTGAGCCAAGGGCCTGAATACAAGGGGAAGCATCCGATGAAGCAGCTTTGGGGAAAGTTCAAAAGCGCGTTTTCCGGACGTCGGGGTGAGGAATCGGCAGACCAGCAGGTATCGCAGGCCGGGCAGTGTGATCCTTCCGGACCCGGGTTCCCGGACATGAAGCGCCAGAAGCTTGCCCGGATCCGCGAGCTGTTGAACGACGACAGCGGCGCCCGATTCGATACCGCCGGTGTGGTGGACTGCCTGCCCGAAGCGCTGCGGGAAAAATACGACATCGTCGATACCGACAATGTTTCCAGCCACGACTACGATCCCATTGCGCTGGGCCTGATCAATGGTGCGCCCGAGGGGATGCTGCTGGACTGTGGCGCAGGGCTGCGCAGCACCTACTACGCCAATGTCGTCAATTACGAGATCGTGGCCTACCCAACGACCGACGTGCTCGGAGTCGGCGAGGTGCTGCCGTTCAAGGACAACAGTTTTGATGGTGTGTTGTCTTTGAATGTGCTTGAGCACGTCAAGGATCCATTCCTCTGTGCCCGTGAGATATGCCGGGTGCTCAAGCCCGGGGGGCGTCTGTATTGCGTCGTTCCCTTCCTCCAGGCACTGCATGGCTATCCGCACCATTACTACAACATGACCCACCAGGGGCTGCGCAACCTGTTCGACGGCCGGCTGGAAGTCAAGGATCAGCATGTCGCGGCCAGCGGCCTGCCGATCTGGACGCTCAACCACATTCTCAGCCGCTGGCTGACCGGCCTTGCGGGCTCGGAACGGGACGAGTTCCTGCAGATGCGGGTGCAGGACCTGATCGGCAATCCGCTGGATTATCTGCATCAACCTTTTGTCGCCGGACTTCCGGCCGAGATCAACTTCGAGTTGGCCAGTACCACTTCGTTGATTGCCGTCAAGCCGGTGTCCGGTGCCACCACGAAATACCAGGCGAACAGCAACAGTGCCGGTACCTTGCAATCGGATGACGACGGTCATGGTGTCGGCTGAAGCGGGCACCGCTCCGGGCAGATCCACGCCTGACAGTTCGGGGTTCCGGGGCAGGCAAGGGCAAGCAGTGTCCGATCGTGACAATCTTTGCAGGCTGAGCGACTTGCTTCGGCGCCAGCCAGGCAGCACAGGTCCGCAGAGCATCAAAGCGGATACTTGCCGGTGACCATCGCATCATGGCACTGGGTAGCCACAGGGCGCCTGTCCCTGACCGTGGTATCCCTCACTTATCTGGCAGGATTTGCCGGGCTGGCTGCCGTCATGTTCTCGCCGTTCCTGTTCGGGGAGCTCGGCTTTGCCCATGTCGATGTCGGCGGAGACAGCTTCGTCCAGTTCTATCCGCTCAATGTCGAGTTTGCCCGTCAGTTCGCAGAAGGCACTGGGCCGAGCTGGTCATTCCGGCTGGGTCTGGGCGGCTATACCGGCACCCACTTCGATCCGTTCTGGATGGTGCAGGCGCTCCTGCCCGAATCGATGCAATTGCAGGCAAGGATCTACAGCTACCTGGCCAAGCTGGCGTTGGGCGGCTACCTGTTGCTGCTCTATGCGCGGCTGATCGGCTTGCCCGGCATCCTGGCGGCCGCGGCTGGGTTGGCCTGGGCGTTCAGTGACTACGCCCTCATCAACGGTCAATGGGACCTGCTCCATGCGACCGAGGTCTTTCATTTTTCCGCCCTCGTCCTGCTTCTGGAAAAGTACTGGCGCACCGGAAGTCCCTGGTTCGCGCTGCTGACCGGGTTGCTGCTGGCCGTGTCGCATCCATTCAATCTCTATACCTCCGCGTTCTTCAGCCTGCTGTATCTGCTGGCACGCGGCCTGATAGTTGCCGGCCCGCGCGAGCCGGGATTCTGGTTGCGGAGGCTGGCGGGCCTGGCCGCCGGAGTGGTCGCCGGTTTGCTGATGCTTGCTCCGGTGCTGCTGCCCAACCTGCACTACTTCCTGGACAGTCCCCGAGTGCTGGGAGAGCACGCCAGCATGCAGGCGATCCTCGGGCGAATCTTCGACATCAACAATGCACAGACCATTGTCGTCACCCTGATGGGCTTCCTCGGCAAGGGCGTCAACGGCTTCGCCGACGCCTATGCCGGGATCACCAACTTCCTGGAAGGGCCGGGCTTCTATGTCGGTCTGCCGGCACTTCTTTTCATGGGCCAGTTGGCCGGCCCAAAGGCCAGTGCGGTGGAGCGCCGGATGTTCTGGCTCGCGATCGTCGGTATTGGCCTGTACGTCGTCTTTCCCGCCTTTCGCCATGCGGTCTTCGGGTTCAATCACGGCGGCTTCCGGGTATCGACGCTCTGGATTTCCATGCTCGTACTGGTTACCGGGACGCTGGGGGCAAGGCGGCTGCTAGTCAGTGGCCTGGCGGTTGGCTGGATGCTAGTTCCTGCCGGGTTGATTCTTGCCGGCATCGTGCTGATATCGGCGCCGCGGTGGCAATGGATCAATGGTCACTACGTGTCAGCTGTGGCCGCATTCACGGCTCTTTGTGTGTTCGCCGCCGTGTGGGCCGCACTGCGGAGCCCGATGTCGGATGCCTCGCAGGCAAGGCGCGCACTTGTCATAGCCATGGTGGTCATCTTGTTCCTGGGCGCCGTGGAGCGGGTCGTTCTGTTGCGCCCGGCAGTGACGGACCGGTCGGCCGTTGATCTGGCGGGCCGCAGCGCCATCGGCAGTTACAACGACGGGACTGGACAGGCTGTGGACTGGTTGCGCGCCCACCATGCTGACGGCACCTTCTTCCGTATCGAAAAGGATTACACCTCCGTCTTCCTGCTGGACTCGCTGGTCCAGGGTTATCACGGCATCCGCTCCTACTTTTTCCATGGCGCCAGCCTGACCCGGTTCATTGACCATATCGGGTGGCCGCGCACCATCCCGCATTCCAACTACATCGACCTGGACATGTCGCGGACGGAAGTGCTTGATCTGTTGGCGGTGCGCTATGTTCTGGCAAGGGACAGGAGCCGGGACGAGGATGCCCACAGCCGCTGGTTGGCGACAGTTGGGGATATCCATATCTACGAACGCCCGGAAGCGGCCAGCCTGGCGATGCTGCATTGGCAGGCGGTCGATGAAGCGCAGGCAGTGTCGCTGTCGGGCCAGCAGCGTTCACAGCTGATGAGCCGAGCGGTCGTGATTGACACAGATATTGCCCCGGGCTGGACCCTGACCAGCCACACACCGGTTCCTGTGCCGGTGGTCATGGAGAGCCAGCAACACCTGCGCGGAAGTTTCAATGCGCCCTCGCCCGCGATGCTGGCCCTGGCGATGCCGTTCGATCGTGGCTGGCGACTGCACCTGGAGGATGGCCGGCAGTTGCCACTGCAGCGGATCAACTATGGATTGACCGGTGCCAGGGTGCCGGAGGGTGCACATACCTTCGAACTTCATTACCGGCCACCGGGGCGCGACCTGGGATACCGCATCGCCCCTGCCGGTCTGCTGCTGGC
>CAZUZT010000203.1:1919-3682 GCA_964624575.1 uncultured Rhodanobacteraceae bacterium | reverse complement strand
CCTTGCTCGGCCGCACCGTGCCGGCGGCCGTGGTCAACATCGGAAAGAACTTGGGCGCCGCCCCGGCGGCGATCAGCATCGCCTTGTAGCCGGCCGCTGCCGCCTGCGACGAGAGGATGTCCATGGACTGGGCGCGGGTGGTGCGAGGCAGCAGCTCCAGCGCAAAGGACGTGATGCCGCCATCGCGCAGCGCGCGCACAAGGTCATGCTCGCGATAGGGCGCCAACGCGCCGATCAGCACGCTGCCGCGGCGCATCCGGGCCACGGTGGCGGCCTGCGGTGGTTGCACCGCGAGCAGGATGTCGACATCGGCACGGACGGCATCGCCATCCGCCTGGACGCTGGCCTGGCCATAGGCTGTATCGGCAAAACCGGCCGCCAGCCCGGCACCGGTTTCGATCGCCAGTTCCATGCCGGCGCCGGCCAGCTTCCTGGCCACCTCCGGCGCCATGGCGACGCGCCGCTCGCCCTGTGCCGTTTCCCTGATGACACCGATCCTGACCGCCATGAAACCTCCCAATTGTGCCCGCCCGATGGTAGCCGCCGGCTGTCTGCCGGCACAAGGAGGAGTTGGCGGCGCCGGCAACGGGCCCTGGCGCGTGTCCTGGACGCATGTCACACCATGTATCGAGCGTCTTCCTGCGTGATAGTGCGCGGTTGGTTGTTCCGGCGTTGGACCAGATCCCTAGCGGGTGGATCCACAGATAGCGCGCGCCTCACCACGTGCGCTGGCCACTTGGCGGTGGAAACCCGGTCGCGCTGGCATGGCGAGTGTGTCCAGACAGGGGCGGCATCAAGGTGGCCGGCTACGGCGCCGGGTCGCCATCAAGGGCGCTGAGCAGGCGCCGTCCACTGCCGGCCATCTGGATCTGGCCGGCGGCCATGGCATCGCTGGCGGCCAGGTCGTCCCGGCTGCGTCGCCAGTCGGGTCCGGACTGGAGCGGGCCGGGCACGTATTGCGTCCATGTGCCGCTGTCGACCTGACGGGTGCCGATGAAGTAATCGACGGGCACGATGACGACCCAGAAATCGTCGTCGATGCGGTCGCCAGTGCTGGGCGGATTGAACTGCCAGTCGCGGGCGATGCGCACGGTATGGTCGGCGAAGCGCTGACGCATGCGCGCCATCCGCTTTTCCGGTTCGTAGACCCGCAGGTTGACCCGCTCGGCGAAGACATCCTCGACGCTGCCATCGCGCCCGACCTTGACTGCCAGGTACACCGTCGCCTCGGCCCGGCGGCGCGCCATGTCGTGCGGATAGGACACCGGCGACAGTTTGCCGGGAATGCTGACGTGATCGGTACTGGCGCCGGGGGTCTGCCCGAACCAGCCATTGTCGATGCCGACCTGGAAGTCGCCGTCGCTGTCGGCGATCGGCCGGGCGACCAGGCGCAGGCCCATCGGGGCGCGTGCGGCTATCGGTTTGCCATCCTCAAGCAGGGGTTCGAAGCGCCAGCCGCTGGCGGCGCGATCAACCAGTTCGACCACAAACGCGGGCAGTTGGGCACGGTGGTCCAGATGATGGCCGGAGACGCTGCCATCGCCTTCGATATCGACATGGCCGGTGACGACCATGGTGGCTTCGGCCTGCTTCCTGACCTGCTGCGGATTTTGTGCCAGGGCCGTTGACGCCGCTGCCGCCAATAGCAGCAATAACCATGTATTCAACTTCATGACAATCCCCGTTGTCGTCGATCACCGATCCAATATAGCGCCTGCCCGCATGCCGGCAAAACGGCGGCGCGCCAAGGCAGGCACAGCAGG
>CAZUZT010000203.1:0-1819 GCA_964624575.1 uncultured Rhodanobacteraceae bacterium | reverse complement strand
CTGATGCAGGATGCGCGCGCCGACGTTCCGGGAGTGCGCGACGGCACGACACGCATCTATGCCGGAGAAGTATCGGGCCGGGCCGGGAGCTGGCTGCGGCTGACGCGCATTGATGGTGCCTGGCTGGGGGCGGTGCATGATGGCGAACAACTCTGGTTTCTGGATCCGGCCAGCCACCACCGGGAACTTGCCTCGCGCATCGGCGCGGATGACGCAGCCACGCTGGTCTACACGCTGGCCGATCTCGCCCAGCCACTGGATTTCCATGGAGATATGGCCAACGGACACGATCTGCATGTCGCCGTTCCACAGACCCCGACACCGTCAATGGTGCAGGGCGGCCTGGCCCGGGAGCTGCGCGTGACGCTGGTCATGGATGCCGAATTCCTGGATCGTTACCCGGCCGCCGCCAGCGTCGCGGTGGCCATGCTCAATGTCGTCGACGGTTTCTATGCGGCACCGGTGAACACCCACCTGCGGCTGCACTATCTGATCGGGCTTGCCGACAACGGGCCGTTGACCATGACCAATCACCAGGAATTGCTTCCGGCGTTCGGTGACTTCGTCCGGGCCAGCGGTATTCCCGTGCACGGCGTGGCGCACCTGCTCAGTGGCAAGGAGTTTGACGGCAGCGTGGCCGGTTTTGCATGGCTCAATGCCCTGTGCAGCCCGGCCTCCGGTTATGGCATCAACCAGATGACATTCCCCGGTGGTGGCAATGCCACCATCCTCGCTCATGAGATCGCACACAATTTCGGCGCCCGGCACGACAACGAAGTCAGCCTCGCGATCGGTCTGACGTCGGCGTTCGTCAACGCGCACTGCTCGCAGAACTACATCATGTGGCCGAGCATTTCCGCTGGCAATCCCGCCACGGAATTCTCAAGGTGCAGCGAGATCTGGTTCGAGCACTACCTGCAGAGTCACAACCCGCAATGCCTGGCACCGGTCGATCTGCTGTTCGCCGATGATTTCGAGTCCAACGGACTGATGATTCACTGAGGACCGGGAGGGCCGGATTCGGCCAGTGCCGGGGCATGGGTGGTCCGGTAATTCAGGAGCGCCACCGCCATCAGCAATCCGGCAATTGCTGCGCCCCCCGGTCCATGCGGCCGCCCTGGATCCGGGTGCATCGGCGTACCAGGAAACCGTCACCGCCGGACCGCACCGGTTCACGCGGCTGCGCGCCGCCGCAGCTTCGGTAAGGACGTTCATGCGCCGGAAAATATCCGTCCGTGGCGTCCGGGCAGGTGGCTGCACGGCCTGACGGTGACGCGTGCGCAAGATATTGGACAGTTCGCGGGACGGCGTGTGCGCTTGCCGGGATCGGGTGTGACCCGGGTGGCTTGTCGGACACGCTGGTGCTGCCAGTGGGCAGGCGCCAGTGGAGGGCGCCCGCTCCGGACCGAAAAAACGAAGCCCCGCATTTCTGCGGGGCTTCGGTACTGCGGGTGTTGCGGGTGGGTGGGATCAGAAGCCCATGCCGCCCATGCCGCCCATGCCACCCATGTCGCCACCACCACCACCGTGGTCGTGGCCGCCGCCGGCCGATTCCTTCTTCGGCACCTCGGCGATCATGGCCTCGGTGGTGATCATCAGGCCGGCGATCGAGGCTGCGTTCTGCAGTGCGGTACGGGTCACCTTGGTCGGGTCCAGGATGCCCAGCTCGATCATGTCGCCGTAGTCACCGCTGGCGGCGTTGTAGCCGAAGTTGCCCTGGCCTTCCTTGACCTTGTTGACCACCACGCTGGGCTCGTCACCGGAGTTGGCGACGATCTCGCGCAGCGGCGCTTCCATGGCGCGCAGGGCGATGGTGATG
>CAZUZT010000202.1:0-3754 GCA_964624575.1 uncultured Rhodanobacteraceae bacterium | reverse complement strand
GGCAACCGCCTGGCCCTGCTGCGGCGCCTGGCCGACCGGCTCGGCAGCGTGGCGGTGATCGGCCAGCTATCGGGCTGAGCCGATCATGGTGGGCGCGGGCGCGGCATCGCCCACCCACCGTGGAACCCGGATACGCATGGTGCAGCCCGGACCCGGGCCGTCGACCGACAGCTTGCCCCCCGAGGCCTCGATCATGTTCGCGGCCACCGCCAGTCCAAGGCCGGTGCCATGACCGCTGGCCTTGGTGGTGAAGAACGGTTCGAAGCAGCGCGCCTGCACCTCGGCGCCCATGCCCGGCCCGGTGTCGCTGACCAGCACGTCGGCAGACCCCGGCACCACCGCTTCCAGCCCGATGCGGAGCCGGCCGCTGCCCTCCATCGCCTGCACCGCGTTGGCGGCCAGGTTCAACAGCACCAGCTCAAGCTGCGCACGATCCATCCGCACCAGCTGCGGCGTCGCTGGCAGGTCCAGTTCCAGCTCCACTCCGGCCGGACACATCTGCTGCAGCATCGGCTGCGTGCGGGCCAGCATTTCCCCCAGATCGAACGCAGCCAGCCGCGGCGGCTCGCGGCGGCTGAAATCCAGCAGCTGCCGGCTGACCGCAGCCGCCCGGCGCGCGGCCGATTCGGCGCCGGCCAAGGCCTTGCGCAGTCCATCCACGTCGTCCAGGTGGGGCCCCTGCGCCGCATAGCCCATGACCAGGCCCAGCAGGTGGTTGAAATCGTGCGCTATGCCGCTGGCCAGGCGACCGGCTACCTCCATTTTCTGCGCGTGCACCAGCTGTTCGCGCGCCCGGTCTTTTTCCCGCATCTCAAGTTGCAGCCGGTCACGGGCGCGTGCGAGCTCAACGTTGCGCTGCTGCAAGACCTTGAGGCTGGTGCGCAGACTGGCCACCGCCAGGTCCAGCACCGCGGTGATGGCCAGGAGCACCACCACCATGTGCAACGCGCGGTCGCGGACCGTCTGGACCATGAAAGGATCGAACAGATACACACCGGCATCGCGCCACGCGCCGAGCAGGATCAGCAACGCGAGGCTGGCGGCCGCCAGCCACAGCGCGCGGCGGCTGAGTACCAGTCCACCTACGAGGATCGGCAGCAGCTGGCCCAGCTGCCCCCACAGCTGCGCCTGCAGGCCCCAGCGCAGGTATCCATAGCCGACCAGCAACAGCGAGGCCGCAACGAACAGCCCCGCCGCAAAACGCAGGTGGCCGCGGCGTAGCAGAACGAAACACGCCCACATCACCACCGTGTTCAAAAGCGCCGCCCCTGTCAGGAGCGGGTCCTGGCCGCTGCCGCGCCACATGGAGTTGAGCAGCAACAGCGGCTGGTAGATCCCCATGAACACCAGCAGCAGCTGCAGCATCGCGGCATGGTTGCGACCGACCGGGTCGGCGATGGGCACCGCACGCAGCCATTCCAGCACAGCGCGGGGCCAGCGCCACCATGACGGGCGGAAAGCTTGCGGGTCCATCGACATTACTTTAGACGAGAACGCGCCGCCGTCGCGGGCCCGGTTGAAACGGGCGATACTCACCCAAAGTGATCAAGGCAGCGCCGCACATGGAGTTTTCGCACTTGGAACCGACCCGGAGCTGGTGGCTCACGCTGTTGGCAATCAGCACCATGGCCTTTGCATCCAGCACGCACGGCCAGAGCGTGCCGCTCCACGATCCCTACGCGGCCCGGATCCAGCACTGCCTCAAGACCCGGCTGGAGGCTCCACACGAAGCACTGGTGCTTGCGGACGCCCTGCTCGCCGCCCCGCAGCTGCCGGATGGCCCGCGGCTGGGCGCGCTCCTGTGCAAGGCCGAAAGCCTGATGATGATCGGCCAGGGCAGCGCGGCGCGCGAAGCCATCGAGCAGGGCCTGCCGCTGGTCGCCTCGCCCAGGGTACCGGCGCCGCAGCGGTTCACCGCCCTGATGAATTTCGGCGGCATGCTGCAGGGCCTGGGACAGACCCGCCAGGCGCTGCAGCTGTTCGAACAGGCACTGGAACTGGCGGGCCAGGATGGTTCTCCGCAGGAGCAGCTGGCCGCTCTGCAGGGCATTGCGCTGACCCGTGCGGTGGGCATGAATGACAACGCGGGTGCGGAGCAGTATTTCCAGCGCGCACTGGCGTTGCTGGAGCGCCACCCGATGCCGCCTTCCATGGTTGAGCTGATGCTCCAGTACAACTACGGCTACACACTGCTGCTCGCGCAGCGCCACGACGAGGCGGAATCCGCGCTGGCGCGCGCGCTGGAGCTCGCGCCCGAATTGCCGGGGCAGGAGCAGCTTTACCATCGCATCCTCAGCCATCGCGGTGAAATCCAACGTGCGCAGGGCAACGCCGCCGACGCGCTGGAACACTTCGAACGGGCCCATGCCTGGCAGCGCGACAACAGCGATGCCCAGGGCGAAACCGTCACCCTCGCCCGCCTGGCGCGCGTGTACCTGGACCTGGGCGCGCCGGAGCAGGCCGTGGCGCACGCCGAGCGCGCCCTGGAGCTGGCCGAGCGCGGCAGCTACGTGGCCGAGACCCGGGCCGCACTGGACACCCTGATCGACGTCCACGCAGCGCGGGAGGATCACGCGCAGGTCATCGCTTTCACCAGCCGGGCGCTGGAGTTGGAGCGTGAATCGGCGCGCGTGGTGGACCTGGAGCGGCTGGCCGCACTGCAGGCACGGGCTGACGCGGCCCAGGCCGCGCGGTCCTCCTCGCCCCGCGCCAACACGCTGCGCGACACCGCCATCGGAGTACTGGCACTGCTCCTGGTGCTTGCGGCGGTCGTGCTGTTGCGCAGCCGGCGCAAGCAGAAACTGCTGGCCACGCAAAGCGCAGTGGACCCGCTGACCGGCCTGTACAACCGCCGCGAGGGCGTGCGGCTGATCGAGGCGCTGGCGCCGCCGGTGGCGTCGGGCGAGATCCGCCATGCCCTGCTCGTGGTTGACATCGACAAGTTCAAGTCGATCAACGACAGCCACGGCCACGGGGCCGGTGATCATGTCCTGGCCGAGTTGGCCAGGCACCTGCGCGACGCCTGCGACAGCGGCGACATCCTCGCCCGCTGGGGTGGCGAAGAATTTCTGGTGATCCGCCCGCACTCCTCGCGCGAGGCAGCGTTCGCCTTCGCCGACCATCTTCGCCGGGCGATCGAAGGGCGGACCTTCGAACTGCCTGGAGGCCAGTCCCTGGCAGTCACCATATCCATCGGCCTTGCACCGTCCCCCTTCTTCCCCGGCACGGCTGGACGATGGCAAGAGGCCATCGGCATGGCCGACCGCGCCCTGTACGTGGCCAAGCGCGCGGGTCGTAACGCCTGGGCCGGGATCTGGGGGCTTCCTGACGGCGAGCACATTGATCTGTTCAGCGTGCGCGAGGATCCGCAGCATGCACTGGCTCAAGGCTGGATCGCGATTGGTGGGAACAAGCCCATGGCATGGTCCGCGGCATCGGACATGCCGGCCGCGTGGCGCGGTGCACGTGCCGAAGCCGACCCTGACAAGCGCGCCGGGCATGGGTCCTGAAACTGGCCCGCATGCGCCGATGCCGCACCCGGGGAGTGGTGCCGCACTCAAGAGAATTTGTTAAGCCAGCCTAGACGCCTGCTTGGGTATCCTGCGCCGATGCCAGGACGCATGATTCCCCCCACCTTTGCCGCCCTCCTGCTTCTCATGTCCGGCGTCGCACACGCCGTGCAGGTGGGCGACGTCGAGGTCCGCGGCCTGGACGACGAGATGGAGGAGAACGTGCGCGCGTCGCTGTCGCTGGC
>CAZUZT010000201.1:0-3778 GCA_964624575.1 uncultured Rhodanobacteraceae bacterium | reverse complement strand
CATGATGGCCATCACTTCCAGGCGGAAGATTTTCAGGCCGCCGCTGGTCGAGCCGGTGCAGCCGCCGATGAACATCAGCACCCACAGCAGGCCGGTCATGGCATTGCCCCATTGGCCGTGATCGGTGAGGGCGTAACCGGTGGTGGTGACGATCGACACGACCGTGAACGCGGCGTAGCGCAAGGCGTCGGCAGGGCCGTACTGGTTGTTCGCCCACAGCCACACGGCCATCAGCAGGCAGGCGGCGGCGATGAGGATCAGCAGGGTGCGCACCTGGTGGTCGAGCAGGGCGCGCCGGTCGCCGGCGATCAGGCGCACGTACAACACGAACGGGATGGCGCCGGCGAGCATGAACAGCACCGCCAGCCAGGCGATCGGCGAATCCTGCCAGCGGGCGAAGGAATCATCGGCGCTGCCATGGCCGCCGGTGGCGATCGAGCTGAGGGCGTGGATGAGGGCATCCAGCGGCGTCATGCCGGCCAGCCAGTAGGCCGCCGCTGCGGTTGCCGTCAGGCCGGCATAGACCAGGCCGATGGTGACGACGATCCGACGCACGCGCGGCATCGCCTTGGGCGCGTTGTCCGATGATTCGGTGCGGAACAGCTGCATCCCGCCCACGCCCAGGGTCGGCAGGATGGCGATGGCCGTGGCGATGATGCCGATGCCGCCCAGCCACTGCAGCAGGGCGCGCCACAGCAGCAGGCCCGGGGCCGCCTGCTCCAGGCCGGTGATGACGGTGGCGCCGGTGGTGGTGATGCCCGAGACCGACTCGAACACGGCATGGGTGAGGTGGCCGTTCAGTTGCGGATGGCCGCTGAACAGGAAGGGCAGGGCGCTGACCGCAGCCACCGCCAGCCAGGCCAGCGGCGTCAGCAGGAAGGCCTGGCGGCGGCCCAGGCCGGATTGGCGCAGGCGCCGGGCACCACCGCCGCGGGTCAGCAGCAGGCCGATGACGGCGGCAATGACCGACGACCAGGCAAAGGCACGCCAGCCGCGGTCGCCGGCATGCAGGTCGACCAGCAGCGGCAACCACATGATTCCGGCAACTGCTATCAACACCTGGCCCACCAGGGCCAGGACCGGTCGCACTGCCGAACCGGGTGCGGACGGATGCACGTGCGCCGATAGCCCGGGGCCGGTTGCGCTCACGTGGCCGCCTGGCGGCTGCCCAGCCAGGCTTCGGCGGCACGCAGATCCGAATAGGCGACCACGGCGACGATATGGTCGCCGGCCTGGATGCGGGTATCGGGACGGCCCATGAGCACACGTCCGTCGCGCAGCACGGCGCCGATCTTCAGGCCTGCAGGCAGCGGCAAGCCGGCCAGGGGGCCGGCGAGCAGCCGCGAGCCGGCGTCCACCTGCGCCTCGACCACTTCACCGAAGTCCTCGCGCAGGGTGTGCAGGGCCAGGATCGTGCCGCGGCGCACGTGGCGCAGCACGGTCGACACGGTGATCGCGCTGGGGCTGACCACGGTGGTGATGCCCAGTTGCGGCAGCAGCGATTCGTAGGAGCGCTTGTTGACCAGGGTGATCGCGCGCCGACAGCCCAGTTGCCGGGCCTGGAAGGAGCAGAAGATGTTGGTTTCGTCGTCGTTGGTGACCGCCACCAGGGTCTCCATCCGGCCGACCTGGGCTTCTTCCAGCAGGCTGCGATCCAGCGCGTCGCCGTTGAGCACGGTCACCCGGTCGCCCAGGAGCCCGGCGATGTGGCGCGCCCGGCCCCGGTCATGTTCGATCAGGTGCAGCCGCACGCTGGCCAGCGCCGTGGTCACCTTGCGCGCCAGGTGCAGCCCGATGTTGCCGCCGCCGGCGATCACCAGGTCGCGGGTGATGCGTTCGCGGTGGCCGAACAGCGCCATCAGCGCCTGCCGCCGTTCGCTGCGCACCAGCAGGTGCACGTCATCGCCGGCTTCCAGGCGGGTGCCGGGATCGGGAATGAAGGCCCGGCCCTGGCGGACCACGGTCATCACCGACAAGCCTTCGAAATCGCCTTGGGCGGCCAGATCGCCGATCCGTTCGCCGACCGCCCGGCAATGCCGATCCTCGATATGGGTACCCAGAAGTTCCAGCCGGCCGGCGGCCAGCGACAACACGTCGAAGGTTCCCGGCGTGCGCAGTTGCCTTGCGATGCTGTCGGCGATTTCGGCTTCGGGTGAAATGACCACGTCGATCGGCAGGTGGTCGGGGCCGAACAGGCCGGCGGCCTCGCGGGCGGTGTAGCCGCCGTGGCGCAGGCGGGCGAGGCGGCGCCGAATGCCGAACAGCGACCAGGCCACCTGGCAGGCCACCATGTTGACCTCGTCCGAGCGGGTGACCGCGATCAGCATGTCGGCGTCCCGGGCGCCGGCCTGGCGCAGGGTTTCCGGGTGGGAGGCGTGGCCGACGATGCCACGGATGTCGTGGCTTTCGTCGATGCGCCGCACCAGCGCCGGATCGGTGTCGATGACGGTGATGTCGATGCCTTCGCCGGCCAGTTGGCGGGCGATGGTGGTTCCGACCTGGCCGGCACCGCAGACAATGATGTTCTTCGCCACCGGAGACTCCGCTGCCACTGCTTGGCTGATCTGGCCCTCGCCCGAAACGATCCTGGCAGCCGGCCTGCCACCGGCGCCCGTGCCGGCGTCCGGCCAGTGTGATGGATGTGCCGGGGCGGCGGAACCTGGTGGCGCCGTCCCGGGCCGGTGCCGCATCGAACTTGGCTTTGGCCGGGCCGGTGCCGGGCTGGTTGCCCGGGGCATTTGGGACGTTTGGCGTGATCACGCAGCCACGTTGCCTGTCGCCACGGCGTGAAACCGGTTCGCCGGTGGATGGGGCCGGTTCAGTGCCTTGGCTTTAGGTTTGCGCAAGGTCAGCCCGCTGCGGGCAGCCGATATCCCCACAAGGAGAACACCATGAATGGCAAATCAGCCAAGCTGTTGACTTTGGCCGCCATCGCCGCCCTGGCGGCACCGGCCGGCCTGTTGCTGGCACCGGCCCCGGTGCAGGCGCAGACGGCGAACGTGGAATGCCGGATGGACTTCAACCTCGCCGGCTGGGCGGTGATCTACAAGGAAGCCAAGGGTTCGGGCACGGTGACCTGCGACAACGGCCAAAGTGCCAACGTCAACATCCAGGTCAAGGGTGGTGGCCTGGCCGCCGGCAAGTACGAGATCGATGATGGCAACGGCGTGTTCAGCAAGGTGCGCGACATCAGCGAAATCTTCGGCACCTATGCCCAGGCCGAGGCCCAGGCCGGCGCGGTGCGCTCGGCAACGGCGCAGGCCCTGACCAAGGGCGAAGTGTCGCTGGCCCTGAGCGGTACCGGCCGCGGCTGGGACCTGGGTGTGTCTTTCGGCGGCTTCACCATCGAACGGCGCTGATCACCCCAGCTGGATTGTGATGCAGGCGGCCGAGTCATTCCCGGCCGCCTTTTTGTTTCCGGGGTGTTTCCGGGGTGTTTCCGGGATTTGCCCGGCGTCCGGCGCCCAGGCCGGCGACCGTGCCCGGGCGCGTGACAGGCCCATTCAAGGCTTGATCCAAGGCTTGATCCAAGGCGCAATCCAAGCCCCAACCCGGCCCCAACCCAGGCCGCCTGACTGCGCCGAAGCCAGCGTCATCCGGCATCGTCGCCGATGCCGCCATCGCCTCGCCCTGCCTGACGCGCACGTGAACAACCCGTGTAGACTCTGCCGCCGCGAGCCGGCCCCGTGGTTTTCCCAACGCCGCGTGCCCGCTGCCGCCATTGGCCAGAACGACCAGGAGACCAGGGCATGAGCCATTCCGCCGGAACCACCCAGCC
>CAZUZT010000200.1:0-3785 GCA_964624575.1 uncultured Rhodanobacteraceae bacterium | reverse complement strand
TGTGGATTATGCTGTCCACCGTGCCCATCAGGAGGGATCGCCATGCATGCCGTCACCCGTTCCATCCTCGCCCTCGCCCTCGCCTGGGGTGCCACGACCGGCAGCCAGGTCCTGGCCAGCGAACAGCAACAGCCACAGCGGCCCGACTCCCCCTATCTGGGCCACGGCTATGATCCGGCCGGCCAACCGTACCCATACCGTGCCCGACAATACTCCCGGCATCCGGACCAGTACGGGTACTGGGACCATCGCCGTTACCGTTCCACGCGTCCCGGCGACCACGGCTTTCGCATGCGGCACCAGCCCGACGGCACCAGCCCGGCGCAGGAGCGCCGGCGGTACCAGTCGCCCGGCCTGTACGCGCCACCACCCGGCTACTACCCGTATCACTGGAGCCGCGGCCACCACCTGCCCGGCGGCTGGTATGGCCAACCTTACCGCCTGGACCACCGCGCCTATGGTTTGGTACCGCCACCGGCCGGCCACCAATGGGTGCGCGTGGAGCAGGATGTGTTCCTGGTAGCCCTGGATTCGGGCCTGATCGTCGACGGTATCCACGGCCTGTTCTATTGACCCGGCATGCACGCGCCGGCTGTCAGGTTTGCAAGCACGGTTCCGCCAATGCCATCGGTCGCAGGGCGCAGGCCCTGCCCGTTGTGGCCATGGTGGTTATGGTTGGCGGCCACCGGTGATTCGCCCCGCAGCCACAGCAAGCGCTAACGCAGGGCCGCCACAGTGATTCAGAACCCCTTCGATTCCCACTGACACTTCAAAGGAGCACACCGCCATGTCCCCTATCCACAGCGTGGCCAGCCTGGCCCTGTTTGCCGCCTTCCTGGCTGCACCGGTGCAGGCCCAAACGGCCGATACTTCAGCGACCTCGCCGGCCCAGATCAACCGCCTGGCGGTGAACCTGGAAGCCACCCAGGGCAACCGTGCCGCCGGCACCATCACCCTGTCGCCGGACAACCGCGGCCTGCGCGTCACCGGCACGATCACCGGTCTGGATGCCAACAGCGAGCACGGCTTCCATTTTCATGAACACGGTGACTGCAGCGCACCGGATGCCAGCAGTGCCGGCGATCATTTCAATCCCGACGCAAACCCCCATGGCCATCCCGATACCCGGGAGCGCCACGCCGGTGCCATGCGCAACATCCAGGCCGACGGCAGCGGCCGGGCGGAGGTCGATCTGTATGTCGACCTGCTGACCCTGGGTGATGGCGGAAAATACGACGTGCTCGGCACGGCCCTGATCGTGCACGCCGACCCGGACGATTACACCTCGCAGCCGGTCGGCAATGCCGGTGCCCGCCTCGCCTGCGGCGTGGTCGAACGCCTGGCACCCGCCGACACTGACGGCAACGGCAACGGCTGAGCCGCGCGCGCGGCGGTCTCTCAGCGCGAGGACGTGTCCTTGCTGGGCCGGCGGTAACCCGGCACCGTGGTCTGGCGCGCCCGGGCCACGGTCAAGGCGCCTTCCGGAGCCGGCTTGGTAATCACCGAGCCGGCTCCGATCGTGGCGCCGGCACCAATCTCGACCGGTGCCACCAGGGCGCTGTTGGAGCCGATGAACGCATCGGCGCCAATCCGGGTCAGCGATTTGTTGGCGCCGTCGTAATTGCAGGTGATCGTGCCGGCGCCGATGTTGACGCGCTCGCCCAGTTCGGCATCGCCCAGATAGCTGAGGTGGCTGGCCTTGGCGCCTGCCGCCAGCCGCGCGTTCTTGACCTCGACGAAATTGCCCACCTGCACGCCGGCGGCCAACACCGTGCCCGGGCGCAGGCGCGCGTAGGGTCCGATCACCGCGGCGCCTTCGGTGACCGCGCCGTCCAGGTCGCAATGGGCGTGGACGCGGGTGCCAGCCGCTAGACGGACATCACGCAGGCGGCAGAAGGGGCCGATGCGGACACCGTCACCCAGTTCCACCACCCCTTCCAGAACCACGCTGACGTCGATCTCGACATCAGAGCCGGCCACCACCTGGCCGCGAATGTCCAGGCGTGCCGGATCGGCCAGGCGGACGCCAGACTGGCAAAGCGCCCGCGCCTGGCGCTGCTGGAAACGGCGCTCCAATTGCGCCAGTTGCCAGGGGTCGTTGGCGCCCTCGGCTTCCAGCGGCTCCCGACAATGGCTGGCCAGGGCGCCAGCGCCCTCACTTGCCGCGATGGCGAAGATATCGGTCAGGTAGTACTCGCCCTGGCTGTTGTCATTGCCCAGGGCCGACAGCCAGCGGCGCAGATCCGCAGCCGGCGCCATCAGTACACCGGTGTTGATCAACTTGATCGCGCGCTCGGCATCGTTGGCGTCCCGCTCCTCGACAACGGCGGCAACCCGCCCGTCGGCACCGACCCGTACCCTGCCGTAGCCGTGCGGCTCGTCCAGGGTATCGACCAGCACCGCCAGACCGCTGGCACCGGCCTCGGCCAGGCCGGCCAACGTCGCCGCGGTGAGCAGCGGCACATCGCCATACAGCACCAGAACGCGGGCGTCATCGGGAATTCCGGGCATCGCCTGCATCACCGCATGACCGGTACCCAGTTGCTGCGACTGTTGCGCCCAGTGCAGGCCGGGCTGGCCGGCGAACGCGGCCTGGACCTGGTCGCCGCCATGGCCGTGGACGATATGGATCGCGGCCGGAGACAGGGATCGGGCGGCGTCCATCACCCAGGCCAGCATCGGTCGGCCGGCGATCGGCTGCAGCACCTTGGGCTGTGCCGATTGCATGCGCTTGCCTTCGCCGGCGGCCAGAATGACGACGTGCGGGGCGGGGGCTTGGGCAGTGACAGAACTCATTGGCTGACTCGATCAGAATGACCGGGCCATTTTAGCCGTTTCACCATGATCGGCAGGACCGTCAACAACGGTAGCCGGGGCCCGGGCCGGAAACGACAACGGCGCCGGGATTGCCGGCGCCGTATCGGTGAAGTCGGGAACTGGTCGAGCCCGGCCGCGGAGCCGGGCTGGTCACCGCTCGCGGCCGCCGTGCGGCGACCGGACAGGCGATCGCTATCAGTGCTTGAGCGTCTTGCGCAGCCGTTCCAGCGCCTGCAGCTGGGCCACGGCCTCAGCCAGCTTGGCCTGGGCTTCGGCCAGATCCATGTCCGGACCGCGGTTGGCCAGGGCACGTTCGGCCTCGTCCTTGGCGTCCTTGGCGGCGGCCTCGTCCAGATCCTTGGCCCGGATCGCGGTATCGGCCAGCACCGAGACCACCTGTGGCTGCACTTCCAGGATGCCGCCGGAGACGTAGAACTCCTGGCTGTCACCGTTTTCCAGCGTCACCCGGACATAGCCCGGCTTCAGCCGCGTGATCAACGGCGCATGCCGGGGCGCAATGCCCAGCTCGCCCATTTCACCGGTGGCCACGACCAGGGTGACATTGCCGTGGAAGATTTCGTCTTCGGCGCTGACGATGTCGCAACGGATGGTGCTCATGGAAATCCTCTGGTCTTCCTTGATGGCAGCAATCAGGCCGGCGGCTCTCGCTGCCGTCAGTTGCTGGCTGGGACGGGGCCGGCGTCAAATGTGCCGGCGGTCCGTCCGGGTGTCATCGGCAACGGTTCAGACGGAGATGCCCATCTTTTTCGCCTTCTCGACCGCTTCCTCGATGCTGCCGACCATGTAGAACGCCTGCTCGGGCAGGTGGTCGTATTCGCCATCGACGATCGCCTTGAAGCCGCGGATGGTGTCCTTGAGCGAAACGTACTTGCCCGGCGAGCCGGTGAACACCTCGGCGACGTGGAACGGCTGGCTGAAGAAGCGCTCGATCTTGCGCGCCCGCGACA
>CAZUZT010000199.1:0-3803 GCA_964624575.1 uncultured Rhodanobacteraceae bacterium | reverse complement strand
ACCACGACATCCAGCGCATCCTCGACGAGCAGACCGATGCCTGGGGCATCAAGGTCGCCAACGTCGAGATCAAGCGTGTGGATCTCAATGAAACCATGATCCGGGCGATCGCCCGCCAGGCTGAGGCCGAGCGCCAGCGACGGGCCAAGGTGATCCATGCCGAGGGCGAGAAACAGGCCGCCGAGATGCTGGTCGACGCCGCCAAGCTGCTCGGTGAAGACCCGCGCGGCATCCAGTTGCGTTACCTGCAGACGCTGACCGAGATCGCCGGCGACAAGAATTCCACCATCGTCTTTCCGCTGCCGATCGACCTGATCGGCGCGATGGTCGAGAAGATGACTACGCCCACGGCACCTGAATCCGGAGCGAAGCTGCCCGAGCCGGGCGAGCGCACCGATCCCGCCTGATCCGTCTCTGCCCGGCCCGGTTGTCCGGGCCTGGCAGCCAAGATGCTATTTGCCGGTGCCGGTGCCGGTGCCGGCGTGGCGCCGTAGCGGCGTAGCGACAAGGCGCGTTCGCGTCGATCAGTCCCCTGATCAGCCCCGGGTCAGCCCCCGGCCAGCTCCGCCATGACCTGACTGGCGGCAGCCACGGTCTCGTCGATGTCCTGGTTGCTGTGTGCGGCCGACATGAATCCGGCCTCGAAGGCCGAGGGCGCCAGGAACACGCCACGCTCAAGCATGCCACCGAAGAAGCGCCGGAATTGTTGGGTGTCACTGGCCACCGACTTGGCGTAGGTGTCCACGTATTCGCCATTGAAGTAGAGGCCGAACATGCCGCCGACCTGGGTGGTTGAGAACGGCAGTCCGGCAGCGTTGGCCGCTTCTTCCAGGCCTTCGATCAGCCGTTCGGTGCTGGCTTCAAGCTGACTGTAGAAGTCCGGCGCCTGAATCAACTCCAGGGTCGCCAGGCCGGCAGCCATGGCGACCGGGTTGCCGGACAGCGTGCCGGCCTGGTAGATCGGGCCGGCCGGCGCCACCTGCGACATCAACTCACGCTTGCCACCATAGGCGCCGACCGGCATGCCGCCGCCGATGATCTTGCCGAAAGTGCTCAGGTCCGGAGTGACGCCAAAATGCTCCTGGGCGCCGCCCAGGGCGACCCGGAAACCGGTCATCACCTCATCGAAGATCAGCACGGCGCCGTACTGGTTGCACAGCTGGCGCAGGTGCTGCAGGAAGCCATCCCGCGGCAGGATGCAATTGGCATTGCCGATCACCGGTTCCAGGATCAGCCCGGCGATATCCTCGCCATGGCGCTCGAACAGTTCGGTGGCGGCGTTGAAATCATTGAACGGCAGGGTCAGCGTCAGGTCGGCCAGAGCCTTGGGCACGCCGGGCGAATCGGGCAGGCCGAAGGTCAGGGCACCGGAGCCGGCCTTGACCAGGAAGGCATCGCCATGACCGTGGTAACAGCCTTCGAACTTGACGATGCGCTGGCGCCCGGTGGCGCCGCGGGCGACCCGGATCGCCGCCATCGTGGCCTCGGTGCCGGAGTTGACCATGCGCACCATTTCCATCGACGGCACCAGCCGGGTCAGGACCTCGGCCATCTCGACTTCCAGGGCGCAGGGCGTGCCGAACGACAGGCCGTCGCGCGCGGTGCGGGCCACCGCCTCGACCACGGCCGGATGGGCATGGCCGGCAATCATCGGCCCCCAGGAACCGACGTAATCGATGTAGCGCTGGCCTTCGACATCCCACAGGTGGGCGCCTTGGGCACGGGCGGTGAAGAAGGGTTCACCACCGACCGAGCGGAAGGCCCGCACCGGCGAATTGACGCCGCCGGGAAGCAGCTGGCTGGCGCGATCGAACAGGGAACGGTTGCTGACTGTCATAGGGAAAACCCGGTTGGATTGGAGTTGAACAGGTCGACATAGCGACGGGCGAGGGTGCGGGCCTGGTCGGGCGGACCTTGCAGGCCGGCGATCACGGCCAGCCAGTCGGCGCCGGCGCGGATCAGGTCGGCGCCATTGTCGGCAGTGATGCCGCCGATCGCGACCAGTGGCAGGTCCAGCTCGCGCGCCTGGCCGAGCAGTTCCGGCGATGCCCGACGGGTGTCTGGCTTGCTGCGGCTGGGATGAAAGGCACCGAAGGCCAGATAGCTTGCGCCGGCCCGGGCCAGGGTCCGGGCGCGGTCCAGGTCGTCATAGCAGGACACGCCGATGATCGCACGGGCACCCAGGCGGGCGCGGGCATCGGCCACTTCGCCATCGTCACGACCCAGGTGGACGCCATCGGCGCCACAGCTGTCGGCCAGCTCGACATCATCGTTGACGATCAGCCTGGCCCCGAACTGGCGACAGACTGCAACAAGCGCGCAGGCCTGATGCAGCCTGCGCTTCTGGTCCGGTCCCTTGTCGCGGTACTGCAGCCAGCCGGCACCCCCTTCCAGAACGGCTTGCGCCCAGGCGAGCAGAACCTGCGTATCCGAGGTTTCGGCGTTGATGGCGTACAGGCCGCCTTGGGCGGGGCGGTGCGCGGGTCGAATCATGGGTTTGTTGTCGGGCCGTGCTGCTGCGAGAATGTGTGCCTGCCCACTATCGTATGGCCTGCAGATGCCTGTTGCCGAAAAACCCGCCAGCCAGACTACTTTCCGCAACTGGATCTGCGTGGTCTGCGGCTTCCTTTACAGCGAGGCCGATGGCCTGCCCGAGGAAGGCATCGAGCCGGGTACCCGCTGGGAGGATGTGCCGGAAACCTGGACCTGCCCGGACTGTGGCGTGGGCAAGTCGGACTTCGAGATGATCCAGGTCGATTGACTCCCCGTCGGTCGCGGTGTCGGCAGCCCTCGGGCCGGCAGGATCCGGACCACCTTCGTCAGTGCAGTGGCGTCAGCCGGGACTGCGCTTCAATCAGGGCATTGCGCGCCATGCCGGCGTCGTCGGCGTCAGGCGCCATGGCCAGGTAGCGGTCCAGATCACGCACCACCCCCGGGAAATACTCAAGGGCGTGATAGAGACGGGCCCGCTCGCGATACTCCATGGCCTGTGACGGGTCGATGGTGAGTAGACGGTCGGCGCAGCGAAGCGCCCGTTCCAGATCGTCTTTCTCCAGGTACACCGAGCGCAGGTTGCGCAGCATCCGGGTCAGGATCGATCGGTGGCTGGCCGGGTCGAGCAGCTTGAACAGTTGCTGGTCACCCAGATCCTGGTCCGGTGCCATGTGCGGCTGCGCGCGTTGCCGCAACTCGCCCACATCCAGGGAGCGGCCGCGCTGGAACGGATCCAGCACCATCAGGCCACCTTGCACCGGCATGCGGATCAGGAAATGGCCCGGAAAGGCGATGCCCTCGATGCCCAGACCCAGGCGGCTGGCCAGGTCAATCTGCAGCAGGCCCAGGGTGATCGGGATCCCGAGCCGGCGCTCCATCACCTGATTGATGTAGTTGTTGCGCGGGTCGTAGAAGTCCTCGTCGTTGCCCGCCAGGCCCTGCTCTTCATAGAGGAAGCGGTTCAAGGCCTGCAGCGCGTCCAGCTGCGAGCCGGCGCGCTCGATCTGTGGCGACACCTGCTTGCGCCATTGCTCGCACAAACCGGTATAGTACGCCGCCTCCAGGTCCGGGTACTCATCGCCCGCGATGAGCAAGGCGGCATCAAGCAGGTTGATGTCCTCGTCCTTGCGCCGGGCCAGATCTTGCCAACGTGTGTCCATGGACCCTACGTTGGCATCAGCCCAAGGCACATTCAAGCGTTGCGGGCGAAGCTGAACGGATTGCCGCTGCCAGGCACCCGGACAGCAGAAAGGTTTCACAGGGGCTTGACGCCCCCGGAAGTTGGTCTATAATGGGCGGCTCCCCTGAGC
>CAZUZT010000198.1:0-3823 GCA_964624575.1 uncultured Rhodanobacteraceae bacterium | reverse complement strand
CCTGGTAGAAATCCGGGTGGCCCTTGGGCACGTCCGAGCGGGTCAGCACGACCTCCGCGCCCATCGCCTTGAGGTTGAAGATCTTCTCCCGGCTCATCTTGTCCGGCACCACCAGGATCAGGTGGTAGCCCTTCTGCTGGGCAACCAGGGCCAGGCCGATGCCGGTGTTGCCGGCGGTGCCCTCGACCAGGGTGTCGCCGGGCTTGATCCGGCCGTCGCGCTCGGCGAGTTCGATCATCGACAGACCGATGCGGTCCTTGATCGAACCACCGGGGTTGTGGCTTTCCAGTTTCAGGAACAACTCGCACGGCCCGGTATCGAACCGGGAAACGCGGACCATCGGCGTATCGCCGATCAATTCGAGCACGCTGTCGTGGATCATCGCTGGGGCCCTTGGCGTTCAGGCTTGGCGCGGCCGGTTGCTGTGGCCGCTGCAGGCCGCACAGCTTAGCCGGGATGGGCGATCAGGTCGCGCGCTGCGAACTGGCCGCGGCCGAGCCGGGGCGGCTTTCCCGGCTGGCGACGCCGGTGGCGTCAGCCACCCCGGCGCGTGCGACGACGGCGCAATCGCGGCAGCCGCAGATCAGGCCCACACAGGGCGGCAGGGTCCGGGTGGCGGGGGTCCGGCGTACCGGACATCCGGTCGCGGCGGTCGGGGGTGGTTCCAGGCCTGGGACCGTGACCTGGCAAGTGCCGACCAGGCATGCGACCCCGACCGCCGGCTCTGGCAATCAGCCAGCGCTGGGCGCCAGGTGGCTTTCAAACATCTGGGTCAGGCGGTCTTTGGCCCAGAGTTTTTCCTTCTTCATCCTGGCCAGCGAGACATCGTCCATCGCCAAGGTCCCCAGCTCGGCTGACTCGACCCGCTTGTTCAGCTCCTTGTGGCGCTTGAGGAGGGTGCGGAACTCCTCGTTTTCGGCCATCAACGATTCCACTTCCTTCTGCTGGTTCTCGAACATCGCGTTCTCCTTGAATGAGTGTTGTTGACACAGGCATGTCCGGCCGGCACCGGGCGCAGAACGCCCCGCCGCCGGAACGGGTACCGGACGGATGATCTGGCTGCCCGACGGTCGACCTCCCCGTCGCCGCTGCGCCCCAGCCACTGCACCTGCCTGCCCGCCACATCCCCGCAACCGCGGCAGGGCGCGGTTGCGGGGCGTGTTATGTCGAGACTGGCTGTGCTCATGGTTTGCCCGCGGATGGAATGCTCGCGGTGACTCCAAGCTACTCCTTTCCAGGAACGGAAACAAGCCTGCGTTAAATCATGTTTAACCCATTTATCAATGACTTGCAATGACACCAGCGCAAATGATGACCGGCTGCCGCAGGTCCGGGCCGGCACCGGACGGGGCATGGCGCAGATGGCCGGGCCCGGCCGCCAGTTCAGCTATGATCTGGAGCGAACAAACGCAAACGCACCAGGGAGGCTGCATGGACATCGACCCGTATCTCCGCCTGATGGTCGACAAGGGCGCATCGGACCTGTACCTGAGTGTCGGCGCGCCGCCGTACCTGAAGGTCGAGGGCCGGATGCGCGCCGTGGGTTCGACCGCCCTCACCGGACCGGCTGTCGAAGCCTTTGCCAATGTCCTGATGGATGATGTCCAGGCGGCCGAGTTCGAACGCACCTGGGAAATGAACCTGGCGGTGAGCCGGCCGCGCATCGGCCGCTTCCGGGTCAACGTCTTCCGCCAGCGCAGTGAAGTCGCGATCGTGGTGCGCAACGTCAAGACCGACCTGCCGCGGATCGAGAACCTGGGCGTGCCGCTGCTGCTGAAGGAACTGGTGATGCGCCCGCGCGGCCTGATCGTGGTCACCGGCGCCACCGGCTCGGGCAAGTCGACTACCCTGGCGGCGATGCTCGACCACCGCAACGAGACCTCCAGTGGCCACATCCTCACCATCGAGGATCCGGTCGAGTTCCTGCACAGGCACAAGCGCTCGCTGATCAACCAGCGCGAGGTCGGCTTCGATACCCACAGCTATCACTCGGCCCTGCGCAACGCCATGCGCGAGGCCCCGGACGTGATCATGATCGGCGAGATCCTGGACCGGGAAACCATGGAGGCGGCGCTGTCGTTCGCCGAGACCGGCCACCTGTGCCTGACCACCCTGCACGCCAACAACACCGACCAGACCCTGGACCGCATCCTGAGCTTCTTCCCGGAAAGCACCAAGAGCGCGACCTTGATGAACCTGTCGCTGAACATGGTGGCGATCGTTTCCCAGCGCCTGTGCGTGGGTGTCGATGGCCGCCGGGTACCGGCGGTGGAGGTGCTGATCAACACGCCACTGACCCGCGACATCATCCGCCGCGGCCAGCTCAACGAGCTCAAGGAAGCGATGGAACGCAGCCTGGAGGCCGGCATGCAGACCTTCGACCAGGCCCTGTACCGGCTGTTCCAGGAAAAGCGCATCGGCGCCGAGGAAGCCCTGGCCCATGCCGACTCGCGCGAGGGCCTGGCGCTGCGCATGCGGTTGTCGGAAACCGGCGGCGACCACGAGTCCGAGGACGACGTCAACGCGCTCTATACCGCCTGAACGTCGACGCGGCCATAGATGGTCGCGCCGGCAACCGGCGGTGGCCGGGCGCTCAAGGCAGCAGCGCGGTCCACTCCGGGGTGGCAAAGCGCTCGCGCACCAGCCGCTGCGCCCGCTCCAGCTCCCCGGCAGCCAGGGTATCGGGCACCAGGCCGCCATGGCGCTGGCGGAAGGTATCGACCATGTGGGCGATCACATCGGCGCGCGGCAGGCCGGTCTGGCTACGCAGAGGATCGACGCGCTTGGCGGCACTGGTGGTGCCCTTGTCGGACAGCTTTTCCCGGCCCACGCGCAACACCTGCAGCATCTTTGCGGCATCGATGTCGTAGGCCATGGTGACGTGGTGCAGCACCGCGCCACGGCGCCGCGCCTGGGCAGCGCCGGCGATCTTGCCGATGCTTGAGGTGATGTCGTTGAGCGGCTGGTACCAGGCCTTGATGCCCAGGCCGGCCAGGGCCTGGATCACCCACTGGTCCATGAACTCGTAGGCCTGCTCGAAGGTCATGCCGGCGACCAGCGATTCCGGCGCAACGATGGAATAGGTGATGGTGTTGCCCGGCTCGATGAACATCGCGCCGCCGCCGCTGATCCGGCGCACCACTTCGATGCCATAGGCCTTGGCGGCATCGGCATCGACCTCGTTGCGCAGCGACTGGAAGCGGCCCATGACCACGGCCGGGCCGGCCCACTCCCAGATCCGCAGGGTCGGCGGCCGCGTGCCGCTGGCGACGTCATCGAGCATCACCTCGTCCAATGCCATGTGCAGCGCCGGCGGCTGTGCCTGCGTGTGGATCAGGTGCCAGCGGTGGTCCTGCCAGGTGCTGCGACTCATGCCCCGGCCTCCGCGCCGGTATCGGACAGGCTATCCAGCGCCCGGCGCACGGCCACCGCCACGCCCTCGGCGCTGATGCCGAACATCTGCGTGTCCGGGCCCAGCGCCGAAGCCACTGCGGTCGCCAACTGCCCGGCGTCCGCGGTCACCGGCTGGCCTGCCAGCGCAGCATCGATGGCATCCAGGGCGCTGGCCGGCTCCAGGAAGAAATCACCACTGACCTGGACCGTGGCAATGCGGCCATCGGCAACGGTCAGGTCAACCACCACCAGCTTGCCGCCGGGGATCTTGTATTCGCCATGGGCGATCTTGGGTCTGGTATCCATGGCCGCCAGTTTATTGCCGATCAGTGCCGGCTGCCGAAGGCCGGCGCCGGCATCCGTGTTTTTATTTCCGCTGCTTGAGCAGATCGCGGATTTCCTCCAGCAGCACTTCCTGGCGCGGCGGCGC
>CAZUZT010000197.1:0-3873 GCA_964624575.1 uncultured Rhodanobacteraceae bacterium | reverse complement strand
CCGCCTGACCCCGAACCGCCACTCTCCAGGCTCACTTCAGGATTGGAATGTGCTCCGGCGTCGTGTACCACCTCCATGCCAGTTACAACTCCCCAGGCAACCACAAGCGCACGCCGTGCTTGCGTGCGCTTTCCTTTGCATCGGTGGTTGTCATTCACAGCGGCGCCGCGATGACGGCCACCTTCCTACCCATTCACTGCCGGGAAAACCACCATGTCCCTTCGTCCCTGGAACCACCTTCTGCCGGCACTGCTGCTGGCCCTGGCCACAATGTGCCTGACGGCATCGGCCCAGTCTCAGGCCGCAGGCTGGTTCCAGCACGGTGAACGCCGGGTCGAGCTCGGTCACGGCATCGCCCTGCGCCTCAGTGATGCCCAGGCCGGCGGCCGCAGCAGCCTGGTGCTGCTGCTGGCCGAGTCACCGCCGGATGCCGAACTCGGTCGCGGCAAACGCAACCCGCTGGGCAACATCGAGGCCGGCCTGCCCTTCGACAGCGCCCGCTTGCTGCTGCATGTGGATGACAGCCGGAATCCGCCGGTGATCCATCGCCTGTCCTTCGCCGGCCTGATGGCCCTGAGCCCTGGTGGTGACACGCTGGAACTGGTGAACGGACGCATTCGCGGCAGCTGGGAGGTGCCGGCCGATGCCACCGACGGACGCTGGCAGAGCGCGCTGTCCATTGACCTGCCGGTGCTGGACCTGGACGGCGGCGATTGACGGCCACTGCGGGCGGCGTGCGTTCCCGCCTGCGCGCCGGGTTTTAGCTGCACATCAGCCACCACAGGAGCCACCATGTACAGCCGTTGCACTACCCGCCTCACTTTCTGCATTGCCGTGCTGGCGTTGCCCGCGTCGGGACCGACGGCAGCCAGCCTGGCGCAGCAGGTCGCCGAAGAGGTCGATGCCGACATCGCTGCCGGCACCGATCTGCGCTTCCACGGCCGGGGCGCCGCCGCCCCGGCGTTTGTGCGCAGCGCCACGGTCGCCGGCAACTACACGGACCTGCCCGCCCAGAGCAGCAGCGGGCCGGAGTTCGGCCACGCCGTCGCCATCGATGCTGACTGGCTGGCTGTCGGCGCCCCCGGCACCCTGGTCGACCACGGCGCCGGGTTTGGCGGTATCAAGCCGGCCGGTGCGATCTTCCTGTTCCGCAAGCAGGACGGCGAGTGGATCCCCAGCCAGCGTCTGACGCCGGCGACCTTCGGCCTTGCCCCGCGCTGCGGCCAGGCCGTCGCACTGCGTGGCCGTCACCTGCTGGTCGGCTGCCCGGGCACAGGCAGCCTGCCGCAGCCCGGCAATCTCCAGGGCGGATACGCCGCCTGGCACCTTGATCAGGATACGGACAACTGGGTGCCGCTTGCGATCCCGGCGCAAACCACAGCCGGCTCGCAGTGCGGCCATGCGGTGGCGCTGACAGGGTCCAACAGCGACGGCATGACGCGGGCGGCGGTGGGATGTCCGGGCTGGAACAGTCATCAGGGGCGCGTCCTGGTCCACGCATTCAGCGACCTCGGCGGCAGCTGGGGCGCGGCTTCCGCGCGGACCGCCGGCAACGGCAGCAGCAACGACCGCTTTGGAGCCAGTGTCTGGATCGATCAGAATTCGCGGGCCAATGGTTACGTGCGGATGGCGGTGGGCGCACCGGACAGGCTCGACGACCTGTTCCCGCAAACAGGACGTGTGTACCTGTTTGAAGGATCCGCACTCGTCGAGGCCGCCAGCCTCGTTGGCCTGACCTGGCAGGATCGCTTCGGCACCTCGGTGGCACTCGCCGGCAACACGCTGGTTGCAGGTGCCCTGGGGAGCATTACCAGCCAGTGTTCGAGCGGCAGCTGCGGGCGCGTCGCACGCTATGTCCGGCAGAGCAACGGGCAATGGGTGTTCCAGTACGGCGGTGTCGCTGTCAACGTCGGGGGCACGCCGCCCGGCGTGCAGCCGGAGATGCAATTCGGGAGCGCGGTCGGCATCGGTTTCGACAACTGGATCGCCGTCGCGGCGCCGCGCGCCAATGGCAACGGCTTGTCCTTGCCGCCGGCTCCGGTTGCCAATGTCGGCATGGTCGAGTTGCGGCGCGCCGGTGACGGCAGCGCCAGCGTCGACGGCAACGCCTGGCAGGCAGAGCTGCGACCGGGTGTGGTCACCGGCCTGCAGCTGGGCGGCGGGCGCTTCGGTACCGCCCTGGATTTTTCCAGCAGTCACCTGGCCATCGGTTATCCACTTTCCGGCACGCTGATCGGAGGCCGCCGCGGTGCGGTCTGGATCTACGAGGACGATCGCATCTTCGGCGATGGCTTCGAGCCCTGAGTCCCGGCCGGCGGCCGCCGGGTGCGGCCGCCGGTGTCTGCCGTACACGTGCGCAAGTACACCGTTCGCGGCCGACCGCGGCATCGACGGCCCCCGCATCGACGTTTAGCCGCCGCCGTGTGGGTGCACCAGCGTACGGCAAGCGCAGCCGTGGCTGGAGATGCCAGCCATTGCCCGCGTTGCAATCGTGGTCTTGCGTGCGCCGCAGGTGCTGGCCGGGACGGCGCGGCAGGTGCACCGCGACGCCGAACGGCTGCTGCCGCCATCAGTGCAGGACGTGGAATGCATCGTAGCCGGCCGACAACCGCCGACACCGCTGTCGCCGCCGGCAGGCGCCGGCAACCGGTAGCCAGGTCGGCGTGCGCTTTTCGGCAAACCGCCAGTTGTTGTCCGCACCATCCACTGTGGAGCAGGTCATGTCCTTCTTCCGTTCGATCCTTGTTGCAGGCGCCGTGTGGTGCCCTGCCTACCCTGCCACCGTGAGCGCTGCGCCGACCGGCCCTGACAGGGCCAATATCACCACGCCCACCGACACCATGCTGCGCCACGACCTTCTCGGCGACAGCAGCAGCCATGGTCTTGTGCGCACCGCCGTCCTGTCCGGGGACTTCAGCGACTTTCCGGATCAGCCCTCCGGGCAGGGGCCGGAGTTCGGTCTCAGCGTTGCCATGGACGGTGACTGGCTGGCCGTGGGCACACCGTCGGCGCGCACGCGGACCGATGAGCCGGAACGCGTCATGGGCGTGGTGTTTGTTTTCCGCCATCAGGCCGATGGCTGGCAACTGGTTCAGCGCCTGACCACCACCAGCAATGGGGCATCGCCGCGCTGCGGCCATAGCGTGGCGATGCGCCTGCCGAACCTGGTAGTCGGCTGCCCGGGAAGCGACTGGCCGGACAGCGGCGAAAGCGGGCACGGCCGGGTCATTTTCTATCGCCTGAACGCGAACGACACCTGGAGCAGCGCCGGCACCGCCTACTTCCCCGGTGCCGGCTCTGCCTGCGGCACCCAGGTCGACGTCAGTGCCACCGGACCCAGCGGGACCGCCGTGGCGGCGATCGGTTGCCCCGGCTGGAACAGCGAAACCGGGCGCGTGTGGACCCGTCGCTTCGAAGGCTCGACTGGCAGCTGGTCGGAAGACTGGCTGACCGTGACCGCCAGCGATGGCGCCAGCGGCGACCGCTTCGGCAGCAACCTGGCCATCTACCGGGGCGAAGCGCTGGGCGTGGCGACGCAGCGCCTGGCGGTCGCCGCACCCGCCAAGCCTATCTGGCCCGCCATCCTCGCCGGCAAGGTCTATGCGTTCGGCGGTGCAGATTGGACAGAAGCCCAGACTTTTACCCATCCGGCAGCGGATTCGTTCGGCCTGGTGCTGTACGGCACCGGGCTGGCGATGAACAACAACCAGCTGGTCATCGGCAGTCCGGGTGGCATGACCTTTGACTGCCCCAATGCCCCACGCTGCGGGCTGGTGCAGCGCTATGAGCGCCAGGGCGGCAACTGGCAGCTGGCGGATGGCGGCGGCGCCATCAACCTGGGCGGAAATCCGGCGGGAGAACAGGTGGGCATGG
>CAZUZT010000196.1:0-3876 GCA_964624575.1 uncultured Rhodanobacteraceae bacterium | reverse complement strand
ACCGGCGCCTGTGCTTTATAAAGCGCCCAATCCGGCCCGATTCCCTCACCGGATCAGCCCCACTCCTCAACCAAAGGTTTTCCAGGAACGCCGGCGATCCGGAATGAAAATGGCTTGCCAGTCCCACCGGCCGGCCCTGGCAAGTTCGGTGGCATCAGCCGTGCTCCGGTATTGGCTGCAGCCGGCGACCGAAGGTCAGGGTTCGAAGCCGTTCGCGAACAGCGCGTCCCGGGTTTAGAAGCCGTTGCCGAACAGCAGGTCGTTGGCCTCGTACGCGCCGACATCACACAAAGCGATGCCATCACCGTCGCCGTCGACCGGCCGGGCGACACCGCGCTGATCGTGGCTGGCAACCGGCTCACTGACATCACAGCCGGCGATGCTGTCGATGGCGGCACTGCCTGGTTTCAAGGCATGGGTCCAGGTCGGTCCGCCATTGTCGGCCAAGGGGGCCAGCGCCAGTTCCGCCAGCGTGGCCTGGCCAAATCCCTGGCAGCTGTCGTCGGTAGCCAGATTGCCGCCCAGATCGGTGACCAAGGTTTCATACTGGCAACTCGCGCCAACGGAGGCCGCAATCAGGGAGTTGCGCGCCGAGATCCGGCCGCGCAGCAGCCCGCCCCAGCCCTGCGCAGTGGTCACCGTGACATGAACCAGATTCGCCTGACCGCTGCCGTAGGCGGTGGTGTCGATGGCAGTGCCGTGCCCGGTGTTCGGTGCCAGGTTGTTCGAGAACGTGCTGTTGTAGATATGCAGCGTGGCGTCCTGATCGACGAATTCCTTGCTGCGGATACCGCCACCGCCGGCATAGGCCACGTTGCCATCGAAGGTGCTGGCCTCGATGATCACCTGCTGCCCCTGGTTGTACAGGCCACCGCCCTCGGACGTAGCTTCGTTGTTTGTCACTGTCGAACGGATGACACGTACCTGGGCAAGGCTGTAAACGCCGCCATCATGCCGATCCATCACGGCAATGGCGGCGCCACTGTCCAGCGATTTATTCCCCTTCAGGAGGCTGTCCAGCACATCTATACGCCCGTTGTCGGTATACAGGGCGCCGCCATAGTCCTCGGCCCAATTGTTGGTCAACTCGCTGTTCCGGACCGTGGTCCAGGCGTCCGGTCCGGTGTAGACGGCACCGCCACGGTTGGCGAGATTGCCGCGCATCAGTACCCGTTCAAGCACCAGTTCGCCATGGTTGAGCACGCCGCCGCCCATGCGGTCTCCGACCGGGTGATAGTCGACCACGCCCTTTTCCAGGGTCAGGTCGAGCACCTTCAATTTCGCACCCGCGGCCACTTCCAGGATGCGCCGGTTGTTGCTGCCGCTCAGTGCCAGGCTGTCGATACCCGGCCCCTGGATGGTCAACTCGCCGGTGATCGCCGGCAACAGCGAGGTCGGGGCGATGACACCGGTGACGATAAATTCGATCTGCTGCGGCGTGCCTGAGGCGTTGGCGCTGAGGATGTGGCTGCGCAACGAGCCGGGCCCATCGTCGTTGTTGGTGGTGACCACCAGCGTGTCGGCATGGGCCGCTGCCGTGAGCAGGCCCAGTGCCAGCACCAGCATCTGGCAGGGGTGTCGGCGGGCGGAAACGATCCTCGTGCAACGCTGAACTACGACATCGGCAACAGTGCCGGTGCAAGGTGGCGCATCGTGGCATGGCTGGAACATTGGAGTCCTCCCGGGTCGCTGGCAGGGCGGTGGATGCCACCGGATCGGTGGTGATGCCGGCACCGGAGATGCCGGTAGCTAAAGAGGCGTCATCAGCAGCGCCGCTACTCGGTAAAGCGCCATCTCCACTCCAGTTCCCTCACCGATGGCGAGCCATGCGGGCGCAGATCGTCCAATTCGTCACGCGCTGTCAAGGCGGGAAAGCCAAAAAGGCATGCGACCTCCATGACGTCCGGTGGTGGCGCAGGGCCACAGAGCGTCACCGCCGGCAATAGGCCGTGTCCCGGGTGTCAGTCAGCGGTCGGTGGGCGTCCAGGCCCGGGCCGGCCGGTGTTCAATGCCGTTCAGCGCCTGCCGTGCAGATCGATGAAGGCCAGGAACTCGTTGCGGGTGCTGGGATCGTCGCGGAAGGCGCCGAGCATCTGGCTGGTGACCATCGAGACGCCGCGCTTGTGGATGCCGCGCGTGGTCATGCACTCGTGGCTGGCGTCGATCACCACGCCGACGCCGCGCGGCTTGAGCACATCCTCGATGCAGTGGGCGATCTGCGCGGTGAGTTTTTCCTGCACCTGCAGGCGGCGGGCGAAGGCCTCGACCACACGCGCCAGCTTGGAGATGCCCACCACCTTGTTGGTCGGCAGGTAGCCGACATGGGCGCGGCCGATGATCGGCGCCATGTGGTGCTCGCAATGGGATTCGAACGGGATGTCGCGCAGCACGATCAGCTCGTCGTAGCCCTCGACCTCCTCGAAGGTGCGGCGCAGGAATGATTCGGGATCATCGCTATAGCCACTGAACCAGTCGCGGTAGGCGTTGACCACGCGCTTGGGCGTGTCCAGCAGGCCTTCGCGCTGCGGATCATCACCGGCCCAGCGCAGCAGGATGCGTACGGCCTCCTCGGCCTGTTCGCGAGTGACGGAAGCGGGTGAGCTGGACATGGGCGCGATCTCCGGACGGCGGACCGGCAATGGTAACCGCTGCCGCAGCGCCCCGGCCCGGCGGCGGTCGCCGGGTGGTACCGGGATCCCGCGGCCGCCACAGGGTGGTGCGGGGGAAGGCGGGGCCTGGCACCGGCCGGCCCCGCCCGGCTCATGCCGGAACGCCGATCAGGGAATGGTGATCGCGTTGCCGGCCGAGTTGTACCAGTAGCGCACGATGGTCATCGGGAAACCGCCGCCGGGGCTGGTCTGCAACAGGGCATGGCCGTAGTTGATCTGGCCGGTGACCGGGTTGGTGAAGCGGAAGCCCAAGTGGCCGGTGGTGCCGGCCCGCCAGTCGGCCATGTAGGTGGCCATGTCGTCGCCGCCGATGGCATTGAAGCTTGCCGCCGGGCCCACGGTGGTGCCCGGGGCCAGGGCGGCGAACCGGCCACCGACGACCATGCCGGCGCGGTCACCGCTGGCATCGTTGGGGTAGAACCAGAACGAGAGCAGGCCGCCGGTCTGCGCGTAGGGGTTGATGTGGTAACCGGTTTCCAGGTCGCAGTTGCAACTGGCGCCGGTGACCCAGTTCAGCGAGAAGCCGTTCACCCCGACCGAGGCCGGCACCACGATGTCGACCTGGCCACTGTCGACGATGTCCGGGTCGGTCGGCGGCGGGCAACCGCCATCATCGCCCGCCTCGAAATCGCTGCAGAAGATGGCATCCGGGCGCGGCGGCTCACCGGTGATCTGGACCTGGATCGAGGCGGCGTTGTTGGGACTGAACGGATCGGAATTGGCAGCGGAAACTTCGGCGCCGATCGTTACCGGGCCGGTTTCCAGGGCCACCACGTCGGCCACCACTACCAGGGCACTGGCGGCGCTGCCGTTGCCGACCTCGGCCGCATGCGCGCAGGTGACCTCGGCGCCGGCGGCGTTGCAGGACCAGCCGCCCGAGCTGCTGTCGGCGTAGGCCAGGCCGGTCGGCAGCGACACGGTCACCGCGACATTGACGGCATCACCCGGGCCCAGGTTGCTGACATCGATGTCGATGTCCAACTGCTCACCGATATCGACCGGATCAGGATGGGCGCCCAATGCGATCGCCAGGTCGGCCGCGTCCAGGGTCACGGCCCGGTAGCCGTCAAAAACCTCCACGCCCAAGGCCAGCGGATCCAGCCAGGTGCTCAGGCGCGAGTTGTCGGTGCCGCCGCCGGTCCAGCCGCGGAAGATGCGGCCATACCAGTCACCGGACAGGCTGGTGCAGGAGGCATAGCCGCCGTGC
>CAZUZT010000195.1:0-3881 GCA_964624575.1 uncultured Rhodanobacteraceae bacterium | reverse complement strand
CGCCTACGATGGCCACCTGCGCTACCGGGTGATGCTGGAGCGCGAGCCGGACTGACCCGCCAGCAGGCGCCGGCCTGGCCGGAACGTCCCGTGCTGGCATTGGGGCTGAAAACCCGAGGATTTGCCTCCCCTTCGCGTGCACAGGGGGATGTCAGAAACAGGTGCCGGGCACGCAGCGCACGGCGAAAGCGCCTGCACCAGCGCACCGCCGCACCGCGGCACGGGCACGCCCGGCAACATCCGCCGCCGGTTCCCTTGGCCTGGCGATGCGGCAAGAATGACCGTTCCCGCCTTTTCGGAAATTGCCGACCATGGCCGAACCGCGCGCGCGCCGGCGCAACTGGATCATCGCCCTTGCCGCCCTCGTCCTGCTGCTCGCCTTCTGGGCGCTGGCCGGCCTGCGCGGGCCGGTACTGCCCGGCTACACGGTGCAGGCCGGGCCGCTGGTGCAGAACGTGGTCGCCACCGGCCGCGTGGCTACCCCGTCACGGGTGCAGGTCGGCGCCGAGATCACCGGCCTGGTGCTGGAGCGGCGGGTAATGGAAGGCGACCGGGTCGAGGCCGGCGAACTGCTGGTGCGGCTGCGCGCGCGTGATCTGGAGGCGCGCCGCGACCAGGCCCGGGCGGCACTGGATACCCTGCAGCAAGCCGACCTGCCCGATGCCCGGGCGCGCTTGCGCCAGGCCCAGGCGCAGCTGGAACAGGCGCAGCAGGAACACGCCCGGCGGCGGGAACTGGGCGAGCGCGGCCTGATCGCACGCGAACAGGTGGAGCAGGCCGGCCAGGCAGTGGTCACCGCGCAGGCGGCCGCCGAACAGGCCCGACTGACGGTGGCGGCGCTGGCCGGTGGTGCCCGCCAGGCACAGGCACGCGAAGAACTGGCGGCGGCGGAAGCGGCGCTGGCCCATTCCGACATCCGCGCCGGCACCGGCGGCATCGTGCTCAGCCGTCATGTCGAACCCGGCGACACGGTCAGCCCCGGTGATGTGCTGCTGGTGATCGCCGCCGATGCGCCAGGCGAGATCCTGCTGCCGGTGGATGAAAAGAACCTGTCGCGCCTGGCGGTCGGCCAGCAGGCGACCTGCATCGCCGACGCCTGGCCGGACCGGCCGTTCCGCGCCACCGTGCACCACATCGCACCGGGCATCGATCCCTCCCGCGGCACCGTCGACCTGCGCCTGCGCATCGATCCGGCCGCCGATTTCGTGCGCCAGGACATGACCGTCACCATCACCATCGTCACCGGCCGGCGCGAACAGGCGCTGGCCGTGGCCAACGATGCCCTGGTCGATGCCAGCGATGGCCGCGACCAGGCCACGGTCCTGGCGCTGCGCGATGGCCGCGTGCAGCCGCTGCCGGTGACCCTGGGCCTGCGCGGGCTGGCGATGACCGAAGTGCTTGAAGGCCTGCAGGCCGGCGACCAGGTGATCGCCGCCGCTGCCCTGGAACCCGGCCGTCTGCCCGCCGCCGGCCAGCGCGTGCGCCTGCGCAGCCAGGGCGTCGTCGCCGCCGATGGCGCCAGCCGCAACGAGCTGCCGGTGCGCCTGGACTGACGGCCGATGTGGATCGAGTCCACCATCGCCCTGCGCTTTTTGCGCCAGGGCCGGGCGCAGAGCCTGCTGATCCTGGTCGGCATCGCCGTCGGCGTGGCGGTGATCGTGTTCGTGGTGGCGCTGATCTCCGGCCTGCAGGACAACGTCATCGAGCGCACGCTCGGCACCCAGGCGCACATCCGGGTCGAGGCGCCCGAGGAGCGCAACCGCATCGCGCCGGCACCGGCCGGCACCCTGCAACTGGTGCTGGAGGACCGGCGTGCACAGACCCTGCGGCCAATCAACAACTGGCAGCAGGTGCGCGACGTGCTGGCGCGCGTGCCCGGCATCCGGGCGGTGTCGCCGGTGGTCTCCGGCCCGGCCTTCGGCCGCCGCGGCGAGGCGGTGGAATCGGTGGCGCTGGTCGGCATGGACCTGCCGCGCTACCTGCAGGTGATTCCGCTGCAACGCAGCCTGATCGCCGGCCGGCTGCAGGTCGGCTCGGGCAATGCCGTCATCGGCAGCAAACTGGCGCACGACCTGGGCCTGCGCACCGGCGGCAAGCTGCGCCTGGATGCCGGCGACGGCCGCGATGCCATCGTCAACATCGCCGGCATCTTCGAACTGGGCGTGCGCGAGCTGGATGCCCGCTATGTCTACCTGGACCTGAAGCAGGCGCAATCGCTGCTCGGCCTGCCCGGCGGCGTCACGGTGATCGATGTCACCGTCGACGATCTGTTTGCCGCCGACCGCATGGCCGACCGCATCGCCGCCCTCACCGGCCTGCATGCCGAAAGCTGGATGGACAGCAACGCCCAGCTGATGAACGCGCTCAGCTCCCAGAGCATGTCCACCAACATGATAAGCGTGTTCGTGGCGCTGTCGGTGGCGCTGGGCATCGCCAGCGTGCTGGCGGTGAGCGTTGCCCAGCGCACGCGCGAGATCGGCATCCTGCGCGCCATGGGCACACGGCGGCGGCAAATGCTGCGCGTGTTTCTGGTGCAGGGCGCGGTGCTGGGCCTGCTCGGCTCGCTGATCGGCGCCCTGGCCGGCTGGTCGCTGGTGGCCGCCTTCAACACCTTCGGGCCGGGGCTGTTCGATGTCGCCATGCCGCCGGTGCTGATCCCGGCCGCGATGGCGCTGGCCACGGTGGCCGGCGTGATCGCCGCGGCGGTGCCGGCCGCGCGTGCCGCCGGCCTGGATCCGGTCGAGGCAATCCGCAATGGCTAAGCCCCGCGAAGTGCTGCGCCTGGACGGGCTGCGCAAGATCTACAACGCCGGCCGGCCGAACGAAACCCGGGTGCTGCACGGCATCGACCTGCGCCTGGACAGCCATGATTTCGCCGCCCTGGTCGGGCCGTCCGGCTCAGGCAAGAGCACCCTGCTGAACCAGATCGGCCTGCTCGATACGCCCAGCGCCGGCGAGCTGTATCTGCTCGGCCAGCCAACCAGCACCATGGACGATGAGCAGCGCACCGCACTGCGCGGCCGGCACCTGGGTTTCGTATTCCAGTTCCACCACCTGATCAGCGCCTTCACCGCACTGGAGAATGTGCTGATGCCCGTGATGGTGACCCGCGGCCGGCCCGATGCAGCAACCGTCGAGCACGCCCGCGCCCTGCTTGCCGATGTCGGCCTGGAGAAGTTCGCCCACCGCCCACCCACCGAGCTGTCCGGCGGCCAGCAGCAGCGCGTGGCCATCGCCCGTGCCCTGGTCACCCGCCCGGCCCTGCTGCTGGCCGATGAACCCACCGGCAACCTGGATACCCGGACTGCCGCCGAGGTCTTCGCCCTGTTCCGCCGCTTTCACCAAAGCCACGGCTGCGCCGTTTTGCTGGTCACCCACGATCCGCGCCTGGCCGACACCTGCGACCGCACCATCACCCTGGTCGACGGCCGCATCGCCGACTGACAGGCCCGCGCCGGCTCGTGGGAGCGGCGTGCAAATGACCTATGATCCAAGGCTGGTCACGCGATCATGGGAACGGTTGTTTTGGGCGATATCACGCAATTGCTGCATGCCGCCCGCGCCGGGGATGGCCAGGCGCTGGATGCGGTGTTCGCCCGGCTGTACGCCACCCTGCACGGGCTGGCGCGGGCGCGGGTGGCCAGTGCGCGGGCCGGCGACACGCTCAGCGCCACGTCGCTGGTGCACGAGGTGTACCTGAAGCTGGTCGATGCCGGGCAATTGAACCTGGCCGACCGCGAGCATTTCTTCGCCTGTGCCGCCCGCGCCATGCGCCAGATCATGGTGGACCATATCCGCGCCCGCTCGGCGGCCAAGCGCGGCGGCGGCCTGGATGCGGTCACCCTGTCCTGGGCCGACGGCCTGCCGGCGCCGGAACCGGA
>CAZUZT010000194.1:0-3922 GCA_964624575.1 uncultured Rhodanobacteraceae bacterium | reverse complement strand
GGCGCGAGCTGCGCCAGGTCCGGCGCCAGCTCGATGCCGATATCGACAGCCTGGGTTCCTGGCTGAAATTTCTCAATGTGTGGCTGCTGCCGGTGCTGCTGACCCTGGCGGTGGCCGGCATCGTATGGTGGCGCCGTCGCCGCCTGCAGGTGCGCCCGGCCTGAGCCGGGCATCGGAACGGGAGAATGCCGAGATGATGATCACCAAGCGTTTCATCAGCCTGGTCGCCATTGCCGTTGCCGCCGTGGCCATTGCCACGGTGCTGTCGCTGCGGCAGCTTCCGGAACGCGAGGGCAGCCTGGCCGGCGAAGCCCTGGTGCCCGGGCTGTCGGAGCGGATCAACGACGTGGAGCGGATCCGTTTCACCGGCGCCGGCGCCGAACCCCTGCTGACCCTGGAACGCAGCAAGGCCGGCTGGGGCGCCCTGGAGCGGGACGGCTGGCCGGCGGACGTCACCCGCGTGCGCGGCTTCCTGCTGGCGCTGGCCGACGCCAGGTTGCTGGAAGCCAAAACCGCCGACCCGGAGCGCTATGCCACCCTGGGCGTGGAGCCGGTGGACAACGCCGACGCGGCCGGTGTGCAGGTTGACCTGGAAGGCGAGAACGGCTTGCGCACGGCCCTGATCATCGGCAACCAGGCCGGCATGTCGGGCATGTACGTGCGCCGTCCGGACGAGGCCGGCAGCTGGCAGGCCAGCGGTGATTTCGTCGTTGAGAAGGCGATCGGCCCGTGGTTGCAGCGCGGCATTGTCGACCTCGGCTCCAGCCGCATCCGGCAGATCGAGCTGGCGATCGGCGACGGGCCGGTGTTGCGGGTGTACAAGGACAGCCGCGACGATGCCAACTTCCAGGTCGCCGAACTCCCGGCCGGGCGCCAGCTGTCGTCGGATTTTGCCGCCAACAGCATGGCGTCGATGCTGGCGACGCTGAACCTGGACGATGTCGTCCGCGACGACGGCCAGCCGGCCGCAGCCGGCGACCTGCACAAGGCCACCTACCGGCTGTTCGATGGCCTCGTGGTCGAACTGGACGCCTGGCGTGAAGCCGGTGACGGGGCGGTCTGGGCGCGCCTGTCAGCCGAACTGGACGAAGAAGCCGCGGCCGCCGACCTCCGGGCCCGGCTCGAGCTGGAGCAGGCCCAGGCCGTCGCCATGGCGCAGAACGAAGCCGGTGCCGAGATCGGCAGCGAGGATGAAGCGGTCTCAGTGGGCAGCGACGAGGATGATGTCATGCCGGCCATCGATGTCGATGCCCGCCTGGCCGAGGGTCTGGACGATCTGCGTCGGGAAGTGGCCCAGATCAACGAGCGCGTTGAAGGCTGGCGCTTCCGGTTGCCTGACTACAAGTTCGATCCGGTCAACAAGCGCATGGACGACCTGCTCGCCGCCCCGGCCGACTGACCTTCCGCGGCGGCGCGTGCCGTCAAGGGTCGGCAGCTCGCGGTCGATCATGCGCCGCCGGTGGAGTGGATCGAAACTCCTGCCATCGTTGCCGAGGCGCCGGTCGCCGGCACTGCGGTTCCGGCCGTGGCCGTGCCCGGCAGCGATGCAGTGCGGCACCTGCCGGTCATCGAGGCGGCTGCCCAGGGTGGGCGCCGCCGGGGATGGCCCGGTGGACACGCAGCACCATCAGACCCTGACTGCTACGACGAGGAAGGGCGTCAGCAGACCGCGTGGCCAGCCGGGAGATCGGCCGACAACGCCAGGCGCCGTCAAGCTTTCCGGCGGCGCGAATCATTGCGGCAGCCGTGACCACGGCCGACAGGGCTGCCCCATTTTCAGCGAAACGGGTTGAGGGCTATGCGCCGGGCGCGACGCTCACGGCGATCAAGCCGGTACCGCGGTGACTCACCGCAGCCTCCCCGATCTTTTCTTCGCAGGCCAAAGGGGGCGGTGTTCGGATGCCCGGCTGCGGGGTCGGCTGATCAGGTCGTCCTATGCCGGGGCCACCGCCTGGCCGACGACGGCCGGCAACGGCACTGCCGTGCCGCTGCGGCGGTTGATCCAGACCATGACGACATGGCCATCGCTGTAGACAGTGTCGGGATTTTGCCCATCAACGATGCGGTGGCCCAGGGTCAGGCTGCGGTCGCTGCGCCTGGCCACGTGCAGGTCGATGCGGATCCGTGCCGGCCAGACCACAGGTTGCCGGTAGTTGCAGGTGGAATTGACCACCACCGGGCTGATGTCATCGTCATGCCAGCCGTCGGCCAGGCTGGTCAGCCAGCGCAGGCGGGCTTCCTGGATGTAATCCAGGTAGACGGCGTTGTTGACGTGGTTGAAGGCGTCCAGGTCACCCCAGCGGATGTCCAGTTCGGTGGTGTGCAGGCAAGCGGGCACGCTCATGGTCGATGACTCCTTGATCCGGGGCGGGCTCGGGCCCGCCGATCCGGTGGCCCGGGTGTGGGCCGGGTGGTGGTGGCCGGGTTGCCGACATGCGACGGGCCGGGGGTCCAGGCCTGGCTCAGGCCTGGCTGTCGGCCGGTTCGGCGGCCGGTCGACGACGCGGCGGCCGGGCCGCTGTCTCCGGCGCCGCCCCGGCAGTGGTGGCTGCTGCCAGGGTCGCCTGCAGGAAGCGCCCGGTATGGGAGCCGGGCGTGGCGGCGATCTGTTCGGGGGTGCCGGTGGCGATGATGGTGCCGCCGCCATGGCCGCCTTCCGGGCCCAGGTCGATCACCCAGTCGGCAGTCTTGATCACGTCCAGGTTGTGCTCGATCACCACCACCGTGTTGCCGTCGTCGCGCAGCCGGTGCAGCACATCCAGCAACTGCTCGATATCGAGGAAGTGCAGGCCGGTGGTCGGCTCGTCCAGGATGTACAGGGTGCGGCCGGTATCGCGCTTGCTCAGCTCGCGCGACAGCTTGACCCGCTGCGCCTCGCCGCCGGACAGCGTGGTCGCGCTCTGGCCCAGCTTGATGTAGCTCAGGCCGACATCGATCAGCGTCTCCAGTCTGCGCGCGATCGATGGCACCGGCGCGAACAGGTGGTAGGCATCCTCGATGGTCATTTCCAGCACATCGCTGATGGTGTGGCCCTTGTAGAGCACATCCAGCGTTTCCCGGTTGTAGCGCTTGCCCTGGCAGACATCGCAGGGCACGTAGACATCGGGCAGGAAGTGCATTTCGACCTTGATCAGGCCGTCGCCCTGGCAGGCCTCGCAGCGGCCGCCGCGCACGTTGAAGCTGAAGCGGCCCGCGGCGTAGCCGCGTGCGCGCGACTCGGGCACCTGCGCGAACAGCTCGCGCAGCGGCGTGAACAGGCCGGTGTAGGTGGCCGGATTGGAGCGCGGCGTGCGCCCGATCGGCGACTGGTCGATGTTCACCACCTTGTCGAACAGGTCCAGGTTGTGCACGGCATCATGCGGCGCCGAGCGGTCCTTGCTGCCGTTCAATCCGGCGGCCGCAATGCGGTACAGCGTGTCGTTGACCAAGGTCGATTTGCCCGAACCCGACACGCCGGTGACGGCCACGAACAGGCCGGCCGGAATCTCCAGGGTCACGTCCTTGAGGTTGTTGCCGCGGCAACCTTCGATGCGCAGCAGGCGCTCGGCATCGGGCGTGTGCCTTTGCGCGGGAATCTTGATCTGCCGCTGGCCGGACAGGAACTGGCCGGTGATCGACTCCGGCGCCGCCTTGATGTCGTCCAGCGTTCCCTGGGCCACGACATGGCCGCCATGCACGCCCGCGCCCGGGCCGATGTCGACGATATGGTCGGCCATGGCGATGGCGTCCTCGTCGTGTTCGACCACGATCACGGTATTGCCCAGATCGCGCAGGCGGGTGAGGGTGCCGAGCAGGCGCTCGTTGTCGCGCTGGTGCAGGCCGATCGAGGGTTCGTCGAGCACGTACATCACCCCGACCAGGCCGGCGCCGATCTGGCTGGCCAGGCGGATGCGCTGCGCCTCGCCGCCGGACAGGCTGTCGG
>CAZUZT010000193.1:0-3934 GCA_964624575.1 uncultured Rhodanobacteraceae bacterium | reverse complement strand
ACCTGTTGAGCCCGTGACCGGCCACAAGGAGACACCATGACCGCCACTGACCCCACTAGCGCCAGCAACAGCAACACCGACACCAGCACCGACATCCGCCGGGTGCTGGCGGCCGTCGACCTGTCCGCCTACACGCACAGCGTCGCCGACCATGCCGCCTGGGCCGCCGGCCGGCTCGGCGTGCCGCTGCAATTGCTGCATGTGCTCGACCAGCAGTCGGCACTGCCGCCGGCTACCGACCTGAGCGGCAGCCTGGACCTGGGCGCACGCAGCAAGCTGCTGGCCGAACTGGCCGACGTCGATGCCCAACGCAGCCGCCTGGCACAGGAACGTGGCCGCCTGCTGCTGCAGGAACTGGCCAGCCAGATTTCCGCCGGCCACGAACTGGAAGTCACCAGCACGCTGCGCAACGGTTCGCTGGTCGAATCATTGACCCGCCTGGAAGAACAGGTGCGGCTGTTCGTGATCGGCAAGCGCGGCGAGCACGCCGATTTCGACCGCGGCCACCTGGGCAGTCAACTGGAACGCGTTGCACGGGCGGTGCATCGCCCGCTGCTGGTGGCAGCTCGAAACTTCCGCCCGATCCGCAACGTGCTGATCGCCTTTGACGGCAGCCCGACCACGCGCAAGGGCGTGCAGATGATTGCCGCCAGCGCGCTGTTCGCCGGCCTGCGCATCGAAGTGGTGATGGTCGGCAGCGGCAGCGACAGCCAGCGCCGGGAGCTGGATTGGGCCCGGGCGCAACTCGCCGACGCCGGATTTGACGTCACTGCCCACCTGCTTCCCGGCGATCCGGAAGAGGTCATCACCGGCGCGGTCGACAGCGGCAACAACCACTTGCTGGTGATGGGTGCCTACGGCCACTCGCGCATTCGACGGCTGATCGTGGGCAGCACCACCACCGCGCTGCTGCGCACCTGCAAGGTGCCGGTGCTGCTGCTGCGCTGAGCCGGCGCTGCCGATCGCGACACCGCTTGCCCAGGCCGCCAGCGCCACCGTTCCTGCGGGATGGGCGCCAGGCACTGACGCAAGCGCCAGCCGAGGACGATGACAACGCCAGCGGGTTCTGTTTTCAGCCCGGTCCGCGCACGGCACTGACTGCGCCGCTCAGGCGTCGGGTTTCACCGCTTCCAGGGCATCGACATCGGCAGCCATGATCAGCGCCAAGTGACGGCTGATGTCGGCAACCGGCCAGTGCCACCAGGCCAGGGCCTGCAGCCGCGCCGCAGTCGCCGGATCAAAGCGCTGCCGTACTGGCCGGGCCGGGTTGCCGGCAACGATGGTATAGGCGGGAACATCCGCGGCGACCACGGCGCGTGCGGCCACGATCGCGCCGTCGCCAATGCTCACCCCGGGCATGACCAGGGCGTCATAGCCCAGCCAGACATCGTTGCCAACAACGGTGTCGCCCTTGTGCGGAAACGCGTCCACCGGCGGCGCCGCGCGTTCCCAGCCGTTGCCGAAGATATGGAATGGATAGGTGGAGATGCCCGACATCAGGTGGCTGGCCCCGTTCATGATGAACTTCACCCCGCGCGCGATGGCGCAGAAGCGGCCGATCACCAGCCGGTCGCCGATGAACGGAAAGTGGTAGAGCACGTTGCGCTCGAAGCCTTCCGGGTCCTCCGGATCGTCGTAATAGGTGTATTCGCCGACAACGATGTCCGGGTTGGTGATGGTGTTGGCGATGTAGCACACTTGGGGAAAGCCAGCCATAGGGTACGGGTTGTCCGGATCGGGTCCGTGCACATCGCTCTCCAGTCTGTTCAAAAGGGACAGTACCGACCCGGCGCAGTCGCGGTACGGGCCGGCTGGTCGCCGGGACCTTGCCCGTCGCAACGGGCCGGTCAGGGCTGGCCGACGGTGGTGGTGGCGGCGGCGGTGGCCCTGGCGGCCTCATCATCCAACGCTTGGCGCACCGTCTCGACCATGGCGCGGCGGGCCTGCACCAGGTCACGTGAGGTCGCCTGTGGCCAGGCCGCCAGCTGCACGATGACCAGGTCGCGGGCCGGGTCGATCAGCAGCATCTGGCCGAAGATGCCGGCGCCCAGGTAACTGCCGCCGCTGTCGGTCCACCACTGGTAGCCGTAGCCGCGCGCCGGTGCGTTGTCGGCATCCTGGCCGCTGATCGCGCCCTGCATCCAGTCGCCGGCGATCACCGGCTCGCCGTCGATACGCCCGCCTTCGAGCATGAACTGGCCCAGGCGCGCGTAGTCGGCCAGGGTCGCCGACAGGCCGCTGCCGCCGGTGTTGCTGCCATCGCACTCATCGCGGATCCAGAACGCATCGGCGGCCATGCCCCAGGGCTGCCAGATGCTTTCCGACAGGTAGTGCGCCAGGCGCCGGCCGGTGGCCCGTTCGACCACCAGACCGAGCAGGTCGGTCTCGGCGGTGTTGTAGTTCCAGTGGCTGCCCGGCGGATGCGCGCGCGGCAGCGTGCGCAGGTAGGCCAGGGCATGGGCCATGCCGTCGATGCACGGACCCAGGTACATCTGCGCGACATCGGATTGCGGATCGGCGTAGTCCTCGTTCCAGCGCACGCCCGAGGTCATGGTCAACAACTGGCGCACGGTGACGCCGTCATAGGCGCTGCCGGCCAGTTCCGGCACGTATTGGATCAGCGGGTCGTCCAGGCTGCCGATGTCGCCCTGGCCCAGGGCGATGCCGAGCAGGGTGGAAGTGACCGACTTGGCCACCGAAAACGATTCCCAGCGGTCTTCCGGTCCCATGCCCAGGCCATGGCGCGCCAGCCGCACCCGGCCCTGGTGCAGCACCATCAGGCCGGCAACGTGGTGGCGCTCCATGTAGGTTTCCAACCAGTCCGGATCGCCGGCCTGGCCCGGCAACGGCGGCCCGGCGGGCAACTCACGGACCTGGTTGCCGGCGGCGGCGACGTCACTGGGGAACTGCGCCTGCATCTGCCGGAAACCGGCCTCGCGCTGGGCCTGGCTCCAGAACAGCACCGCCTCGCGCTGCTCGCCGATGGTCGGCGTGGCTTGCTGCGACAACGCCGGCAGCGCGCCCGTCGTCGATGACGGTGTCCTGCCCGGGCCGGCGCAGGCCAGCAGCGCCAGGCAGAGGGCGGCGGAAATCAGCGATGGGCGCAGGATCGAGGGCATGGCGGGCACTCCGGACACAGGTGGAAGACTGACCCGCCGGCCGGCATCGGCATCGGCATCGGCATCGGCCAGCATGGCAGTCGGCAGTCGGCAGTCGGCAGTCGGCAGTCGGCAGCGACTATACGCCTCCCGGTATCGGGCACCAGCCCGGGTGCCGGACGGTCGCGCGACGGGCCGGGCCTGCCGATGACGATGCCCTGCGCTTGAACGCCACATGCCCGGCCACCATGATCGGCGCCATGAAACCGGCACCCGCCCCCTGCACCGACCCCGGCCGGCACGTCGACAATGCCGATGACCTGATCCGCGCCGTGGCCCGCACCTGCGACGAGAAAGGACTGCGCCTGACCCCGATCCGCGCGCGCGTGCTGCGGTTGTTGGCCGAGGCGGGCAGCGCGGTGAAGGCCTACGAGCTGCTTGAGATGATCCGCTCGGCCAAGGGTGCCGGCGCCGACGCCCCGGCGACGATCTACCGGGCGCTGGATTTCCTGCTCGGCCACGGCTTCATCCACAAGCTGCAGTCGGTCAATGCCTTCGTCGCCTGCCATCATCCGGGCAGTTCGCTGCATTCGGTGCCGTTCCTGATCTGCGACCACTGCCACCAGGCGGTGGAGCTGGAGGACCAGTCCGTGGTCGGCGCCCTGAACGAGCGGGCGCGCCGGCTCGGCTTCGTCCCGCATGCGCAGACCCTGGAGGTCCACGGCCTGTGCGCGCACTGTGTTGCCGGGGCGGGCGACGCCGGCACGACAGCCGTAGCGTCACCTGCGAACGATCGATGATCGCAGCGGCGCGGCACTGAACCGACCCGGGTGGCC
>CAZUZT010000192.1:0-3953 GCA_964624575.1 uncultured Rhodanobacteraceae bacterium | reverse complement strand
GTGCCTTGGCGCGGACGGCGGCCTGGCCCGCTACCGGCTGGTGCTGGTGCCATGGCCCTGGCTGTTGACCCAGGGCCGGCACAGCCGGGTGTTCCAGGATCGCAGCGTGGTCGAGATCGTGGAAGCGGTGTTCGCCGGCTACGCGCCATTGGCGGCATGGCAGCTGGGTGACGAGGTTGGCCCCTTCCTGGCCGGGGCCCGCCCGCGCAGCTACTGCGTCCAATACCGCGAGACCGACGCCGCCTTCGTCCAGCGCCTGCTGGCCGAGGAAGGGCTGGGCTGGCGGCTGGAGGAGGATCCCGAGGCTGCCGCCGGGCACCGGCTGGTGCTGTTTGCAGAGAGCGCTTCGCAGCCGGAAGACGCCGCATCGGCGGATGACGGGGGCGTGCGTTACCACCGCAGCGATGCCACCGAGGCGCGTGACGCCGTGCAGGGAATCGGGCTGCAGCGGCGCGTCGGCGCCGGCCGCATGAGCGTGCTGGGCGCCGATTACAAGACCATGCAGGCGGTGACTGCCGAGCTGCCGCTGCAGCACGCCGGCCATGACGGCGTCCTGGAGCAGTACGAACCCGGCGGTGCCTATGCATGGGCAAACACTGCCGATGCCGAGCGTTATGCCCGCCTGATGGCGCAGGCGGCCGAGTCCGGCCGCGAGCAGTGGCTTGGCCATGGCACCGTGCGCACCTTCCGCACCGGCACCTGGTTCCGGCTGCTGGAGGCGCCGTCGGCCCGGGACGGTGAAGCCACTGCGCCCGAGCTGCTGCTGGTTGCCCTCGAGCATGTCGGCGTCAACAACCTGCCCGTCGACCTGCGTGAGGCCGTGCAGGCCGAGCTTGGTCCCGCGCCGGACCGGGATGAAGAAAATTCACCCATCGGACCGGCTGCCTCCGGCCTGCAGCAGCGCGCAGAGGCCGTGGGCTATGCCAACGCGTTCGAAGCAGTGGAGCGGGGCCGCCCCTGGCGGCCGGTGCTGCTCGACGATACGGGTGCCCGCGCCAATCCGCGTCCCACCGCGCCCGGCTACCAGACGGCCGTTGTGGTCGGCCCGGAAGGTGCCGGCCGCGCTTCCGGCAACCAGGAACTGCACAGCGATGCGCTGGGACGGGTGCGGGTGCGTTTCCACTTCCAGCAAGGCCGGGAGGCAGCGGGCCGCGACAGCTGCTGGCTACGCGTTGCACAGCGTTACGCCGGCCCGGGCGTGGGCAGCCAGTTCCTGCCGCGGATCGGGCAGGAAGTGCTGGTCGCGTTCCTGGAAGGCGATATCGACCGTCCGCTGCTGGTGGGCGCGCTGTACAACGGTCGCGGCGAAGCGGGCGTGCCGACTACGCCGGGCGGCGAGGCGGGCGAGCGGGACCTGTCCGCCTATGCGACCGCCCGCGACCACGTGCCCAGCGCCCAGGCCAACCTCGCCGGCGGCCACGCCCCGCCGTGGCACGGCATGGGTGCAGGCGACCAGGCCCACCGCAACGCCGGTGCGCTGTGGGGGATCAAGTCCAGGGGGTGGGGTGGCGAAGGCCACAGCCGGCTGGTGTTCGACGACAGCGACGGCCAGCTGCGCCTGCAGCTGGCGACCACCCAGGCGACGACTGAACTGAACCTGGGGCATCTGGTGCACCAGGCCGACAACTACCGGGGCAGCTTCCGCGGCGAGGGTTTCGAGCTGCGAACGGACGCCTGGGGCGTGGTGCGGGCTGGCGCCGGCCTGTGGCTGAGCGCCTACGGCAAGCCGGGTGAGACACCGGCCGGCGACGCGGTGGGTCCCTCGGCGTTGCTGGACCAGCTGCGCAGCCTGGGGGAAACGTTTTCCCAGGCCGCGACCACCCACCAGACGGTGCGCCTGGCCGGGCATGAAGGCGCGCACGCGGCCCGGGCTTCGCGCCTGATCGACGACAGCGCGCCGCTGCAGGCGCTGCTGGCCAGCGCGAAGACCGCGGTGACCGGTGAAGACTACGGCGCCGCCTGTGGTGAAGCGCGCCAACGCAGCCCGGCTGCAGGCGAAGGCCGCATCCCGCACACGGGCGATGCCCTGCTTGGCCTGGCGGCACCGGCAGGGATCGGCTTCATCGCCGGCCAGGCCCTGGGCTGGAGCGTGGGCGAAACGCTGACCCTGGCCAGCGGCCAGTCCAGCAACCTGGCCGTTGCCGGCAACCTGCGCTTGCACAGCGGCCAGGCGATCGGGGTCCTCGCCGCGTCGGTGGAAGGGCAGGCCGGAGAGACCGGCCTGAGCCTGGTGACGGGCGAGGGTGAGCTGGACGTGCAGGCCCAGAACAGCGACATCCGCGTGCGCAGCCGTGACCAGCTCAAGCTGGTCAGTGCCAACGCAGAAGTCGACCTGGCCGCAGGCAAGGCCGTGCACCTGGCCACCGGCGGCGGCGCCAGCCTCACCATCGAAGACGGCAACATCATCATCGCCTGCCCGGGCGAGATCAGGGTGCATGCGGGCAAGCACAGCTTCACTGGACCGACGCAGCTGAGCCGGGAGATGAACTCCTGGCCGGAGACCAGGTTCGACGAACAGGTACGGATCCGGTTCCCCAGTGGCAAGCCCGCCGCGAACTATCGCTACGAGATCGTCCGCGCCGATGGCGCGCGCGTCCATGGGGTCACGGACGGCAACGGCTGGGCGGAAGTGCAGAAAACCGCCGGGATCGAGGCCCATCGGATCAGGCTGCTCGGGCCGGTGGGAGGTCCGGCGTGAGCGGGCCGGTCCGACAGGTCCACGGCTACCATGCCGCCGACGGAATCCGGGTTGCCGACCTGGTTTCATCGCCGGCAGATGACAGCGTCCGGTCGGAAGTCCGGGCCGACCCTCCCAGCGTCGTTCCCATCATCCTGCTGCCGGGAATCATGGGCAGCAACCTGAAGGCGCATGCCCAGGTGGTACTGGAGGGGCGCGTGCTTGCCCGCGCTGGAGCCCCTGTGTGGCGGGTGGATTCACCGGTTGGTGTAGGGCTGGCGTGGCTGGGACGCAGTGCTGCGGCGCGGCGCAGCCTGTTGAACAAGGATGTGCTCGAGGTTGATCCCCGGGGAAAGGTCAAGGCCGGTGAAAACACCGCCCGCGGAGACAGGGATGCGCGCGTCGCCGACAGGCGGCGCCGGGGTTGGGGCACGGTCAGCTGGGCCTATTACGGCCCGCTCCTGGACTGGCTGGAGGAGAGTCTGGGTAACCTGGAGCTCACGCTCACAGAGGGTCAGGAAAGCGCCGACGGCAGCAATGATGAAGGTCCGCCGCTGCCGGGGGCGCCCAACCAAGGCCTTCAGGAAATTATCGACGCGCTGGTGGGCCGGCCGGTCGATGGTGCCCGCGTCCAGCCGGACCCGATCCGCATGGGCCAGATCGCCGGGCTGCTCGACCACGCTTTCCCCGTCCATGCGTTCGGATACAACTGGACGCAATCAAACATCGAGTCCGGCGCCAGGCTGGCGGAATACATCAAGGCCTTGGTCAACGAATACAACGACCCCGGAAATGGGTCGTCTTCGGTCTGCAAAGGAGTGATCCTGCTGACTCACTCGATGGGCGGCCTGGTGGCCCGCGCTGCCGCAAAGGAACATGGTGCCGAGCAGCACATCTTCGGAGTCATCCACGGCGTGATGCCCACGCACGGCGCTGGTGCGTTCTACAAGCGGATGGTTGCCGGGTTCAGCAATGAGCACACCGGATTCTTCGACATTCTCGGTCGCATCACTGCCTATGCGCTGGGCAAGACCGCCAGGGAAACGCTGCCGGTGCTTGCGTTCAATCCGGGTCCTTTGGAGCTTGCGCCCAACCATCGTTACAACGGCGGCAAGCCGTGGCTGATGATCAGGAGCCATGACGGAACGCTCCTGAAAAGCCTTCCCGAAGCCGGCCCTGGCGTGGAAGCGGATCCCTACGCCCAGATCTATTCGCGCATGGATGTTTGGTGGCGTGCCGTGAATCCGGAGTGGCTCGATCCGGTGGGGATGGACCT
>CAZUZT010000191.1:1580-3970 GCA_964624575.1 uncultured Rhodanobacteraceae bacterium | reverse complement strand
GCCGAGGTGACCGCCAAGGTCCAGGCCGCGCCCCATCTGCTTGCCCGCGCCGCGGTAATCGTCGACCTGAACGAATTCTCGCAGACGCCGGCCCCGGCGCAGGTGCGCGAACTGTTCACGGCACTGGCCGCTGCCGGCGTCCTGCCGGTGGGATTGACCTACGGTTCGAACGCCATCGACGCCCTGTCACGGGAGCTGGACCTGCCCTTGTTCAGCCGCTTCCGGGCCAATTACGAGCCCGCCGGCACCACGGCAGCGGCCAGCGCGCCTGCGCCGCCGCCGGAACCGGCTACGTCGACCGCCGAGCCAAGCGCAGCGGCCGCGCCGGAGCCGGACGCGCCATCGGCCGGCGGCATCCACCTGCATGAAGGCCATGTCCGTTCCGGCCAGCAGATCTACGCCCGCGGCAGCGATCTGACCGTGGTCGGCAATGTCGGCACCGGCGCCGAAGTGATCGCCGATGGCAATATCCATATCTATGGCAGCCTGCGCGGACGCGCCCTGGCCGGTGCCAGTGGTGATCCTCAGGCCCGGGTCTTCTGCCGCGAATTCCAGGCCGAGCTGGTCGCCGTCGCCGGCAGCTACCGGGTGCTCGACGATGCCCCGGCCAGCGTGCGCGGGCAGGCCCTGGCCATCCGCCTGGAGGGCGAGCGGTTGCTGTTCGAGCCGCTTTGAAGCCTCACCAGGCCGGCAGCGCGGGGCTGCCATCGGCGCCGCGCGCCCACCGCGGAACGGGCAGCGATCCGGTCGGCGCCGATTTGTTCAACGCCGGAACGAACCCGCCGCAAGCATTGATGCACGCGGGCATCGCGCCCGAGACGGGGCCGCCGTTTCCGGCTAACCTTTCCATCGTTCCCATCCGCACCCAGCCGCAGCAGGAGAAGTCCCCTTGAGTGAAATCATCGTTGTCACATCCGGCAAGGGCGGGGTCGGCAAGACCACCTCATCGGCCTCGATCGCCATGGGCGTGGCGCGCCGGGGCCACAAGGTCGTCGTCGTGGACTTCGATGTCGGCCTGCGCAACCTGGACCTGATCATGGGCTGCGAGCGGCGCGTGGTTTACGATTTCGTCAATGTCATCAACAATGACTGCACCCTGCGCCAGGCCCTGATCCGGGACAAGCGCCAGGAAAACCTGTCGATCCTGGCCGCCTCGCAGACCCGCGACAAGGATGCGCTCACCCCCGAAGGCGTCGAGCGGGTACTGGGCGAACTGCGCCAGGAATTCGACTACATTATCTGCGACTCGCCGGCCGGCATCGAGAAGGGCGCCTTCCTGGCCATGTACTACGCCGACCGTGCGATCGTCGTGGTCAACCCGGAAGTCTCCTCGGTGCGTGACTCCGACCGGATCCTGGGCCTGCTGGCGAGCAAGACCCGGCGCTCGGAAGAAGGCCAGGCCAAGGTCGATGAGCACCTGTTGCTGACCCGCTACAGCCCGCGCCGGGTCGCCGATGGCGACATGATGAGCCTGCAGGATGTCGAAGAAATCCTGGGCATTCCGGTGCTCGGCGTGATCCCCGAATCCGAGGAAGTGCTGCAATCGTCGAACTCGGGCATCCCGGTGATCCTCGATCTGGAATCCCCCGCCGGCCAGGCCTATGACGATGCCGTGGCCCGGCTGCTGGGCGAGCAACGCCCGCTGCGTTTTGTCGAACCCGGCAAGAAAGGCCTGCTTCAGCGCCTGTTCGGAGGTTGAGCATGTCCTGGTTGAATGTCTTCCGCAGCAAGCCCCGCAAAAGTGCCGACCTGGCCCGCCAGCGCCTGCAGATCATCGTCGCCCAGGCCCGTGCCGAACGCGGTGGCCCCGATTACCTGCCGATGCTCAAGCGCGAGCTGCTGGAGGTGATCCGCAAATACGTCCACGTCGCCCCGGATGCGGTCGACGTCAACCTCTCCAGCGAGGGTGAGCACGAGGTGCTGGAGATGAACATCGTCCTGCCCGATCGCGGACCCGGTGACGTTGACTGAACACGCGCCGGTTCTGCGCCTGGCCGACATCGATGCCGGCAGCGCCGGCACCCTGCTCGCCGGCTACGACCTGGAACTGGTGGCGGTGGCGGATGGCCGGGAAATTCCCGGCAGCTACTGGGGCGCACCGGAAGCCGGACTGATCGGCAGCCGGGTCTATGCCCGCGACGACACGCCGGTGCACTCGCTGCTGCACGAGGCTTGCCACCTGATCGTGCTGGAGCCGGCCCGGCGCGCGCAGGTGCACACCGATGCCACCGACTCGATCGAGGAAGAAGACGCGGTCTGCTACCTGCAAATCCTGCTGGCCGACAAGCTTCCCGGTGTCGGCCGCGCGCGCCTGATGGCCGACATGGATGCCTGGGGCTACAGCTTCCGGCTGGGCAGCGCCCGCGCCTGGTTCGAGCAGGACGCCGAGA
>CAZUZT010000191.1:0-1480 GCA_964624575.1 uncultured Rhodanobacteraceae bacterium | reverse complement strand
GCGGCGCAGGCAATCGCCTGCCGATGATGGTCGGGGCCACCGGCATCCGTGTCCCAACCAATAATCCCGCGCCATGCCGTACCTGGCGATCAGTCGAAATCGGGCTCCACTCCAACCGGCCGGGCGAACAGGTCATGCTCGTCGGCCGCCTCGATCCTGACCTGCAGAAAATCACCGGGGCGAACACCGTCGGGCACCTGCTGAACATGCACCTGGCCGTCGATCTCCGGCGCATCGGCCATCGACCGGGCCGTGGCCAGATCATCTTCGACAATATCCACCAGCACCTGCTGCACGCGGCCGACCTTGGCCTGCAGACGCGCCTGGCTGATCGCCGCCTGGTGCACCATGAAGCGCTCCAGCCGCTCCTGGGCCAGCACCTCGGGCACCGGATCGGGAAGGGCATTGGCCGTGGCACCTTCAACCGGCGAATAGACGAAGGCGCCGACACGATCCAGCTGGGCTTCGTCCAGGAATTCCAGCAGCTGCTCGAACTCGGCCTCGGTTTCGCCGGGGAAACCAACGATGAAGGTCGAGCGCAGGGTCAGCTCTGGACAAATCGCGCGCCAGGCGCGGATGCGGTCCAGGACCCGGTCGACGTTGCCGGGCCGCTTCATCAGGCGCAGCAGGCGCGGGCTGGCATGCTGGAAGGGGATATCCAGATACGGCAGCAGGCCGCCCTGCCCCATCAGCGCCACGACATCGTCGACATGCGGATACGGGTAGACGTAATGCAGGCGCACCCAGGCGCCCAGTTCCGACAATCCCTGGCACAGGTCGGTGATGTGGCTGCGCAAAGTGCGGCCGCGCCAGCCACGCTCGGCATAACGCAGGTCCACGCCATAGGCGCTGGTGTCCTGCGACACCACCAGCAACTCGCGCACGCCGCCGGCGACCAGGCGCTCGGCCTCGGCCAGCACCTCGTCCACCGGCCGCGACACCAGGTCGCCGCGCAACGACGGGATGATGCAGAAGGTGCAGCGGTGGTTGCAGCCTTCGGAAATCTTCAGGTAGGCGTAATGCCGCGGCGTCAGCTTGATGCCGTGGGCCGGCAGCAGATCCAGGAACGGATCGCGGCGCGGCGGCACGACCTCGTGCACGGCTGCCATGACGCTGGCGTAATCCTGCGGCCCGGAGATCGACAGCACATCGGGGTGCGCGGCACGGATCAGCTCGGCGCGCTTGCCCAGGCAACCGGTAACGATGACCTTGCCGTTCTCGGCCATGGCCTCGCCGATCGCGGTCAGCGATTCAGCCACTGCCGACTCGATGAAACCACAGGTATTGACCACCACGACATCGGCATCGTCGTAGCTGCCAACCACGTCGTAGCCCTCGGCCCGCAACTGGGTAAGGATGCGCTCGGAATCCACCAGTGCCTTCGGGCAGCCCAGTGACACCATGCCTACCCGGGGAAAACGCTCCCGGCCCACCGTTGCGCTGCGAAAATCCTGTTCACTCACCCGCGTATCCTGTCCCA
>CAZUZT010000190.1:2141-3982 GCA_964624575.1 uncultured Rhodanobacteraceae bacterium | reverse complement strand
AGCGCCTGCTCGATCGCCGCCAGCAGCTTCGGATCCTCCGGCGTCACCCGGCTGCCGAAGCTGCCGATCACCCGGCCGTCGCGGTCAAGCAGATACTTGTGGAAGTTCCAGCCCGGCTGCTCGCCGCCGGCCTGGGCGGCCAGGGCCTGGTAGAACGGCGAGGCATCGTCACCGGTGACCACGAGCTTTTCGAACATCGGAAACTGCACGCCGAAAGTGTTGATGCAGAACTCGCGGATCTCTTCCTCGGTGCCCGGCTCCTGGCCGAGGAAATCGTTGGACGGAAACCCGAGCACGGAAAAACCGCGCTCGTGCAAGCGCGCATGCATGGCTTCCAGCCCTTCGTACTGCTTGGTGAAACCACATTTGCTGGCCGTGTTCACCACCAGCAGCACCTGGCCCTGGAAGCGCTGGCACAGGTTCACCGGCTCAGGCTCGGCCAGCGGCCGGAACTCGACATCCAGCAACGGCGCTTTGCACACCGCGGCGCCGGCTGCACTCTCGGGCTCGGCAGCCAGGCCGACGGAAATCGGCGCGGCCATCACTCCGGCGCCCAGCAACAGGGCCAGAAAGGAAGGTAAACACTTGATCGACATCGAAACACCTTTGAAGAATCGGCGGACGCCGTCACGTTACCGCCATTGCGTGCCGGCGGCATCCGGCCGGCGAGGCCAACAAGCTTCCCCCGTCGCTGGCGAAGGGGGAGTGAGGGGATGCCGGGTGCGAGCACACGGCGAAAAAGCCTGCGCCGCTGCCCGACGGCAACAGGGAGCCGCCGTGGCACATGCCGGCCGGCGGCAAGTCAGGCAACGCCCGTGCAACCGTGTCTGCTCAACCGGCGCCGGGTTCCTTCCGCCCGCTGGCGTCGGCAGCGGCGCAGCCGTCCGTGTCCGTATCCGTAGCCGCGACAGTCTCGGCGGCACCGGCGTCCGGTTCCGGCAACAACGCCAGGGCATTCGGATCAATGCCGGCCACCTGCTCGGCCAGCGCACGGCTCACCAGCAGATAGCGACCGCGCACCTGCACCACGCCGAGCTCGCCACGATTGAGCTGAACCAACTGCTCATCGCTGACATAGACGCGGCGGATCTTGCCGCCGTATTCAAAATTCCGGACCTGCTCGGCCTCGGCCAGGTTCAGGGTCTTGCCTTCCAGCACCGCCGCCACCTGCTCGCGCAGCCGACGGCGCTGCTCAGCCACCTCGCGCTCGGCGCGCAGCTTGGCCTCGCGTTCGCGCTGCTCGCTGCGCGAACGCAGGGCATAGGCCTTGGCCAAGTCGATCTCGCCACCATCGCCGGCGGGGCGCGTCGCCGGACGCTGCCGGCCCGCAGCGCCCATCTTGCCGCCGCTACGTCCGGCATCGCGCTTGTGCCCGGCGCCTTTGTCGCCCGCCTTCTGGCGCCGGCCGTCCTTGTCCGGGCGGGCACCGTCTCGACGACGGCCAGCGCCGGCACCCTTGCCGGCCTCGCTGCCGCCACGGCTGTCGCCGGGCACTGGTTTGAAGTTGGCCAGCGCGCCACTTTGGCGGAGCGCGTCACGCAAGGAATTACCCATGATCTGCAGCGTTGAGCGGATGATGACGGCCGGCATCATTGCCGAGCCTCCGGCCCCGCGCAAGCCTGCATGGATTCGCGTGCCCGCCTGACCCGATGCTCCGGCCGACCCCAAGCGCCACTGCCACCGGGTCACAGGAGGCCACCGTTGCTGCTGGCAGCAGGAGCGGTGGAAGGCCGATTGCCCGCAGAAGCACCGGCCTTTCTTTGCCTGGAGGCAGCACATGCCACCCAACATGACTTCCTGCACGGCTTGACAGCTCTCGATACGGTGTTATAGTTCACCAC
>CAZUZT010000190.1:0-2041 GCA_964624575.1 uncultured Rhodanobacteraceae bacterium | reverse complement strand
ACGCCGATCTACCTGCAGTTGCGCGAGCGGGTGGTGGCGCAGATCCTGGCTGGCGATATCCGGCCCGGCGAAGCGCTGCCCTCGGTACGCCAGGTGGCGGCGGAGCTGGCGATCAACCCGATCACGGTGTCCAAGGCCTACCAGACGCTCAGCGATGACGGCCTGGTGGAAAAACGCCGCGGCCTGGGCCTGTTCGTCAGCGCCGGCGCCGACACGGTGCTGCGCACACGCGAGCGCGAGCTGTTCATGAACCAGGAATGGCCGGCGATGATCATCCGCATGCACAGCCTGGGCATCGACCCGGCGCAACTGCTGGCCAACCTGCAACGAAACGAGGAATCCGGACAATGACCGCCACCATCCAGGCCCGCGGCCTGAGCAAATCCTTCGGCGCCACCAAGGCGCTGGCCGGAATCGACCTGACCATACCGGCCGGGCGCATCGTCGGCCTGATCGGCCCCAACGGTGCCGGCAAGACCACGGCGATGAAGGCGATCCTGGGCCTGACGCCGTATCAGGGCGAGCTGAAGGTGCTCGGCCTGGACCCGCACCGGCAGCGCCAGCAACTGATGCGCGATGTCAGCTTCATTGCCGATACCGCCATCCTGCCGCGCTGGATCCGGGTGCGCGAGCTGATCGAGTTCACCGCCCGTGTGCATCCGCGCTTTTCGCCCGAGCGTTGCCGGGCGCTGCTGGCCGGTACCAAGATCGATCCGAAGATGAAGGTCAAAGCCATGTCCAAGGGCATGGTGGTGCAGATGCACCTGGCCCTGGTGATGGCCATCGACGCACGCCTGCTGGTGCTGGACGAGCCGACCCTGGGCCTGGACATCCTGCACCGCAAGGCCTTCTACGAGAACCTGCTCAACGATTACTTCGACCAGGACCGCACCATTCTGGTCACCACGCATCAGGTCGAGGAGATCGAGCACATCCTGTCGGACGTGGTGTTCATCCGCGACGGCCGCATCGTGCTCGACACCGCCATGGATGCCCTGCCCGACCGCTATACCGAGGTGCTGGTCGGCCCGGACCGGCGCGATGCCGCGCTGGCCCTGCAACCGCTGCACGAGCGCAGCCTGTTCGGCAAATCGGCGATGCTGTTCGACGGTGTTGACCGCCTGCGCCTGGCCGATCTGGGCGAGATCCGCACGCCCGGCCTGGCCGACCTGTTTGTCGCCACGATGAAGGAGCGCGACCAGTGACCACGAGCACGCCAACCCACGCCGCCAGCAACACCACGGCGGCGCCAATGTCAGGCGCCAGCACCGGCGCGGCCGGCCACGGCACGCCGCTGGCCACCTTCACCGCCCTGCTCCGGCGCGAGTTCTGGGAAAATCGCGGCGGCCTGTGGACGTCGCAACTGTGGACCACCGGCATCCTGCTGGTGCTGATTGCGCTGTCACTGCTGATCGGCGAAACCTTCCGCGTGAACCTGGTGGGCGACGTCGATGTCGCCAGCCTGGCCGACCTGGCCGGTTCCCAGGTGCAAGGGACACAGCTGGCCGAACTGCGCCGCGGTCTGGGCATCGGCCTGTGGAGCCTGGGGGTACTGAACCAGATCGTGCTGTACTTCGTGGTGCTGTTCTATTGCATCAGCGCCCTCTACGACGAGCGCAAGGACCGCAGCATCCTGTTCTGGAAATCGCTGCCGGCCACCGACACCCAGACCGTGCTGTCCAAGCTGGTCACCGCGGTGCTGGTGGCGCCGGTACTGGCGCTGGCGGCGATCGCCATCCTGCACCTGGGCACGCTGCTGCTGCTGAGCCTGTACGCGTCGTTCCACGGCCTCAATCCGTGGCCGGTGCTGTGGCAGCCGGGCCTGCTCCTGGATGTCTGGCTGCGCACGCTGGCAACCATTCCGGTGCACATGCTCTGGGCCCTGCCCGGCATCGCCTGGCTGCTGCTGGCCTCCAGCTGGGCCAAGCGCGCGCCCTTCGTCTGGGCCGTGCTGTTGCCGATAATTGCGGCGGAGCTGGCCAGCATGCTGCCTGCCGAGCTGCGCGAGCCGACGGTCCCTGACCACGTGCGGGAGTGGTTC
>CAZUZT010000189.1:0-3999 GCA_964624575.1 uncultured Rhodanobacteraceae bacterium | reverse complement strand
TACGTCGACGATGCCGTCACCCTCTGGCGCGGCCGCCGCTGGGCGCACCTGATGGCCGACACCCTGGACGAACTGCACGCCTTCGCCGAACGCCTGGGGCTGCCGCGGCGCGCGTTCCAGGACAAGACCAGCGGCGCCCATTACGACGTCACCGCGGACATGCGCCTGCAGGCGATCGCGCTGGGGGCGATGCCGATCTCGCGCCACAGGGATCGCGAGCTGGTACGGGCCGTGATCGCCAACGCACGCGCGCAGGGCCGGGGCGGTCAATCCTGAAGCAGTCGGGATCGCCGCGCTCAGGCGGGGTTTATTTCGCGGGCCGTCCGGCGGGTTCGTTTAACGGGCAGCAGGCTTTTTCTCACGCTTCTTGTACAGGCGGGTGCCCAGACTCGGCACCACTCCCCCAATGAAACGAGACAGTCCCCATGAACAACGTCATCAACAACCCCCGAACCATCCTTGCCGGCGCCCTGTCGGTCGCCCTGATGTTCGCCGCCGGCGGCGTCATGGCCCAGGACGCCGACCACGAGCGCGACCACAGCGCGGTCATGGACAGCGATTCCGACCAGCCGATCAACGACACCTGGATCACCACCAAGGTCAAGTCGAGCCTGCTGGCCGATTCGGACGTGGCCGGCCTGGACGTCAGCGTCGAGACGGTCAACGGCGTGGTCCGCCTCAGCGGCGACGTCGAGAGCCAGGCCCAGATCGACCGCGCGGTCGAGATCGCCCGCGACATCGAGGGCGTCACCAACGTCGAGTCCTCGGACCTGACCGTGGTCGTCGGCACCGACTACTGATCGGCGGCACAACCAACAAGAACCGGAACCGATCCGGTCCAGCGCTCCACCTTCACCGCGGCCCTGTCCAACAGGGCCGCGGTTTTTATTGCTGCAATACACGCGGGCGCAGACTGCTCGATGCCCTGGCACCGGCGGTGCTGGAATGGTCGAACGGCCGGACTGCGGCCGGCTGTCACGTCCGACTAACCGCTTCGCGCACATCCTGTTGTCCACGAGGCACACGAAGAGGTACCCATGGCAATCCTGAAGATCGTCGCAGCCGGCGCGCTTGGCTTCATCGCCTACCGGGCCTGGCAGCGCTCCCAGACCGGCTTAGGCCCTGCGGCGGTGCCTGGCGAAGGCGGCATCACCCCGCCCCACGGCGACCCCATCCTGGTCGGCGCGCGGCTGGAGGCGGAGGCGGCGGCATCACAGCCGCGCGCGCCCGCCCACTCCAGCCGTGGCTTCGGCGAAGCCTGAGCGCTCAGAGCATGCGTTGCAGCACGCCGTCCTTGCGCACCAGGCCGTGCCACAGGGCCGCCCCGGCGTGCCCGAGCACCATCAGCACCGTCAGCCAGGCCACCGGCGAATGCAGCACGCCGCCGAAGGTGGCCAGCCAGGGGATCTCGTCGCCGCCGGGCACGATCTGCATGCCGAACGCTTCCAGGCCGTAGCCGTTGCCGACCATGATGCTGATCCCGGTCACCGGCAGCATCACCAGCCCCACGTACAGGGCGATGTGCCCCGCGCGGGCCAGCAACCCCAGCGTAGGCGGCTGGGGCGGAGGCGGCCTGTTGTCCTTGTTGCGCAGCGCCCAGGCGATGCGCAATACGATCAGCACCCCGATCAGGGTGCCGATGGAGATGTGCCAGGAAACGAGGTTCTGTCCCACCCAGTGCTGGCCGTCGTCGATGCGGTCGAACAGCTTGAGCGCCTGCCAGATAACCAGCACCGCCATGCCCCAGTGGAGCAGGCGCGAAACAGTTCCGTAGTGTTCCCTGGTGTCACGACTCATGGCGGCTCCCGTGTGATGTGGCGACAGCGTGGCTGGCAAGCTGAAAGCCTGCCAACCATACCTTCAACCGATGCAATTTGTACCCGCGTCCGTTACCCCGCCGAAGCCCGGCCAAGCGCGTCCAGCGCGTCCTTCGGCAGGTCCACATCAGCCGCGCCGAGGATGTCGTCCAGCTGCTCCAGGCTGGTGGCGCTGGCGATCGGGGTGACGCTGGGCCGGCCCATCAGCCAGGCAAGCGACACCTGTGCGGGGGTCGCGCCGACCTGTTCGGAAACCTTGCGCAGGGCGTCGAGCAGACGCATGCCGCGATCGTCGAAGAAGCCTTCCAGGAACGCCGCCCGCGGCACGCCTTCCAGGTCCGCTTTGCTGCGGTACTTGCCGGTGAGGAAGCCGCTGGCCAGCGCGAAGTACGCCACCACGCCCAGGCCTTCCTCGCGCACCACGCCCGCGAGCTCGGACTCGTAGCCGGCGCGGTCGTAGAGGTTGTAACCCGGCTGGATGACCTCGTAGCGCGACAGGCCCTTTTCCTCCGAGATGCCCAGCGCCTCGCGCAGGCGGCCGGCGTTGTAGTTGGATGCGCCGATGTTGCGGACCTTGCCGGCATCGACCAGCCTGTCGAAAGCACCCAGGGTTTCCTCCAGCGGCACGCTGGCATCGTCGATGTGGGCGAAGTACACGTCCAGATAGTCGGTCTGCAGGCGCTTGAGCGAATCCTCGACCGCTGCGGCGATGTTGGACGCCTTCAGGCCCTTGCGCGCCTCCAGGCTGCCGACCTTGGTCATGATCACCACGTCGTCGCGGCGGCCGCGCCTGGCCAGCCACTTGCCCATCACGGTTTCCGACTCGCCGCCGGCCAGGCCCGGGGCCCAAGCGGAGTAGGAGTCCGCAGTGTCGATGGCGTTGAAGCCGCGCTCGACGAAGCGGTCGAGCAGCTTGAACGAGGTGGCCTCGTCCGCGGTCCAGCCGAAGACGTTGCCGCCCAGGACCAGCGGGGCGATTTCCAGGCCGGAGCGGCCAAGCGTGCGTTTGTTCATGGTGTTCTGCCTCTCTTGCGAACGGGGGATGGATCGGCCGATTTGATCAGGCAATGGTTTCAACCGTGCCGCCGTCCACGCGCAGCGCGGAGCCGGTGGTGGCGCTGGCCTGTGGCGAGGCCGCGTACACGGCCAGGTTGGCCACCTCCTCCGGCTCGGCGAAATGGCCCAGCAGGTTGGAAGGACGGTTCTCGGCCAGGAAGATGCCCTCCATCTCCAGCGGGGTGACGCCGCGCCCGGCGGCGAGGTCGGCCATCATCTGCACCGCGCCGGCGGTGCGGGTGGGGCCGGGCAGGATCGTGTTGACGGTAACACCGGTGCCGGCCAGCACCTTCGCCAGCCCGCGCGAAAGCCCCTGCACGGCCGCCTTGCTGACGCCGTAGTGGACCATCTCGGTGGGGATGTTGAGCGCCGACTCGCTGGACACGAACTGGATCCGCCCCCAGCCGCGCTCGCGCATGCCCTTCGCGTAGTGGCGTGCCAGGCGCACGCCGGTCATCACGTTGACCTGCCAGAACCCGTCCCACAGCGCGTCATCGATGTCGAAGAATTCGCGCGCGCCGTAGATGCCGACGTTGTTGATGAAGATGTCCGCGTCCGGAACCGCGGCGGTGAGCATGGCGCAGCCTTCGGCGGTGCCGATGTCGGCGACCACGCCGCCGGCGTCGTCGCGGCCGGAGGCCTTACGGATCACCGCCAGCGCGGCGTCCACGCGCTCCTGCGCGCGGCCGACGACGGTGACGCTGGCGCCGGCCTTCGCCAGGCCGGTGGCGATGGCCAGGCCGATGCCGCCGGTGGAACCGGTGACGACGGCGCGCTTGCCGGAAAGGTCGATCTTCATGGGGTGCCTCCTGATATAGGGGGGCTGCGGGGGATCAGCCGAAGCGGAATGCGGAAAGAGTGGTTTTCATCACTTCCTCCGAATAGACCTTGCGGCCTTCGGAATCGCCGGCGGCGCCGGCGGCGACCATCAGCGGCAGCAGGTGTTCCTCGCCGCCCGGTGGATGGCTGTCACGGGCGTGCGGGGCGCTGGTCCAGTCGCGAAGCATCGCCTCGCGCCGGGCCGGGTCGCTTTCAACGGCGTCGGTAAGCCAGCCGTCGAACTGTGCCGACACCGGCGTGTAGCGCGGGTCGCCGTAGCCGCGCATGTTGTGGAAGCTCATGCCGC
>CAZUZT010000188.1:0-4011 GCA_964624575.1 uncultured Rhodanobacteraceae bacterium | reverse complement strand
CGGCTCGACCAGCGGCGGCCTGAAAATCTTCCGCCTGGAAGTGATGGCCATCATGCTGCGCAGCCACTTCCGGCGGTTGCTCTACCCGCGCGGCGTCTTCCCCATCAGCTACGGCGGCCGGCCGTTGAGCGCGGACGTTATCGGCTCTGTGGTCGCCTTCGTGGCTGTCTTTTTTGTCTGCTACGCCACCGGCACCATCGCCCTGATGGCCCTGGACCTGGATTTCCTCACCAGCGCCAGCGCCGCCGCCAGCGCCCTGGCCAACGTCGGCCCAGGGTTTGGCCAAATCATCGGCCCAAGCGGCAACTACGCCGCCCTGCCCGACACCGCAAAATGGCTGCTCTGCGCCCTCATGCTGCTCGGCCGCCTGGAAATATTCACCATCCTGATCCTGTTCACCACGCGCTTTTGGCGTGGTTGAGGGCGAAACGCAAGCGCCGGCCGGATGGCAACCATCACGGCCGGCGCGTCACGAGGCAGCATGCGCCAATGGATCGTACTGGCGCGTGCCGGATTCAGTACCCTGCTGGAACCCGTCGGCGAAAATCGAATCACGGACTCCGGCCCGGCTGCGGACGTAGACCGAGCCCAGACCATTGTCCAAGGTCACGCGCATCAGAATGTGGCCGTGGCTGTTGATCCAGGAATCCAGGGAATCGTTGGATGCGATTGGCGGCCCCGTCATACCCGTCACACTGGCCAGCAAAGGACCTGTTTGAGTTGGGGCGACGACCGGGTCTGTTCTTTTCAGAATCTCGATCGGGGTCTCCCCCGGGCTCAAACGCCAGAGAGTATCTGAATTTTGTGGTGAAATCCGAGACCAGAGCAGCACATCACCAGTTTTCAATACTGCGATCCGATTATTCGAATTTCTGCTCCACACCCTCCCTGTTGCCGGCGAATATTCAGGCTCCCCTGTTCCTTCGATGGCGATGGGCTCGATCCAGCCATCCGGCCCCAAACGCCAGTAGCCTTCTATGGGTGACGATCCCGATTCAGGCGGCACGGCCCCACGGAAGACAATGTAATCCCCGGCAACTTTGAGGTACTCCGAGTAGCCGAAGGAGGACAAGCTGGAGAAAAACTTTAATTGGTAATTGGAATTAGAAGCATCAGCCCTGCGCGCAAGCACCAACGGTATGTTTACGCCATCGATATGCTCGAAAATCCCATCCCCCCGCCGATGAACCTGAGGTTTCCCTGAGGGTGGCACCAAAGACGATCCGACCTTGAGACGTGGCGGAGAACGCGCCTGACAAGGAATTGAATTGATCTGTGCTGGAAGGCAGCATCGGACCCAACGGACCGTTGTCCCATCTGGCCGCAAGTGCAATTGGTTCCTCCGATCTACAGACCTCCCAAATACCCTGTGAAGTTCTGATATAAACCGTGCCAACACTTGTTACGTAGACGTCACTCGCGTTGAACTGCATCCCGCTTGCACCAGATACTGCACAAATTTTATTGCCATCAATCGCCGAATGCGCAACCACCGCAGAGGTCTCGCCACCCGTATTTCTGACAACCCTGGCCACCATTACGGCATCACCCGAGCCAACACCCCAAGCCCGAATCACGAAGTCCGAGTCCGAACGAAAACGGTATAAATTATCAAAAGACGGGTCCAAGGGAGTGGCTTCCTGCCCAGGCAGGTACATTCTTGCCCTACCAATTTCCCGATTACCACCCTCTTCAGCGATCCAGACGCCATACGATGCAAAGGAAGTGGATGTTGGAGCAGGAGGCCCAGCCCTTCCTCCGAAGACCCTGGAATTCATGGCATCAGCTCCGGCATCAAGAGCAGAGTCTGAAATCCACCGAAAGACGTGATCGGCCTCGATGCCCTTTCGCCCGCGCCCAGTCTCGCCCACTGCGCCAGTAATTGCGTAGGGCGCGAGCAAGTCAGATTGTGGATACCAGCGCTCGACTGCCGAACCGCGCGCCAAAGTAAAATGCACGGATGCTGTGGGATCCGCATCCGGAAGCGCCACATTTCCCAACGCCCAATTCCCATTGAATGGCGGCAAACCGGGTAACACCAGGGGCGAATTGGTAACCCGCGTTGATGTGACGATGGTCCACTCGTCCGCTGCCGACACGCCCTCGGCAGCTGCCCCAAACCACAGACCGGCAACCAGTAGACAGGCAAGCACTCTCCTCATGACAACTCCTTGATAGTGATGGCAACCCCCCCTAATGTCTTTTATTTTTTTGCACATACTAGGCGGAGCAGATGACTTGTTCAAGGTGGAACCTCTATTGCCCATGAAAAGTTGCAGGCAAAAATCCTGGCACGCTGTACCGGACCGGCCAGCAGGCAGCGGGAAGACCTGGGCATTCAGCCATCGGGATCCGATAGCACGTGCTCGGACGCGGGCCATCGATACCCCTTCTTATCCGCGCTGGCAGGCGCTACACTAGCCGGCTCCGGCAGGCTTGCCGGTTCGCTTCACCCTTGCGCGTGGCCTGGTGGCAGAGTGGTCATGCAGCGGACTGCAAATCCGCGTACGCCGGTTCGATTCCGACCCAGGCCTCCATGCGCAGTTCCACGAGGTTCCGAGAAGTTCCAGAAGGCCCGCAGCAATGCGGGCTTTTTCGTGTCCGGCCGTCCGTGTTCGTCCGTGGGGTTCCGCTGGAAGCCAAGCCGAAACGTGAGCAACATTGTGAGTACACCGGACACTGCTCGGAGCGTTACTCACATCGGCAGGTCTCACCGACTCACGTATCGCACCCTCAAGCCCAGCGACAAGGTGTACCGAATCGCCGATTCACGCGGCTTGGCGTTGGAGGTGCGCACCGGCGGCGCGAAGTACTGGCGATTCCGAAACCGCCTCCATGCGCACCCTCCTCATGATCCTGTGGCAGGGCATCGCGTCCTGGTGCTTAGCCGCGCCTGTTCTCCGACCGTGGCAAGGGCCTGCCGAATGCCGCTGACTCAAGCCCTTGCAGCCGGCTCCAAGGCGGTGTGCATCAGGTGCGCCAGCAGCGACTTCAGTGCCAGCGGCCGTACCGGTTTGTGCAGCAGGTGGCAGCCGGCGGCCTGGACGGCGCTGCGCACGGCTTCGCTGTGGTCGGCGGTGATGATGATGGTCGGCCGTGCACCGTCGAGCTGCGCCAGGCGCGTGTGTACGGCCAGGCCGGTGTCGGCGCTGTCCAGGTGGTAGTCGAGCAGCCAGACCTGCGGCTGTTGCCCGGTGGCCATCGCGGCCAGTTGCGCCTTGGCCTGCTCGCCGTCAGCGGCCAGGGTGACCTGGCAGCGCCAGCCGGACAGCACCGCGGCCATGGCATTGAGCACGGCGGCATCGTTGTCGACGACCAGGACATGGGCGCCGGCCAGGCTGGACGGCGGTGGTATCGGCTCGGGGTCGGAGACGACCGGTTCGGCCGGCGCCACGGGCACCTGGATGCTGAAGACGCTGCCCCGGCCGGGCCAGGAACGCAGGTGGATCGCATGGCCGAGCAGGCGGGCGAAACGTTCGGCGATGGTCAGGCCCAGCCCCAGTCCCTGGCCGTCGCGATCCAGGCGCCGGAACTCCTCGAAGATCGTCGCCTGGTCGGCATCGACGATGCCCGGACCGGTATCCCAGACCTGCAGCGACAGTGCATCGCCGCGGCGGCGGCAACCCAGGACGATGCGGCCCTGGCCGGTGTAGCGCACGGCATTGCCCAAAAAGTTCTGCAGCACCCGGCGCAGGAGCTGCGGATCGCTGTGAACCCACAGGTCACTGGCGTGGGCCCGCAGCTCCAGGCCACGTTCGCGGGCAAGCACACCGAACTCGGTGGCCAGGCTGCGCAGCATCGGCCCGATTGGAAACGGCCGCGGCTTGGCGGTCATCGCACCGGCATCCAGGCGCGACATGTCCAACAGCCCAGAGAGCAATTCCTCGGCCGAATCCAGGGCCGCGGTGATGTTGCCGACGCCTTCGCGGGCACCGGTGATATCGGGATCGTCCGGCGCCAGTTGCCGGCCCAGGGCATGGCTGAACAGGCGCGCAGCGTTCAGCGGCTGGG
>CAZUZT010000187.1:0-4028 GCA_964624575.1 uncultured Rhodanobacteraceae bacterium | reverse complement strand
GGTGCAACTGGTGCTGGCGCGGCCGGTGGCGGCCCGGGTCGGCGACCGCTTCGTGCTGCGTGACACCTCCGCCCGGCGCACCATCGGCGGCGGCCGGTTCCTGGATCTGCGCGCGCCAGCCAGGCGCCGCACGACCCCGGTCCGCCTGGCCTGGCTGGCGGCGTCACAGGCCACCGATCCGGTTTCGGCGCTGGCCGGGCTGGCGGCGCTGGCACCGGTGTCGATGCCGCAGTTCCTGCGTGACCGTGGCCTGGCGGCCGACAACGCCGACGCGCTGATTCGCGATGCCGGATTGCGCACGATCGGCTCGCTGGCGATCTCGGCCGCCACCCATGAACGCTTGCGCCAGGATCTGGCGCAGGCGCTGGCAGGGTTCCATCAGGCCAATCCGGATCTGGCCGGCATCGGCCGTGAGCAGCTGCGCCTGACGCTGACCCCGGTCCTGGCCCGGCCGGTGTTCCTGGATTTCGTGCGCGCCGAATTGGCGGCCGGCACCATCGCCAGCCAGGGCGCCTTCCTGCACCTGCCCGGGCACCGGCTGCAATGGCAGGACGAGGACGACGCCCTGTGGCAACGCCTGCGCCCGCGCCTGCTCGGCGGGGGCCGGTTCCGGCCGCCGCGGGTGCGCGATCTGGCCGGCGAGCTGGCCATCGACGAAGACCAGGTGCGCCGCGTGCTGCGCCTGAGCCAGCGCCTGGGCCACACCGAACAGATAGCCCATGACCATTTTTTTGATCGCCAGGTGGTGCGCGAGATGGTGGCGATCATGGTCGACATCGCCGCCGGCAAGCCGCAAGGTTGGTTCGTCGCCGCCGACCTGCGCGACCGCCTGGACAATGGCCGCAAGGTGGCGATCCAGATCCTGGACTTTTTCGATCGCCTCGGCCTGACCCGGCGCCGTGGCGATCGCCGCCGGCTCAATCCGCACCGGCTCGATCTGTACGACAATTGAGGTTGGCCGGCCGGGCTGCCACTCTGCCGCCGGCCAGCAGCGGCAAGGCGCAGCGACAAGGCACCGGCTCTGTCCGGATGTCATGTATCCGCGGGCTCACGCAGGCACGTTGGCCAGCACATGGAAGGGAAGCGCCCCCGGTGGGGCGGCCGGACTTCAAATCCGGTTGGGGCAGTCAGCCTGTCCCGGGTGGGTTCGACTCCCACTCCCTTCCGCCATTCGTTACCCGGGCAGCTTGAAGCCCGTCAGTCGACAGCGGGCGATGCCGGCGGAAAGCGCCCGCTCAGTGCGCCTCGCCCCAGTGCTGGCCGATGCCGGCATCGACCACCAGCGGCACCTTGAGTTTTGCGGCCGCCACCATGCGCTGGCGGATCAATTCCCGGGCCGGGTCGATGGCGTCCTCGCGCACCTCGAACACCAGTTCGTCGTGCACCTGCATGATCATCCGCAGCGGCAGCTCGCTGGCCTGAAGGCGTGCATCCAGGTCGATCATCGCCACCTTGATGATGTCGGCCGCGGTGCCCTGCATCGGCGCGTTGATTGCCGCCCGCTCGGCGGCCTGGCGCTCGTTGGCATTGCGCGCGCGGATCGCCGGCAGGTAGAGGCGCCGGCCGAACACGGTTTCGACAAAACCCGACTCGCGCGCCTGCTGTCGGGTAGCTTCCATGTACTGACGCACGCCGGGGTAACGGGCGAAATAGCGGTCGATATAGTCCTGCGCTTCCTGGCGGCCAATACCCAGTTGCCGCGCCAGGCCGAATGCGCCCATGCCATAGATCAGCCCGAAGTTCACCGCCTTGGCCGAGCGCCGGTCGTCGGTGCTGACCTCATCCAGCGGCTTGGCCATGACTTCGGCGGCAGTGGCCCGGTGGATGTCCAGGCCGTCGCGGAAGGCATCCAGCAATCCAACGTCGCCGGACAGGTGCGCCATGATCCGCAGCTCGATCTGCGAATAGTCCGCGGCCAGGATGCGCCAGCCCGCCGGTGCCACGAAGGCGCGGCGGATGCGCCGGCCCTCGTCACTGCGCACCGGGATGTTCTGCAGGTTCGGGTCCGATGACGACAGCCGGCCGGTCGCCGCCACCGCCTGGTGGTAGCTGGTGTGCACGCGGCCGGTTTCCGGGTGCACCTGCTCGGCCAGCTTGTCGATATAGGTCGATACCAGCTTGGCCAGGCCGCGGTAATCCAGGATCAGCTGCGGCAACCCGTGCTGATCGGTCAGCGCCGACAGCGCTTCCTCGTTGGTCGAGGGCTGGCCCTTGCCGGTCTTGATCGTGACCGGCAGGCCCAGTTCCTCGAACAGGATCGCCTGCAGCTGCTTGGGCGAATCCAGGTTGAACGGTTGCCCGGCCAGCGTGTGCGCCTGCTCGACCAGCGCCTGCATCCGCGCCCGCAGCTCGCTGCCCTGGGCCGCCAGCTGTGCGGTGTCGATCAGCACGCCGCGCTCCTCCATCCGCGCCAACACCGGCAACAGCGGCATCTCGATCGTTTCATAAACCTGGCGCAGGGCCGGCTCGCGGGTCAGCTCCGGCCACAGCGCCTGATGCAGGCGCAGGGTGATGTCGGCATCCTCGGCGGCATAGGCCAGCGCCGGTTCCATCGCCACCTGGTTGAACGGAATCTGTCGCGCGCCCTTGCCGGCGACATCCTGGAAGCGGATCGTGGTCACACCCAGATAGCGCCCGGCCAGGGTATCCATGTCATGGCGCACGGCGCTGGCGTTGACCACATAGGACTGCAGCATCGTGTCGTGGCGCGGCAGCGCGCCGGGCAGGCCGTGCCGGGCCAGGATATGCAGGTCGTAGCGGCCGTTGTGGGCGATGGTCACCCGCTGCGGATCGGTCAGCAGCGGCGCCAGATCAGCCAGCACCTGGGCCAGTGGCAACTGCACCGGGGCATCCGGGCCGTCATGGCCCACCGGCACATAGCAGGCCTGGCCGGGCGCATCGGAAAACGACAGCCCGACCAGCCGGGCCCGGTACGGATCCAGCCCCGTGGTTTCGGTATCGAAGGCAAAATGGCTGGCCTGGCGCAGGCGCTGCAGCCAGCGTTGCCAGGCTTCGTCAGTGGTCACCAGTTCGTACTGGCGCGATACCGGGTCGCCATTGGCGGGCAGGGCATCGGCGGCGCCCGCCGACGCGGTGTCGGTGGCGGACCCCATGGCGGAAGATGAACCCTCGCCGGCGAACAATGCCGGCTGACCGCCCCCGGCACCGGCATCCAGCTCGCGCAGCGCGGCATTGAACTCGTAGCGCCGGTACAACTCGCGCAGGGCATCGGTATCGGCGGCACCTTGCACCAGGTCGTCTGGACCGACATCCAGTGCCAGTTCCGTGCGGATGGTGACCAGATCCTGGTTCAGCGGCAGCCGTGGCAGGGTCGCGCGCAGGTTCTCGCCCAGCTTGCCCTTGAAACTGTCGGCGGCGGCCATGATCGCGGCCAGCGAGCCATGTTCATTGAGCCATTTGGCCGCGGTCTTGGGGCCGCACTTGGGCACGCCCGGAATGTTGTCCACGCTGTCGCCCATCAGCGCCAGCAGGTCGACGATCAACTCCGGCGGCACGCCATAGCGCTCGATCACCCCGTCGCGGTCGCGGCGGCTGCCGTTGCCCATGGTGTTGACCAGCACGATGCGCTCATCCACCAGTTGCGCAAAATCCTTGTCCGAGGTCGAGATCACCACGTCCATGCCGGCCTCCGCCCCCTGGCGCGCCAGGGTGCCGATGACATCGTCGGCCTCGACCCCGGGCACGCGCAGCAGCGGCAGCCCCAGGGCCTGGATCAGCGTCAGCAACGGCTCCAGCTGGGCGCGCAGGTCGTCCGGCATCGGCGGCCGGTTGGCTTTGTATTGCGGGTCCAGCTCATCGCGGAAGGTCGGGCCCGGGGCGTCCATCACCACCGCGATCCGGTCCGGCGCCTCGGCCAGATGTTTGCGCAACATGTTGAACATCCCGAACAGCGCCCCGGTCGGCTCGCCGGCGCGGTTGCTCAGCGGCGGCAGGGCGAAGAAGGCGCGGTACAGGTACGAGGAACCGTCAATCAGCAGAAGGGACTGGGCCATGGCGCCATTGTAGGG
>CAZUZT010000186.1:1638-4059 GCA_964624575.1 uncultured Rhodanobacteraceae bacterium | reverse complement strand
GATGAACGCATTCACCGCTGATCTGCTGCCGGCCCTGCGCCGCCTGCTGGCGCGGCCCGGCTTTTTGGCCACGGCCGTGCTGACCCTGGCGCTGGGCATCGGCGCCGTCGCCGCCATCCTCACCGTTTACGACGCAGTGTTCCTGAAGCCGCTGCCGTTCCGTGATGCCGAGCGCATCGTGCGCGTGCTGCGCGACCAGCCGCCGGTCAGCGCCAGCCCGGTGTCGCCACCGGTGCTGCGCGAATGGCGGGATCGCCATGGCGGCGTGTTCGATGCCTTCGGCGCCTTCGTGCCGCAGACGGTGAGCCTGACCGGTGCCGGCGGCGCCGATCGCCTGCAGGCCTACCAGGTCACGCCCGGCTATTGGCAGGTGTTCGGGCAGCCGCTGGCGCTGGGCCGGCCCTTCGACGAGGCCGATGAGCAGGCCGGCGAGCGGCTGGTGGTGATTGGCGATGCCCTGTGGCGCGACCGCTTCGGTGCCGATGCCGGCGTCATTGGCCAGGCGCTGCAGCTCAACGGCGAGGCCTGGACCGTGGTCGGCGTCGCCGAGCCGGGCTTCCGTTATCCGGCCGATGCCCAGCTCTGGCTGCCCACCTTCCTGCCCGCCAATACCGCCGGCCGCGGCAGCAATTCATTGTCGCCGGTGGCGCGCCTGGCGCCCGGCGTCAGCGCGCCGCAGGCGCAGGCGGCGCTGGCCGCGGTCACCACCTGGCAGGCGCAGGCATTCCCGGATGACCACGAAGGTTTGGGCGTGCAGGTGCAGCCCTTGCGCGAACTGGTCGGCGCCACCCTGCGGGGTTCGATGGCGCTGCTGCTGGCCACCGCCGCCATGGTGCTGCTGATCGCCTGCGCCAACCTGGCCGGCCTGATGCTGGCGCAGGGCCAGTCCCGGCGCCAGGAATGGGCCTTGCGGCGGGCGCTGGGCGCCGGCAGCGGCCGCCTGCTCGGCCAGGTGCTGGCCGAAGCGGTGTGGATCGCCCTGTTCGGCACCGTGCTGGCGCTGGCCGTGGTGCCGCTGGCGGTCACCGGCCTGCTGTCGCTGGCGCCGGCGCTGCTGCCCACCTGGCATGTGCCGGTGCTGGACCTGCGCATCATCGCCGCCAGTGCCGGCCTGTCCCTGCTTACCCTGGCGCTGTTCGCGGTCTGGCCGGCGCGGCGGGCGGCGCGGGCCGATCCGCTGCAGGCCATGCAGGGCGCCTCGCGCAGCCAGACCGGCAGCCGGCAGCAGGCCCGTGCGCGCTCGGTGCTGGTCTCCGGTCAGATCGCGCTGGCGATGATCCTGCTGGTTGGCGCCGGCCTGCTGATCGCCAGCCTGCAGCGGCTGGCGGCGGTCGAATCCGGCTTGGTGCAGCCGCAGCGGGTGCTCACCGCCGGCATCTCCCTGCCGGCGCCGGTGATGGCGCCGGGCGAGGAATTCCAGGACTGGTTCGCCCGTGGCCAGGCCGTGGTCGCGCCGCGCCTGGACGCCCTGCAGGCGGCGCTGGCGGCATTGCCCGGCGTGGAATCCGTGGCCTTCAGCGAAGCCCTGCCGGCATCGGGGCAGTCCGGCTGGAATGGCAGCTTCGATATCCCCGGCCGCGATCTGCCGGAACAGCGCCTGGTGGAATTCCGTTTCGTCAGCCCGGATTATTTCCGCACCTTCGGCATCCCGGTCACCGCCGGCCGCAGCTTCACCCAGGCCGACGGCGGCGACAGCGTGTTCCCGCGCCAGGCCCTGGTCAACCAGGCCTTCGTCGACCGCTATCTGGGCGGCGATGATGCGCTGGGCGAGCAGGTGAGCGTGTTCGATGGCAGCGCCAAGACCCTCATCGGCGTGGTCGGCAATGTCCGCCAGCAGGGCTTGCATCGTGCGCCGCCGCCGGAAATCTATTTCCCGCTGCGCACCGCGCCGGTCGGCAACCTGATGCTGGCGCTGCGCAGCGCCGGCACCGATGCCGGCGTACTCGCAGCCAGCCTGCAACGCACGCTGGCCGCGCAGGCACCGGATACGCCGGTGTTCGCCGTCCGCACCCTGGCCGAGGTCACCGCTGGCACGCTCGCCCTGCGCCGCTTCAACATGAGCCTGATGAGTGCCTTTGCCGCCACCGCCCTGGCCCTGGCCGCCGTTGGCCTGTACGGGCTGGTCGCCTGGTCCACCAGCCAGCGCCGGCGCGAGATCGGCGTGCGTCAATCCCTGGGCGCCAACGCCGGCGACATCTGGCGCCTGGTGCTCGGCGATGGCCTGCGCCTGGTGCTGCCCGGGCTGGTGCTCGGCATCGCCGGTGCCCTGGCCCTGGCGCGCCTGCTGGCCTCGCAGTTGTACGGCGTCGGCGCGGCCGACCCGGCCGTCATCGCCCTGGCCGGCGGCGTGCTCGTACTCGTCGCCCTGGTTGCCTGTGCCGTGCCCACGGCCCGCGCCGCACGCATCCCGCCGGCCACCGC
>CAZUZT010000186.1:0-1538 GCA_964624575.1 uncultured Rhodanobacteraceae bacterium | reverse complement strand
AGCAAATCGTTTGTCCGCCTCAGCTCGCACGTGGCTTTTCGGGAGGGCAGTACGGCCGGAAACCGGGTGGATTCAGGGCGGTGCGCCGCCGGCTTCGTGGATCACCGCCGGCCGGCGCCAGGCACGCCAGGCGCGCCATGGTGCCAGGCCGCGGGACAGCAGCGACGCCGTAATGTGCAAGGTGATGCGGGTGCCGTCCAGCAGCGGCCGGAAATGGCTGCCGCGCAGGCCCTGGTGATAGCGGGCGCGGATCGGCACTGCCACCGTGCCGATGCCGCGGTCGGCGGCACGGATCAGCAGGCCGGTTTCGAACACGAAGCCCTGGCGCGCGGGGCCGGCCAGCGCCATCGCCTCACGCGGGTAATAGCGCTGGCCGCTCTGGCTGTCGAGGATGCGTTGGCCGCAGGCCCAGCTGATGAACCAGTCGGCGACGTTGTTGGCCCGGCGCCGGCCGCGCGGCTGGTCATCGCGGCCGATCAGGCGCGCGCCGATGATGATCTGCCCGGGGTGGGCGGCGGCCGCGGTGAGCAGCAGCGGAATGTCATCGGCACCATGCTGGCCGTCGCCGTCCATGGTGACCACGCCGGCCACGCCCAGGGCCAGCGCCGCCTTGAAACCGCTGCGCAGCGCCTCGCCCTTGCCCAGGCAGCGGGCATGGCGGATCAGGGTCAGCGGCAGGCCGGCCAGCTTGTCGGCGGTGTCGTCGCTGGAGCCGTCGTCGACCACGATCAGGTGCGGGCATTGCTGCAGGGCGGCCTGCGCCACGGCGCGGATGGTGCCGGACTCGTTCAGCGCCGGAATCACGATCGCCACCGGTGCCGGCGCGGCCGCCGTGGGCGATACCGGCGGCAAGGCCGATGCGGCTGCGGTCATCGGCAGCGCACGTGCAAGCACAGGCCGGGGCCCAGGCGCAGGGCGTGATCGCGATGATCGCTTTCGCCACCGGCGCCGTTGCCGGCGATGTACTCAAGCAGGGCGGCCGCGCCACGCGCCACCGGGTTGGCATCGGCCAACGCGCGCAGGCCCGGGTGGCGGGGCAGGGGGTCAAGCGGGCAGTCGATACCGGCACCGGTTTTGGCCGCATCCGGCTCCGGCGGCAGCGCTGCCACGGCCAGTTCCAGCACCGGGGCCGGCGTGCTGCCGGTGTCGTCAGCATCTGTCGTGCCGGACGCCGCATCGCGGTCAGCCGCCACCGGCCGCAGCAGCAGCGCGCAGGCGAAGGGCGCGCTGGCCTCCACCATCTCGCCAACCGGGCCGGTGCCGGCAATGTCGTAGGCGACCAGCAGCACCGGCGCGCCGCTGTCGCGCGCCTGGCTGGCGGCTTCCAGCAGGCCGTGGGCAAACGTGGCGGCGCCGGCGGCCGTGGCTGTGGTGGCGGCGCGTGCGCCGGTGGCGATGCTCCAGTAGCCCGACGCCGCGTTGTGCACCGAATTGTGGAAGCGCGTGGGCGACATCAACGCCGGATCCTCGGCCAGCGTGCGGCACATGTAATCGATGATGTCCAGATCGCCATAGCGCGAGGCGAACACGCTGGCCAG
>CAZUZT010000185.1:0-4062 GCA_964624575.1 uncultured Rhodanobacteraceae bacterium | reverse complement strand
TGACGATGATGCCGCAGCGGGCGTAGGTGCTCTTGCCCAGGCAGATGGTCAGCACTCGGCGCGGGATGCGGAAGTACTCGACGGTGCGGGCCAGGGCGAAGGAGTTGGGCGGGATGATGCAGCACTCGCCTTGGAAATCGACGAAATTGCGCGTGTCGAAATCCTTCGGGTCGACAATGGTCGAGTTGATGTTGGTGAAGATCTTGAATTCGTCGGCACAGCGCACGTCATAGCCGTAGCTGGAGGTGCCGTAGGAGATCAGACGGGTGCCATCGGCACGCTGGCGCACCTGGCCGGCCTCGAACGGCTCGATCATTCCGTGCTCACGGGCCATCTGCTGGATCCAGCGGTCGGACTTGATCGTCATGTTGCTGCCTTCCGGTAACTGTCGACAATTGCCCCACGGCTCGGCCGTGGCGGCCGGCAAGGTTAGCAGCGCCAACGCTGTCATGCAGCCGGGCGGTCGCCGCAATGGTCCTTTGGCCGCGTGCTATTGTCGCCAGCGCCGCGTCACCCGGACCCGCTGAGATTCACTGCCCGGAGCCGCGGCACGGCCAGCAGCCGCTGGCAGCTACCACCCTGCCCGCATGGCTTTCCCGCCTGGTCGCTCCCGGCAAGATCGTCACGGAGATACCCCGGGTCTCGGCAAGGGCGCTGGCCGTCGTAGAAATAAAGATAAACAACAACAACGATACTGAGGAATCCCCATGCCCTTGCCCATGCGCTCGGCACTGCTGTTGCTGCCGCTCCTGCTGGCCGCGCTGTCGCCAGCCTCCGTGGTGGCTGAAGCGCCACCTGCTCCGGCAGCCGCTGCCACCACCGACATCCAGGTCATCCGGATCCAGGCTGACGACCCGATGATCCGCGGCCAGGTCGGCGAGCTGGTCGGCCACCTGCATTACGACGCCGACAGCGGCAGCGCCACGCTGGAAGCCGATCCGCACACGCGCAGTCGCCTGGCCGGGCTGGATATTCCTTGGCAGGTCGATATGCCGGCCACGGCACAGCTGCAGGCATTTTTGGCTGAGGCCCAGGGCGGCTCGCAGGGCATTCCCGGGTTTGAGTGCTACCGCACGGTGGAGGAAACCCTGGCCACCATGGCGCAGCTGGCGGATGCCTACCCGCAGCTGGTTGAGATCGTCACCATCGGTGAGAGCTGGCAGCGTGTCCAGAATGCCGAGCTGGGCTATCCCCTGCAGGTGTTGCGCCTGACCAACCGCCACACCCGCGGGCCGAAACCGGTGATGTTTGCCATGTCAGCGATTCACGCCCGGGAGTACACGCCGGCCGAGTTGATGACCCGTTTTGCCGAGCAGTTGCTGGCCGGGTATGGCGAGGAAGCCGATGCCACCTGGCTGCTGGACCACAACGAGTTCCATCTGCTGCTGCAGGCCAATCCCGATGGCCGCAAGCGGGCCGAGCAGAACGTGCTGTGGCGCAAGAACACCAATACGGTGGCGGCACCGTGTTCGACGATCAACGGCAGCTACCACCCGGGCATCGACCTCAACCGCAATTATCCATGGGGCTGGATGAGTTCGGGCACCAGCGCGTCGGCGCGCTGCGCGGCCACCTATTCCGGTCCGGCGCCGGCCTCGGAACCGGAAACGCAGGCGGTAACCGATTACCTGCTCACGATCTTCCCGGACCGGCGCCCCGGCAATCCCCAGGACCCGTCGATCCCCGCCGCTGCCGACACCCAGGGCCTGTTCCTGGACATGCACAGCTACACCGGCCTGGTGCTGTGGCCGTGGGGAACCTCGGGTACCACCGGCAACAACCAGGCCTTCGTCACCCTGGGCCGTCGCCTGGCCTGGTTCAATGACTACGCACCGCAGCAGTCGGTATTGCTGTATCCCACCCGCGGCACGACGGTGGATTTCGCCTATGGCGAACTGGGCGTGCCCGCCTTCACCTACGAGCTGGGACAGACCTTCTTCAAGTCATGCGGTCAGTTTGAAAGCGTGGTGCTGCCGGACAACCTGGCCTCGCTGCGCTATGCCGCGCGCACCCTGCACGCCCCCTACCGGCTGCCGGCCGGCCCGGACCTGCACGATGTCCAGGCGATGCCGGCCCACCTGCTGCAGGGCCACACCCTGACCGTGCAGGCAAGGGTCGATGATCGCGGCTATCGCCATGGCCCGGGCGCCGCGGTGTCGGTGCCACAGATGATCACCGGCGCCCGCCTGCACCTCAATCGCCTGCCCTGGCAACCGGGCCATGCGGCCCTGGAGATGACGCCGGCCGATGGCGCCTTCGATGCCGCCGAAGAGCACGTGCAGCTCAGCGTGTCGACCCGCAGCTTTCTGCCCGGCCGGCACCTGCTGGTAATCCAGGGCGAGAACGCCGGCGGCCATGCCGGGCCACCGGCCGCCGTGTTTGTCGATATCCTGCCTGATCCGGACCGCATCTTCGGTCATGACTTCCAGGTAGCGATCCAGCCCAGATGACCCAGGCCAGATGACCAAGATCTACGACCAGGCCTATTTCGATACCTGGTATCGGCAACGCCAGATCAACAACCCGGCGACGCTGGCACGCAAGGTCGCGCTGGCGGTGTCGATGGCCGAATACCACCTGTGCCGTCCGGTCCGATCGGTGCTCGATGTCGGCTGCGGTGAAGGCGTCTGGCGTGCGCCACTGCTGCGCCTGCGCCCCAAGCTGCATTACCTGGGCATGGATTCCAGCGAGTATGCGATCAACCGCCATGGCCGCCAGCGCAACCTGCGCCTGGTGCCGTTCGGAGATCTGGAACACCTGCGCCTGGACCAGCCGGTAGACCTGCTGGTGTGCTCGGATGTGCTGCACTATCTGGCCGATGACGAGTTGCGCCGCGGACTGTCCGGTTTCGCCGCGCTGTGCGAGGGCCTGGCCTTCATCGAGACCTACTGCCGCGAGGACGACATCGACGGCGACCTGGAGGGCTTCCAGGACCGCACTGCCGCCTGGTACCGGCGCGAGTTCCGCCGCGCCGGCCTGGTCGCCTGCGGCAACCACGGCTATCTGGTGCCTGCCCTGGCCAACTACGCCACCGCCCTGGAGCTGCCGGCCAGCGAGCGGCAACGTAAACCCGGACTGTTCCAGCGCGGATGATGGACAGCCAGCCGCGACCATTCGCCGACCTGACGCCCGATGCCGTCCTGGGCTCGCTGGAATCGCTGGGCCTGCGTTGCGATGGCCGGCTGCTGGCGCTCAACAGTTATGAGAACCGGGTCTACCGTGTCGGCCAGGAGGACGGCCCGCCGCTGATCGCCAAGTTCTACCGGCCCGGGCGCTGGAGCGATGAGGCAATCCTTGAGGAACATGCCTTCACCGCCGAGCTGGTAGCCGAAGAGCTGGATGTGGTGGCACCGATGATGATCGGCGATCAGACCCTGCACCGGCACGGCAATTACCGGGTGGCGGTGTTCCCCAGTGTCGGGGGCCGGGCCCCGGAACCGGGCGACCGTCAGACCCTGCTGCGCCTGGGCCAGATGATCGGCCGCCTGCACATGGTCGGTGCCCGGCAACGCTTCGCGCATCGTCCGGATATAACCAGCCAGCGCCTGGGCCACGAACCGGTAGCCTGGCTGCTCGACCAGCAATGGCTGCCCGACCACCTGGTGGAACCCTTCCGCCAGGTCAGCCGGCATGTTCTGGATGCCGTCCAGTCACTGTGGCAGCAGGCCGGAGAACTGCCCACGCTGCGGCTGCACGGCGACCTGCACATGGGCAATATGCTGGTGCGCGAGGACAGCCTCAGCCTGGTTGATCTGGATGACTGCCTCAACGGGCCCGAAGTCCAGGACCTGTGGATGCTGGTCAGCGGCGAAGGCGACGACCTGCGCCGGCAGGTGGGCTGGTTGCTGGAGGGCTACAGTGTTTTCCGCGAGCCGGAAGTCCGGCAATGGCGCCTGATCGAAGCCCTGCGCAGCCTGCGCCTGCTGCACCACAACGGCTGGATCGCCCGGCGCTGGCATGACCCGGCTTTTCCTGTCGCCTTCCCGGGGTTCACCGGCCATCAGCACTGGCAGGAACTGATCGGACAGCTGCACGAACAACTGGCCGCGATGCAGGAGCCGG
>CAZUZT010000184.1:0-4089 GCA_964624575.1 uncultured Rhodanobacteraceae bacterium | reverse complement strand
TGCCAGGTATTGCTGCCGGGCACGCCGCCCATGCCGGTTCGGTAGACCTGGCCATCGGCCATGACGACCTCCATGCCGCACTGCATCATGAAGTGCTCGCCATAGGGCGTATAACCGACGCCGCGATCCATGGTGTTGCCGAGCGGACCGGCGATGGCCGAGGGCGCCGAGAACGACAGCATCAACGGCAGATTGTGCTCCTGGATGTAGTCGTAGAGCTGACCATAGGTCACACCCGGCTCCACCAGTGCGTAGCACATGTCCGGATCCACCTTCAGGATCCGGTTCATCTTCTTCAGGTCCAGGATCACCTGGCCGCGCTGCACTGGCGCCGCCGAGCCATAACCGAAGTTGCGGCCGGTGGAGATGGTCCAGATCGGGATCCGGTGCGCGTTGCAGATCCGCACAATGCCCTGAACCTGTTCGACCGTGGTCGCGGTCAGCGCCGCCGATGGCGCGTGCGCGTCATTGGCCACCGACATCATGATCTTGCCGTAGGGCACCAGTTGCTGATCCTCGACCAGGACATTGTCCGCCCCCAGCAGGGTCCGGAACTTGCCGATGGCCAAGGCGAACTGTTCCTGGCTCACGCCTCGCGGCAGGACATCGTATTCACGCTCGGACATGGCTACCGGCTCCTTCAAATCTGGATCAGGAATGAGACAAAGTGACCGCGGACCGCCGCACCGGCCGGAGCGGCAAGTTCCTGCGGCTGCGCCGGTGGCCGTTGCAGGGCCAGGGCGGCCAATTGCCCGCCTGTGCTGCGCAGCCATTGGTCCGCGACCGCGGCGCTGTTGGCGGTAGCCGCCGCCGCGACGGCAACTGGCGCAGCATCGCCATGGCCTTCGTGACGCAGGCTGAAGGCGGCACCACACACTTGCAGTTGCCGGGCCAACGCCCGGGCGCCGTCCCGGGCACTGCTGGCGGTGAGCAGATGATGGCTGCTGGTCAGCGGCTGGGCGCTGTGCTGGCCCAGCCACTGCAACCGGGCACCCGTGCCACGGGCCACATCCACCACCAGGGTGCCAGCTGCATCGTCCAGCAGGCCGATGATCGACAGCGGCCGGCCACTGCGCAGGCGCCGCTCCAGATCGACCAGAAAAGCCAGGTCACTGCCGGCCCGCGGCACTTCCAGACCGGTGCCGGTCAGGGCGCGGGCGCCGTCAAGGAAAACCGGCCCGGCGTGGTCATCATTGACCAGCGCCAGCAACGGTTTCCCGGCTGTCCCCGGGTCGTCGGCAACGGACAGACCGGCCAGAGCGCGTGTCGGACCGGCCAGAGCCCCGGCGACACCCGCCAGGGCGAAACTCTTGAGCACGAAGCGGCGATTGATGGTCATGTCCTGCTCCTGCAGGGTAAGGCCGTACCAGGCACCAGGCCGGGTGCGGCAAGGCAGCCAGTGGCAACGTGCCTGGCGGTGGCCGGCACGCTGATCACAGCAAAGCAGACCGCCACCGCCTCACGATCCCTCGTCGGGCGCCGGCTGCGCGTCCAGATACTCGGTCACCATGCGGATCGACTCATCGTCGATATAGGAAGCCGGAAACGCCGGCATGCCATTGAAACCGTTACGGACGATGTACTGCACATAGACCTGGGGCAGGCCCCGGCCGGCGATGTTGCGCCCGACGCCGACGCTGGGCTCGTGGCACAAGCCACACAGTTTTTGATACAGCTGCTCACCACTGCGCCAGCGGCTCGTCCAGGCTCCGGCAGCGTCCGCTTCCTGGCTGGCGGAGGCGGTGGCCGAGGCAGTCGTTTCGTCCTGATCGGTCGCCGGCGTGGCTGCCACTGTCTCGGCGCCCTGCGCCCCGGCTGCGGCCAGCGCCAGCGGCAACGTTCCGGCCAGCAGCCAACGGCGGGCAGCGGTCATCTGACGATTTGAGTGGGACATGACAGGATTACCGGCAGCGGGACAGCGATTCAGAATGGGTAGCGCCGCGGTGCATGTTGCACCGTCAGCCATTTGCAAGTCGTGAACGCGTCAAGCGCCCAATCGCCGTTGAAGCGCCCCAGGCCGGAGTTCTTCTCACCCCCGAACGGGGCGTTGGCCTCGTCATTGACCGGCATGTCGTTGATATGGACCATGCCGGCGCGGATGGCGCGGGCAAAAGCCAGGCCGTGGCTGGCATCGGCGGTGAATACGGCGCTGGACAGGCCGTACTCGGTCTGGTTGGCCAACTCCAGGGCATGGTCGGCGTCCCGTGCAGCCAGGATGCCGACCAGCGGGCCGAAACTTTCCTCGCGCGCGATGGCCATGTCGGCGGTGACATTGCCGAAGACATGCGGCGGCAGCACATTGCCCTGTGCCGGACCGCCAGCCAGCAAGGTGGCGCCTTCACTCTGCGCGCTGGCGATTCGTTCCTGCAGGCCGGCCAACTGGCGGGCGTTGATAACCGGCCCGATCACGGTTTCCGGATGGTCAGGATCGCCACAGGGCAACGCCTTGACCCGGGCCACGAACTTGCCGGTGAACGCCTCAAGCAACGGCTGCTCGACGATGATCCGGTTGATCGCCATGCAGATCTGCCCCTGATGCAGGAACTTGCCGAATACCGCCGCCGACACCGCCGCCTCCAGGTCGGCATCGGCCAGCACCACGAACGGGCTGTTGCCGCCCAGCTCCAGCGCCACCGGCTTGATGTGCTCGCCGCCACTGGCCAGCCGGCCGATGTTGCGGCCCACTTCAGTGGAGCCGGTAAAGGAAATGAAGTTGAGCTCGCGATGGCTGACGAAGGCATCGCCGATCTGCGCGCCGGAACCGACCAGAACGCTGAGCACAGCCGGCGGCAGCCCGGCCTCCTGGAAGATTCGCGCCAACATCAGGCCGCCGGTCACCGGCGTGTCACTGGCCGGCTTGACCAGCACGGCATTGCCCAGCGCCAGCGCCGGCGCCACCGAGCGCATGCTCAGGTGCAAGGGGAAATTCCACGGGCTGATCACCCCAACCACGCCCAGCGGCCCGCGGTAGACCCGGCTTTCCTTGTCCGGCACATCCGAAGGCAGGATCCGGCCATGGGCACGCCCCGGCAGACTGGCCGCCTCCAAGGTGATGGCGCGCGCCGAACCCCATTCAATCTGCGCCTTGATCCGGGTACTGCCCGATTCGCGCACCAGCCAGTCGATGATCTCGTCGCGGCGCTGATCGAAGATCGCCACCACACGTTGCATCACCTGGCTGCGCGCCGCCGGCCCTTCCGCGGCCCAGGCCACCTGCGCCTTGCGCGCTGCGGCGGCGGCCAGGTCCAGGTCGTCGGCATCGGCCAGATCCAGCTTGAGCAGGGTTTCGCCGGAGTACGGATTGGCCACTTCCATCGATCGGCCGGCACTGCCTGCCCGCCAATCACCTGCAATCGGTTGCAGATGCCAGTCTTGCCATATCCCTGGGTTGCCCATGCCATTCATCCTCGGTGGCGGCGAGCCTGGACCGGGGCAGCTTTGCCATCTGCCCGGTGTGGGCTCGTGTGGCGACAGCCACGACAATCACCATTCCACCTGTGGCAAGTGCCGTCAAGCGGCCAGTCCCGGCCGGCTTCCGAGGCGGTATAGGCACCGGCACCGGCGTCGACCGTGTCCTGGCGCGGTCAACGTCAAGATCATTGGCGGCTTGTTCGTGCTGCGATCGGCAGGGTTGGCTCCGATGCGCGTTTGCCGCCGGGGTTCAGCCAGTTGGCGTCGATGCCTTGCCTGTGGCGGCCAGCACGGCCTCGATCCCGGTCGCGATCAGACCGCCACGGGCAATGGCGCTGTCCGTTCCGGGCGTCCCGCCGTTTGCCGGCTGCCAAGGAAGTTCGCCAGCAGGGCATGACCATGCTCGCTGAGGATCGATTCGGGATGGAACTGGACGCCCTGGACCGGCAGCTCGCGGTGTCGCAGGCCCATGATTTCATCAACCTGCCCGTCCGCGGTTTCGGTCCAAGCGGTGATTTCCAGGCACTCGGGAAAACTCTCACGCGCCACCACCAGCGAGTGGTAGCGGGTGGCGGTGAAGGGATCGGGCAGGCCGGCGAACACGCCAGTACCGGTGTGGCGGATCGGCGAGGTCTTGCCATGCATCACCTGCCGCGCCCGCACCACCTGGCCGCCGAA
>CAZUZT010000183.1:0-4158 GCA_964624575.1 uncultured Rhodanobacteraceae bacterium | reverse complement strand
GCCGTACGGACGGCCAGGGTACGGCTGTCAACGTCCGTCACGCCCTCGATGTCGCGGGCAACGGCGATGGCGCGATCGATCTCGGATTGGTTGTCGACATGGCCTTCCAGGGTGACGACACCATTCTCGGTCGAGACGCTGATATCGGTGCCGGAGACACCGTCGGCGGTGAGCAGGCTGGACTTGACCTTGGTGGTGATCCAGGTATCGGTCACCGGCTGCTCGGAACCTTCATCGCGCGGCTGGATATGGACCGGATCGTTGGCCAGGGCGATGGAGCCACCAAAGGCAATGACCGAGGCCAGGGCGGCGGTGGCGAGGGGACGCATGGCATGTGTTGTACGAGTCATGTGGATTGCTCCTTATGTGTTGACTTGGGCTTGCCTGGCTGGATAGCCAGTGCCGGTCGTATGCCGGACGGGTATGGACATAGCGAGCGCCGTGCCAACCTGTAACCACATCGATATTCAATGACTTGCCGACGCTGTCACTCACCCGGGGCTTTCCGCCCGCACGATCCGGCCGGCGGATTCGTGCAGCCTGCAATGGCCCTCCCCGGCGGAGGACGTGATTGCGGGGCGGACGGCGCCCTAACCGGCGTCGGGGTCAGTCCGCCGAGCCGGTGCCCGCCTTGCCGCGCGCCAAGCGCAAGGCCCGCAGGCGCTCGGCGATGGCCGTCTCCAGGCCGCGATCAACCGGCTGGTAGTACTGTTGTCCGCGCAACGTTTTCGGCAGGCATTGCTGGTCCAGGGCCACGCCACCGTCGCGGTCATGGTCGTACTGGTAGCCGCTGCCGTGACCCAGCTGCTTCATCAGGCGGGTGGGGGCGTTGCGCAGGTGCATCGGCACCTCCAGGCTGCCATGCGCGCCGACATCGGCCCGGGCCTGGTTGAAGGCCGCGTAGGCGGCATTGCTCTTGGCCGCCATGGCCAGGTAGATCGCGCACTGGGCCAGCAGCAGGTCGCCTTCCGGCGGGCCCAGACGCTCATGACCCTGCCAGGCATCCAGAGCCAGGGTCAGGGCGCGCGGGTCGGCCAGGCCGATGTCCTCGCTGGCGATACGCACCAGGCGCCGGGCCAGGTAGGCCGGATCGGCGCCGCCATCCAGCATCCGCGCCAACCAGTAGACGGCGGCATCGGGGTCGGAGCTGCGGATCGACTTGTGCAGGGCCGAGATCTGGTCGTAGAACTGGTCGCCGCCCTTGTCGAAACGACGGCCGCGGTCGGCCAGCACCTGGTCGAGCAGGGCCCGATCAAAGCCGGTGCCCTCGCCGGCAAGCTCGGCAGCCAGCTCCAGCACGGTCAGCGCCCGGCGGACATCCCCGTCGGCCGCGGTGGCGATGGCCAGCAACATCTCCCGATCCACCTGCCAGTCACGCGCACCCAGGCCACGCACGGGATCGCGCAAGGCCCGTTCCAGGGCGGCAACAATGGCGTCGGGCGTGACCGGCTTGAGCACGTGCACGCGGCAGCGCGACAACAGCGCGGCGTTGAGTTCGAACGACGGATTTTCGGTGGTAGCGCCGATGAACACGATGGTGCCGCGCTCGATGTGCGGCAGGAAGGCATCCTGCTGGGCCTTGTTGAAACGGTGCACTTCATCGACGAACAGCACGCTGCGCTGGCCCTGGTCGAAGTGGGCCTGGGCCCGTGCGGTGGCGGCGCGGACCTCGGCGATGCCGCCCAGCACTGCCGACAGCGCCTGGAAATGTGCCTTGGCATAACGTGCCACCAGCAAAGCCAGGCTGGTCTTGCCGCTGCCTGGCGGCCCCCACAGGATCATTGAATAGGGCTTGCCGGCCGCCAGTGCCTTGCGTAGTGGCGTGCCCGGGCCGACGACATGGTCCTGCCCGATGAATTCATCCAGTTCACCGGGCCGCATCCGGTCGGCCAGCGGCCTGAGCGGATCGACCCCGTCGGATTCCAGGTCGCCGACTGCCACATTCCGTGCATCGGTGTCCGGACCCGCCGCAGGCTCCGGCGCGGACCCGGAATCGAACAGCGGTGCCTGGGGATCAGGCCGGGAAGTCGGGTTCACCATCGCCGGTTTCCATCGCCACCGTCATTCATTGCCGGTGGCTGCGGCGGCGCCCACGGCTGTCTCCGCGGCCCCCGCAGCCATTGCGGCCGCATCCTGCACGGTGCAGAACCCGGCCAGCACGCTGGTGGCGAAGGCGCCGGAAGGCAGCTGGAAAGCCAGTTCCAGGACGGAGTCCTGCTCGGCCCATGACCAGCGCATGGTTTGAGCACGCAGGCGCAGGGCGCGCCGTTCCTGGCGCAGCCCGAAACGGGCCAGGCCCTGTGCCAGCACCGGCTCGGCGTCGGCCACGGACTGCTCCAGCGTCTGCACCGTCAGTGCCGTCGCCAAGGCGCCTTCGCCCCATAACGGGCCGGTGGGGTGGATCAGGCCCTGCTCGACGCGGCTGTGGATATCGTCGTCGATCTGCGCTTCCGGGCCGAACCAGCTGCCGCGGCCGTCGAGCTGGAAACAGTCGCCGGGCAGGGGTCGGTTCCAGTCGCCACGGGCAACCCGTTGCGCCAGCACCTGGTTGAACAGCCAGGCCCGTGCCGCGCTGAGCAGCAGGCCGCGCCGGGCCGACGGCAACCGGGCCGGTCGCGTGGCCGCCAGCCAGTGGCGCGCCTGGTCGATATTGCCGCCGCCATGGCCAAAGCGCTGGCTGCCGAAGAAATTGGGCACGCCAGCGGCGGCAAGGGTGGCCAGCATCCGGTCGGCGGCTTGAACGTCCCCCTGGATGTCGCGCAGGGTGATCACGAAACCGTTGCCGCGGTGACTGCCGCGCTTGAGCTTGCGGCGATGCCAGTTGCGCGCCAGTTCCACCACGCCTTCGATCACCAGCGGTTCCGGCGGCTCGTTGCGCCGCGGCAAGTGAATACTGAACCATTGCCGGGTGACCGCATGGCGGTCCTTCATCCCGGCGTAGCCGACCGCCATTGGCGGCACGCCGGCCCAACGTGCCAGCTGGCCGGCCACCCAACTGGTATTGGCCGAGCGTTTTTCCAGCCACAGCCACAGGTGTTCGCCCTCCCCTTCGGGTTCGAAACCGAGCACTTCTTCAACCTGGAAATCTTCCGGCTGGACGCGGATTCGGCCGGCTATCGGCGCCTTGACGCTGTCGCCCTCCAGCACCGGCGTCGAAGTCGGCGCGAACTCAACGGAAGTGATTCCAGCGACCGTCATTGCCGGTGACCGCGCAACGTCGGGGACGGCGCCCAGTCGGCCACGGTGGCACGCCATGGATTGATGTCCAGGCCGCCGCGGCGGGTGAAGCGGGCATGCACCATCAGCGCCTGCGGCCGGCAGCGCCGTTGCAGATCGACATGGATCCGCTCCACGCATTGCTCGTGGAACTCCCGGTGCTGGCGGAAGGACACCAGATAGCGCAACAGTCCGGCAGGGTCGATTGCCGGCCCGTGATAGCGGATCTGGATGTCGGCCCAGTCCGGCTGGCCGGTGACCGGGCACAGTGACCGGAATAGTTGGCTGACCAGGGTTTCCTCGACGAGCCTGGCCGGATCGGCCGCAAGCAGACCCGGCTCCACCGGACCGTAATGGTCGATATTGATTGCCTGGCCATCCAGGCAGGTGCCGGCCAGCGACTGCAGCTGCAAGCCGTCCATCGCCTCGCCGCTGAGCAGCTGGAGTTTGACCGCGGCCCCGCAAACCTCTTTCAGGTCGGCGCGGATCCGGGTGATGACGGCGGCGGCGTTATCGAAACGTGCCTGGGCAAGGCCATTCAGGTACAGCTTCAACGATTTGGACTCGACCAGGCGCGGCGAGCTGGCCGGAATGGTCAGGCGGCCAACGGCCACCACCGGCTTGCCACGGCCATCCAGCCAGGACAGCTCCCAGACCGTCCAGCGATCCTCGCCAAACGGCGGCAGGGCGATGGTGGCGGCGAGGCCCGAGCGGGTGTCGGCACGATCAATGGCGAACAGCAGTCCCGGATCGATGCGTTCGGGATACCTCACCGGGCGGCCAAGCGGGGATGCCGTGATCAGCTTGTCGGGGCTCATTGCGGTGTGATCCAGCGGAAGGTCAGGTTCAGTCGCGGCGCGCACGGGCGGACGGTCTTGGCGATGGCATGTTGCCAATGCCGCTGGCTGGCGCCGGCCATGACCAGCAGCGAACCGGGCTGCA
>CAZUZT010000182.1:1856-4160 GCA_964624575.1 uncultured Rhodanobacteraceae bacterium | reverse complement strand
TCGCTCAGCCACGGAAGCCGTCCTTGGCGGCGCGCAGGGCGGCGAAGGCCGCCACCGGGTCGGCATCGTCGGGCAGGCCGGCATGCGCCGTCAGCCACTGCCGGATGCCGGGTTCATCCACCCGCAGGAAAGGGTTGATCGCCCGTTCCAGGCCGATCCGGCTGGGCAGGCTGGGCCGGTCCGCAGCGCGCCATTGCCGCACTTGCTGGAAATGCTGCTGCAGCCGGCTGTTTCCGGCCTCCACCGCCAGGGCAAAGCGCAGATTGGCCAGGGTGTATTCATGGCCGCAGCAGACCAGGGTGTCATCGGGCAGCGCCGCCAACCGCTGCAGCGAGGCGTGCATCTGCGCCGGGCTGCCTTCGAACAGGCGGCCGCAGCCGGCGCTGAACAGGGTGTCGCCGCAAAACAGCAGGCCGTGGCCATGAAACGCAATGTGGCTGCGGGTGTGGCCGGGCACCGCCAGCACCTGGAATTGCAGTGCCGGTGCCGGAACGGTCAGGGTATCGCCGTCACTGACGACATGGTCCAGGCCGGCGATGCGCTCGTCATCCGGGCCCCAGACGACCGCTTCCGGCCAGCGTTGCCGCAGCGCTGCCAGACCGCCGATGTGGTCGTCGTGGTGGTGGCTGATCAGTACGCCGGCCAGTGCCAGGCCCTGATCTTCCAGCCACGCTGCTACCGGTTCGGCCTGGCCGGGGTCGACCACCAGTGCCCGGCTGCCGTCGTGGACGGCCCAGACATAGTTGTCATCGAAAACCGGGATCGGTATCGGCGTCGGCCCGGAGGCCCTCATGCCGCTGCATTGGGTTCGTGCATGGCTGGCAAGGATAGCGAGGCATGGGCGAGAATGCATGACCGGGTTGTGCCGATCTGGTGCTGACCTCCGGCACACGAGCGCCGCGCCTGCCATGCTGGCCGTGGGCGGCAGACAGCAGCGTTGATCCGCGTTGATCCATCGTGTTGCGGCGAGCCGGTGCCCGCCGGCGGGACGGCTGCCCGTGCCGACATCCCGGCCTGGCGCAGCCTTCCCGGGCCGGTGCGGCAACCTGCGTCGGCAACCGTGTCTTCCGTCCGCCAAACGGGCCGCATTTTCCATCTCCGAAACGATCATGAAGGCCAGCAGACGACCCGCCCCCATCACTGACACGACGCCGCTTGCCCGCTTGTTGCCGTCCCGATACGGAGTGGTTCCGGGCCAGGTGTCACCGCTGCCGGCTGTCGGTCGCGGCTGAGGTGGGCCTGCCGACGACAACCACCAGAGGGCCGGGCCGGGCGCCGCGGCCGCTGTGGCCGCTGCGCCACCTTCTGGCTGAAGAGGGCGCCTGGCTGACCCGGCAACTGCATCCGGGCCAGCCGGTGGTCTGGTTGCGTCCGCACCCGGCTGGTTTTCAGCGCCGCTGCCGTGACCGTGCCGGGCAGCCCGCCCAAGCCGGCAACGGGCCAGACGATGGCGCCCGCCGGGCGCCGGCCGCGCCACCTGGTTGCCTGCGGCTGCGCCTGCGCGCCGGCCACTTGCACGGCGCCTTGCGGGCGGCCGACGATGCCTGGCCCTGGCCCGATGACAGCCTGCCCCAGATCGTGCTCCAGCATGTCGCCGAGGACGGCCGCCGCAGTGCCGGCCTGCTGGCCGAAGCGGCGCGCACCCTGGCGCCGGGCGGCCGGCTGTACCTGTTGCGTTATGACCGCCTCAGCCCCTGGTTCTGGCGTCATGGCCGGCGCGCCCTGCGCCGCGAGGCGGCCGGGGTGCTGGTCTGGCCGCTGGATGCGCTGTGGGCGCACCGCTATGGCCTGAGCCTGGAGTACCGCCATGCCCTGGGGCCACGCGGTTTCCAGCCCGATGCCGACTGGCTGGCCGGCGTCCGCGAGGATGCGCCTGGCTGGCGTGGCCAGTTGCGCACCGCGTTTCGCGCCAGCCGGATCTGGGTGCTGCGCAAGCGCTGGCAGCAACCGGTCCGGCAGCGGCTGCGCGATGGCCGTCTGCTGCGTGCCGGCAGTTACGATCTGATGCCGGTGCGCCGGCAATCCCTGGACCGGGAACATGGCAATGTCGATGGCCTTGCCTGCCACCGGTCCGGCCCGAAATGAGGAACCGATGAACACCCCGATCGCCACTTCCAGAACACCTTCACGATCCGACGCCGAGGCCGCGCAGGCCGTGCAGGCCTTCACTGATGGCGCCTGCCTGGGCAACCCCGGCCCCGGCGGCTGGGCGGCGCTGCTGCGCTATGGCGGGCGCGAGCGCGAGCTCAGCGGCGGCGAGCCCGACAGCACCAACAACCGCATGGAGCTGCTGGCCGCGATCCG
>CAZUZT010000182.1:0-1756 GCA_964624575.1 uncultured Rhodanobacteraceae bacterium | reverse complement strand
CGGCCATCGCCTCACCGAGATCGGCTGTGTCGAGCTGGTCCGGCGTCGGCCCACCGGCCGGCGCTTTCATCGCTATATCAACCCGCAGCGGCAACTTGACGCCCGGGCGCGCGAGATCACCGGCCTGAGCGAACAGTTCCTGGCCGACAAACCGCTGTTCGCCGAGATCGCCGAGGAGTTCCTGGAATTCATCCAGGGCGCCGAGCTGATCATCCACAACGCCGCCTTCGACGTCGGCTTCCTGGAACACGAGCTGGCCCTGTGCGGTGCCCGGATTACCCGCCTGCGCGATTGCGCCAGGGTCACCGACACCTTCGCCATGGCGCGCGAGCGGTTCCCAGGAAAGCGCGTCGCCCTGGATGCGTTGTGCAGTCGATTCGGCATCGACAACAGCCACCGGACCGTCCATGGCGCCCTGCTGGATGCCGAGCTGCTGGCCGAGGTTTATCTGGCGCTGACCTCCGGTCAGGTGGACCTGAAGCTGCTGGCCGATGACGCCGCGATGGCGACCTTCACGCCCGGTTTCCAGGCCAGCGGCGGCGCGCCACTGCGGCGCCTTCGGGCGGATCCGGACGAATGCGAACTGCATGAGCAGATGCTGGCCCGGATCGACCAGCGCAGTGGCGGCCGGTGCCTGTGGCGGCAACCGTTGGCCGGCGACAGCGGCGCGGATACTGGCGCGGATTCCGGCGCGGACCTGGGCACCGCGCCAGCCTGAACGCTCAGCAGTTGCGCAGCACCAGCACCGTGATGTTGTCCGAGCCGCCGGCATGCAGGGCGGCATGGATCAGATGGTCGACGGTTTCCTGGGGGCCGTGATCCTTGGCGAAGATGCCCGCGATCTGACCGTCTTCCAGCTCCTCGGTCAGGCCATCGCTGCAGATCAGCAGCTGCATCTGCCGTGTCCAGTTCTGGCTGACGCCGGCGATCTGCAGGAAATCGCCGTCGGTCACACCCAGGGCCTGTGTAACGACGTTGCGTTTCGGATGGCTGCGCGCCTGGCTCGGGGTCAGGGCGCCTTTCTGCACCAGGTGCTCGACATAGGAATGATCGCGCGAGATCTGCTGCAGGCCGCCATCCCCGTGCCACAGATAGATGCGGCTGTCACCGACCCAGGCCGCGTTGAAGCCGGATTCGCCGGCCTGCACGACCGCGATCGTAGTGCCCATCGGCAGGTCGGCCCGTTGCGAGGGGTCGCGGCTGCGCAGGCTGATCCGTTCGGCCGCCTGCCGGATTGCCATTTCCAGGTCGCCGCCGGCCGCCACCACACGCTGGATCTCGTCCCGCGCCAGGGCGCTGGCCACTTCGCCATGGGCATGGCCGCCCATGCCGTCGGCGACCAGCCACAGCCCCAGCCCGGGGTCGGCCAGATAGGTGTCTTCGTTGTGCAGCCGTTTGTGGCCCGGGTGGCTGCCGTGTCCATACTGGATCATGACCGTTCGACTCGGTTGTCGGAAAAATGCGCCCCTCCTCCAAGGGCGCACAGATTTACGGCTTGTCCTGATTCGGGTCCACCGATAAACTGCGCGCCAATCCTAACGGAAAACGCAGCGCACGCGAGGAGCGTGTCACTGCGTTGACGTTGCCGGCAAGCAGAACTTGCCGGCTCGCAGACCGCGCGATCGGAGAGGTGCCAGAGCGGTTGAATGGGCCGGACTCGAAATCCGGTGTACGGCTCGTCCGTACCGTGGGTTCGAATCCCACCCTCTCCGCCATTTTCTGCGGCAAGCCAATGATTTTCAAAGCAAAATCCTGC
>CAZUZT010000181.1:0-4213 GCA_964624575.1 uncultured Rhodanobacteraceae bacterium | reverse complement strand
GACGGCTGGGACACCGCGCCGGGGCTGCTGCGCATCGGCCTGGCGCATGGTTCGGTGGCCGGCATCCTGCCCGAGCTGGCCGATTCACCCAACCCGATCGCCGCCGACCGCGCTGCGCGCGCCCGGCTCGATTACCTGGCACTGGGCGACTGGCACGGCTGCAAGCAGGTCGATGCCCGCACCTGGTACAGCGGCACGCCCGAGCCGGACCGGTTCAAGGACAACGATCCGGGCAAGGTGCTGAAGGTGCAGATCGATGGCCCCGGCGCGCCCGCGCAGGTTACGGCCCTGCCCGTGGGCCGCTTCGCCTGGCAGCAACGCAGCCTGCGCGTGGACGGCAGCGCCGACGTTGAGCGGTTGGGCGAGGAACTGCGCAGCCTGGGCCCCAACGATGTGGTGCGCCTGGTGATCGACGGCATGACCGATTTCAGCACCGCCGAGCAGCTGCGTCTGGCGATCGACGATGCCCGCGCCCGGGCCCATGTGCTTGAAGCCGACCTGGGCGAGCTGCGTCTGGATCCCACCGAGGCCGACCTGGCAGCGATGCAGGTGGATGGCGCGCTGGCGGACGTGGTCGCCGAACTGCGCGAGCTGCAGGAAGACCCGGACCAGGCGGCGGTGGCCGGCGAAGCGCTGCGCCAGATGTTCGACATTCTCCGGCGCACCGAAGGGGCCGCGTCGTGAAGCTGGAGCGCCTGCGTATCGAGCAGTTCCGCAAGTTCGCCGCGCCGGTGGAAGTGGCCGACCTGGCCGACGGCCTGAATGTGTTCCACGGTCCCAACGAGGCCGGCAAGAGCACCCTGGCCCACGCCCTGCGCACGCTGTTCTTTGAAAAGCACAAGACCGGCGGCGGCTTTGCCGAAACCATCGTGCCGACCGGAACGCCCGATGCCGCGCCCAGCGTGACGGCCGACTTCCGCCTGGGCGGCGAGCAGTGCCATGCGCACAAGGTGTTCGTGCAGCAGCCGCGCGCCCGGCTGCAGATCGCCGACCGCCTCTGGCAGGGCGATGAGGCCGACGAGGAACTGGCCCGGCGCCTGGGCTTTTCCCTGGCGGGCCGGGGCGCCAGCCGCGCCGAAACGCGCGGCATTCCCGGCCTGCTGTGGATCGAGCAGGGCGACAGCCACCATCTGGCCACGCCGCTGGCGCACGCCCGCAGCACCTTGCAGGAGCGGTTGCAGGACATCATTGGCGACATCGCCAGCAGTGCCGGCGGGCGCGTGGCCGAGGCGGTGGAGAAGGCCTTGCGCGCCCTGCGCACGCCCGGCGGCAAGGACACCGGTGAGCTGGCGCAATGCCTCGCCCAGCTCAAGGCCGCGCGCAGCGAACAGGCGCAGTTGCAGGAACGCGCCGGCACCTATGCCGCCCTGGTCGACCAGCTGGCCCGGGACACCGAGCAGTTCAACACGCTGGAAAAGGACAAACCCTGGGCCGCGATCGGGGAACAGATAGCCGCCGCGAAAGCGCAGCTGGCGCGCCTGCAACCGCAGGCCCGGGAGCTGGAAGAAAAACAGCTTGCCCGCCAGGAGTTGGTGCAGCGTCAGACCCAGGTCACCGCGCAACGCCAGGCGCGGGCCGAACAGCGCGAACAATTGCGCCGACAACGCAGCCAATTGGCCACAGCGGAAACGTCGATCGCCGGTCTCCAGCAACAGCACGAACAGGCCAGTGGGCGGCGCCGCAATGCACACACCGAATACCGGCGTGCCGATGAAGCATGGAAGATTGCCGGACAGGCCGCCGAGCGTGAACGTCTGGACAGCGATGCCCAGCGCCTGGCCGGGCAGATCGACCAGGCCGGCCGGATTTTGAAAGAGATTGCCAGCCAGGGCGAAACGATCGCCGCGCAGCGCGTCCAGGCGGCCACCTTGGCGCTCAGCGAGGACTGGCTGGACGAGCTGCGCACGATCACTACGGCGCTGCATGAAAACCGCATCCGGCGCGAGGCCATCGCCACCCGTATCGCCTGGCGCTTGCGCCCGGGGCATACGGTCCAGGCCACTGGCCAGGATGAACTGCAGGGGGCGGGCGAGCTGCTGGCCACCGGCCCGGTATCACTGCAGATCAATGGCGTCGGCGAGATCGATATCGTGCCCGGTGGTGAGGATGTGCAACGCCTGGCCCAGGATGCCGAGCGTCTTGAAGCGAAGCGCAAGCAACGGCTCGACCAGGCCGGTGTGGCCAGCCTGGAGCAGGCCGAAGCCCGGCACCGGCAGTACCGGCAGGTTCTGGCGCAGATTTCCGAGCACGAGCGTGCCCGCGATATCGCCCTGGCCGGCCAGGATGAAGAGCACTGGCGCAGCGCCCTGGCTCAAGCGCAAGGACAGGCCGCGGAGACCGCGCGCCGCCTGGGTGAGTTGCCGGCCACGGCCGCCGATGCCCTGCCACAGGACGAAGCGCAGCGCCTGCGCGATGACGCCGAAGCGGCTTTGCAGGCATCCGATGAAGCGCTGCAGCGCTGCCGCGAGGCGGTGACTTCTGAACGGCTGAAGCTGGAAGGCCTGAAAGCCGCGGTCGATACCGCCAGCGCCAGCCTGGAAAGCGCCGAGGCCAAGGCGCTGGATGCCCAACAGTTGGCTCAACTGGAGCGCGATGCCGCGCAGATCACCCGCCTGGATCTTGCGATTGAACAGCTGCAAGCGGCCTTGCAGGCGCACAGTCCGGATCAACTGCAGGCCGATATCGAGCGATTCGAACGTTCGCTCGCCGGCCTTGAAAACGAGCGCAGCCGCTTGCGTGATGCCATCACCGGCACCCGCGCGGGCCTGGAAACGCTGGGCATGGACGGCATCGACGAGAAGCTGGCCGCCGCCTCGATTGAAGTTGAGCGCCTGCAACGCCGCCAGGCCCAGTACCAGCTGCGCGCCAATGCCCTGCAATTGCTGCACGATCGCATCCAGGCCAGCCAGCGGGCGCTGGCCGAACGCCTCTACGCGCCGCTGCGGACGCGGCTGGGCCATTACCTGGCGCTGCTGTTTCCCGGTTTGGCGGCGGATGTCCAGGTCGATGCCCTGTCACCGGTGGGCCTGATCCGCGTCGGCACGGCGCTGGCCTTGGACGAGCACAGCCATGGCACCCGCGAGCAGCTTGGCGTGCTGGCCCGGTTCGCCTATGCCGACCTGCTCAAACAGGCCGGCCAGCCGACTTTGCTGGTGCTCGATGATGCCTTGGTGCACAGTGATGCCGGGCGCCTGGCACGGATGAAGCGGGTCATCGACGATGCCGCCAGGCGCCATCAGATCCTGTTGTTCACCTGTCATCCGGAGGTCTGGCGCGATGCCGGCGCCAGCCGCTTCATCGATGTCGCCGCGCTGGCTGGGCCGGGGGCACTGGTTGATGACCCGGCCCCGGCATTGATCGACCAGGAGGCGGCGCCATGACCGCGATGCTGATTGCCGTAGCCGCGCTGATGTTCGGCCTCTACAACGTGTTCATCAAGTTGTCGGCCGACCATATCCAGGCGGTGTTGGGCGCGGTCGTGCTGCAGTTCGTGGCGGCGTTCATGGGTCTGGCCTGGCTGGCCTGGTTGTCGCTGGGGCAGGGCACCAGTCTGCACCACAGCGGCCGCGGCCTGGCCCTGGCGACGCTGGCCGGGCTGGCGATCGGCCTGGTCGAAATCCTCACCTTTGTCGTCTACGGTCGCGGCTTGCCGGTGGCGGTTGGAAATCCGCTGATTGTTGGCGGCTCGCTGCTGGTCACCACCAGCGTCGGCGTGCTGCTGTTGCGCGAAGCACTCAGTCCGCTGCAACTGGCGGCGGTGGCCCTGATCGGCATCGGTATTGCCCTGTTCGCCTGGGAGGCGGCGCGCTGATCCGGGCCGGCGTCGGTGGCCGGATTGCCGTCGCTTGCCGCGCTGACATTCCCGCCACGGCCGTTGCGCTGCAATCAGTCCCATGGCCAAAATCAGGGACAACGATGGCGCGCCGGTGACGGTCTGGACCGTGGGCCACTCCACTCATGCCTGGGACGAGTTCCTGGCGCTGCTGGACCATCACGGCATCGAGGCGATCGCCGATGTGCGCCGCTACCCGGGCTCCCGGCGCCATCCCTGGTTCGCCAGTGAAACCATGGCCAAGGCGCTGCCGGAGGCAGGCATCGACTACCAGTGGCTGCCGCAGTTGGGCGGTCGCCGGAAAGTGCAAGCCGGCTCGCCCAATGGCGGCTGGCGCAATGCCGCTTTCCAGGGTTATGCCGACCATCTGGCCAGTGCCGA
>CAZUZT010000180.1:0-4287 GCA_964624575.1 uncultured Rhodanobacteraceae bacterium | reverse complement strand
ACCTTGCACAACGCCGACCAGATCGCGCGCCTGGATGTGCGCATCGGTGACACGGTAATCGTGCGCCGCGCCGGCGATGTCATTCCCGAGGTGGTGCAGGTGATCCTGGATCAGCGTCCGCCGGATACCGCGCCCTGGCGCATGCCCGAGCACTGTCCGGTCTGCCAGTCGCAACTGGTGCGGCCCGAGGGCGAGGCGGTGTGGCGCTGTTCGGGTGGCCTGTACTGCCCGGCCCAGGGCAAAGAGGCGCTGTTCCATTTCGCCTCGCGCCGGGCGATGGACATCGACGGCCTGGGCGAGCGCCTGATCGACCAGCTGGTGGAGTTCGACCGGGTGCGCACGCCGGCCGACCTGTACGCGCTGACCGTGGATGATTTGCTGGAAATGAAACGCCGCGCCGACGAGCGCGACGGCACCACGCCGGAAACGGTGCGCCAGGGCAAGGTCGCCAGCAAATGGGCGGAAAACCTGATCGCCGCCATCGACGCCACCCGGGCGGCACGCCTGTCGCGCTTCCTGTTCGCCTTGGGCATCCTGCAGATCGGCGAGGAAACGGCCAAATCGCTGGCCCGCGCCTTCGGCCGCTTCCAGGACATTGCCGGCGCCGATGCCCTGGTGTTGCTGTCGGCACCCGAGGTCGGCCCCAAGGTCGCGGCCTCGGTGGCGACTTTCTTCGCCCAGGAACACAACCGGGAAGTGATCGATGCCCTGTTTGCGCGCGGTGTCCGGCTGGTCGATGAAGCGGCGCCGGATCCGGCCTTCGTCGCGGCCCTGGACCTGGGCCAGTTGCTGGTCAATGCCAAGCGCGTGGCCGGCAGCGAAGGCGACGCGCTGTTCCACGGTGTTGGCGATGAGTCGCTCAAGGCGCTGGCGGCCGGCGCCGCCGATCTGGCCGCGCTGGCGTCCGCCGATGTCGACGGGCTGGCCGCGACCACCGGCGTCACCGCCAGCCGGATCGAACTGGTCCAGGCCGGGCTGGCCGACGACCAGCCATGGCGCGGGCGACTGAACGCGGCTCAGGCCCATGTCCAGAGTTTGCGCGCGCGCCTGCCCGAAACCGATACCGGGGCGCCCTTGCCGCTGGCCGGCCAGACCGTGGTCCTGACCGGCACCCTGGCCGACATGGGCCGCGACCAGGCGCGCGCCGCCCTGGAGGCGCTGGGCGCCAAGGTGGCTGGTTCGGTGTCGAAGAAGACCAGCTTCGTGGTCGCCGGTGAAGCCGCCGGCAGCAAACTTGCCCGCGCCGAAGAGCTGGGTATCCAGGTGCTTGACGAGGCGGCCCTGCTCGCCCTGCTTGATCGCCATGGATGAAGCCCGGCATCGCGCATTGACCCTGCGCGCGCGCCTGTACACCGTGATCCGCGCCTTCTTCGCCGAACGCGCGGTGATCGAGGTCGATACGCCGATCCTGGGCCAGGGCGCCAGCACCGATATCCACCTGGAAAGCTTCGACACCGGCTACACCGGGCCGGCCAACGGCGGTGCCCGGCGGCGGTTTCTGCGCACCTCGCCGGAGTTCTGGCATAAGCGCCTGCTGGCCGAAGGCCTGGGCGATTGCTACGAGCTGGGCCGGGTGTTCCGCAATGGCGAATTCGGGCGCCGGCACAATCCCGAGTTCACCCTGCTGGAGTGGTACCGGCTGGGTTGGACCCCGGCGCAGTTGATGGCCGAAGTCGAGGAGCTGGTACGCACCGCCTTCGTGTTCGCTGGCCGCGGCCTGGGCGAGTGCCGCACCTGGACCTATCGTGATCTGTTCCGCCAGTACCTGTCGGTGGATCCGCTGACCGCGCCGATCGACGAGCTGCGCCGGCTGGCTTCACAGTTCTGGGTCGACGCCGGGCAGCTGGAGCGCGACACGCTGCTCGATGTCCTGCTCACCCATCGCATCGAGCCGGCCTTGCCCGCCGACGGCCTCACCTTCGTCCACGAGTACCCGGCCAGCCAGGCCGCGCTGGCCCGCACCCGCGCCGACAGCGATGGCCAGCGCGTGGCCGAGCGCTTCGAGCTGTATGTCGGCACCGTCGAGCTGGCCAACGGCTTCCACGAACTCACCGACGCCGCCGAACAGCAGGGCCGCTTCCAGGCCGACAACACCGAACGCGAACGCCGCGGCCTGGAGCCGCTGCCCTGGGACCGCAACCTGGTGAGGGCCATGGAATCAGGCCTGCCGGCCTGCTCCGGCGTCGCCCTGGGCGTCGACCGCCTGCTGATGGCGATGCTCGGCAGTGAGGACATCCGGGAAGTGCTGGCGTTTTCGTTTCCGGACGCCTGAATCCGGCCCGGCAAATCCGCCTGATCAGCCCTACGCCTTCAGCCAACACGCCCCCCCTTCGCTTGCGAAGGGGGATCGAGGGGATGCGCCGAGCGCGCAGCGCACGGTGAAAGAACCTGCGCCGCTGCGGGGCCGCTTTTCCGGGCGCAATGCCCGATCTGAACGGTCGCCGCGGCCGTCTCATCCCTTGCGCCGGCGCCGTGGCACGATAGCGCGATGAGCCTTCCCCTGCAGTCCGAACTGGCGCTGTCCGCGTTGGCCGGAAGCGATCCCGATGCCGAGCAGGACGCCGTTTCCGGGCTTGGCCCGCAAACACCCAAGGTCGATCCCGACCGCGTGCTCGCGCGCTTCCACCCAGCCGTTTCCAGCTGGTTCACCGGCCAGTTCGGCACGCCGACACCGGCCCAGGTGCGCGCCTGGCAGGTGGCTGGGGGTGGCGGCAACGTCCTGGTGGCGGCGCCGACCGGCTCGGGCAAGACGCTAGCCGCGTTCCTGGCCGCGATCGATGCCCTGGTGCGCCGCGGCCAGCAGGCGCCGCTGCCCGATGCCGTGCAGGTGCTGTACGTGTCGCCGCTGAAAGCGCTGTCCAACGACATCGAAAAAAACCTGCAACAGCCGCTCAATGGCATCCGCGACCGCCTGCTGGAACTGGGCCAGGCCGATGTGCCGATCCGCTCGGCGGTGCGCACCGGCGATACCACCGCCAGCGAGCGCGCGCTGATGCGTCGGCTGGCGCCGCATATCCTGGTGACCACGCCCGAATCGCTGCATATCCTGCTGACCAGCGAATCCGGCCGCGCCATGCTCGGCGATGTCCGCACGGTGATCGTCGACGAGTTGCACGCGGTCGCCGGCAGCAAGCGCGGCGCGCATTTGATGTTGTCGCTGGAGCGGCTGGTGGCGCTGTGCGAGCGGCCGCCGAACCGGATCGGCCTGTCGGCGACGGTGAAGCCGGTGGCCGATGTCGCCGGCTATCTGGTCGGTACCGGGCAGGACTGCGCGATCGTCGATACCGGCCACGCCCGGCGTCGGGATCTGGCGCTGGAGATCCCGCGCTCGCCGCTGACCGATGTCATGGCGACCGAAGTCTGGGGCGAGGTCTACGACCGCCTGGCCGAGCTGGCCGCCGAACACCGCACCACCCTGGTGTTCGTCAACCAGCGCCGGACCGCCGAGCGCGTCGCCCGCCATCTGGCCGAGCGCATCGGCGACGCCCATGTCACCGCCCATCACGGTTCGCTGTCGCGCGAGCACCGGCTGCAGGCCGAACAGCGGCTCAAGACCGGCCAGCTCAAGGCGCTGGTGGCGACCTCATCGCTGGAACTGGGCATCGATATCGGCCAGGTCGACCTGGTCTGCCAGCTCGGCTCGCCACGGCGGATCTCGGCCTTCCTGCAGCGGGTCGGACGCGCCGGTCACGCCGTCGACGCCATCTCCCGCGGCCGGCTGTTCCCGCTGACCCTGGATGACCTGCTGGAAGGCACGGCCCTGCTGGATGCCATCCAGCGCGGTGAGCTGGACAGGATCCCCGACGCCGATGCGCCGCTGGATGTGCTGGCCCAGCAGATCGTCGCCGAGGTCGCCTGCGGCGAATGGTGCGAAGACGCGCTGTTCCAGCTCATCACCCGCGCCACGCCCTACCGCGATCTGGCCCGGGCCGATTTCGATGCCGTGGTGGCGATGCTGGTGCAGGGCTTCACCACCCGCCGCGGCCGACGCGGCGCGCTGCTGCATCACGACAGCGTGCAGCGTCGCCTGCGCCCCCGGCGCGGCGCGCGCCTGACCGCACTGACCCATGCCGGGGTCATCCCCGACCAGTTCGACAGCGATGTTGTGCTGCTGCCCGAAGGCCACCGGGTCGGCACGCTGGACGAGGATTTCGCCTTCGACAGCCTGCCCGGCGATATTTTCCAGCTGGGCAATACCGCCTATCGCATCGTCAAGGTGCAGACCGGCACGGTGTTGGTCGAGGATGCCCGCGGCCAGCCGCCGACGGTGCCGTTCTGGTTCGGGGA
>CAZUZT010000179.1:0-4304 GCA_964624575.1 uncultured Rhodanobacteraceae bacterium | reverse complement strand
ACAGGCTGCGGCTGCGTCCGTTTCTGGACGCCGGGCGGCGGGCAAGTGGCGCCAAGTTGTTGATGCCAGGTAATTGATGGGCTTGGCACGGCGCATGCATGGGCACTTGGCATCCAGCCCGAGAAGAGCAAAGCAATCATGTGGCAATCACTGGTCAATGCCCGGCGCCGTCTTGCCGCCCGCCCCGGGCACAGCCTGCTGGCGATCGGCATCCTGTCGCTGGGCCTGCTGTCGGCGATGTTCCTGTTCGGCTCGCTCAACTCGATGCTGCTGCGGCCGCTGCCGTTTCCCGAGGCCGGGCGCATGGTGGCGGTGGGCTGGAGCAATCCGGACCGGCTGGACGAGGTCGGCAGCCTGTCCGGTCAGGACTGGTTGCAGCTGCGCGATGCGCTGGCAATGTTCGATCACATCGCCATCGATGCCGGCGCCGCCACGATCAATATTGGCCACGGCACGCAAGTGCGCCGATATTCGGGCGCCCTGATCGATGCCGGCCTGCTGCCGCTGTTCTCGGTGCAGCCGCTGCTCGGGCGCGTGTTTTCGGCGGCGGACGACCAGGCCGGTGCGGCCCGTTCACTGCTGATCGGCGAGCACACCTGGCGCAACGACTTCAGCGCGGACCCTGACATCGTCGGCCGCATTGTGCGCGCCAACGGCGAGCCGGCCACGATCATCGGCGTGCTGCCGGGCAGCTTCACCTATCCACGCGACCAGCAGGCCTGGCTGCCGCGGCGCCTGGCGGCCGATGATGGCCTGCCGGTGCAGGTCACCGCACGGCTGGCGGAGGGCGTCAGCCTGGAGCAGGCGCGGACCCGGTTGCAGGCACTGGCAGCGACCCTGTCCGGCGAGCTTGCCGGCAGCCGTGACGGCAGCCTGCTGAACGTGATTCCACTGCAGCACCGGTTCGTCAACCAGACCACGCGACAGGCGCTGTGGATGGTGTTCGCTGCCGGGCTGCTGGTGTTGTTGCTGGCCTGCGTCAATGTCGCCAACCTGCAATTGGCGGCAATGCTGCCACGCCGGCGTGAGCTGGCCGTGCGCAGCGCACTGGGTGCCGGCCGACGACACCTGCTGGCCGATCTGATGGCCGAGGCCCTGCTCGTGGCCGGGATCGCCACGGTGCTGGCCGCGGTCGGCAACGACCTGCTGTCGCGGTTCTACAGCGCACGGATGGTGACCTCGGGCATGGAGATCCCGTTTTTCGTCGACTTCGCCTACGACTGGCGCGACCTGGTTTTCGTGCCGGCGCTGGCCCTGGCCAGTTGCCTGTTCGCAGGCCTGATCCCGGCGTTGCGGGCCGCCGGCACCGATGCCCGTGAGGCCATGGCCGACGGTGCCCGCGGCAGCGAGGGCGGTTTCTTCGCCCGCGTCTCGCGCGCGCTGGTGGTCGGCCAGATCGCCCTGACCGTGGTCCTGCTGGTCGGTGCGGCAATGTTCGTGCATGGCAGCATCGGCATGCTGGATTTTGATACCGGCAGCCGGGTTGACGGCCGCCAGGTGCTGACCGCACGCGTTGGCCTGTTCGATGCCGGCTATCCCACCGATGCCGACCGGGTCGCCTACTTCGAGCAGGTCCGGCAGCGCCTGGCCGAAGAGCCCCAGGTGCTGGCGGCCAGTGTCGGCAATGCCATTCCGGGAGCGGGCAACGGCGGCGTGAAGGACATCGTCGCCCAGGGTGCGCCGAAGCCGGCCGGCGGCCATGAAACGGCCTTTGTCGCCCAGGTCGATGAGGCCTTTGCCGAGGTTTACGGCTTGCACCTGCAGGAAGGGCGCTTCTTCGATGGTCGTGATCGCAGCGATTCCCTGCCGGTGGCGGTGATCGATGCCCGCACCGCGCAGCGGCTGTGGCCCGATGGCCGCGCCCTGGGCCAGCGCCTGATCCTGGATCCGGAAGAGGACCAGCCGCAGATGCGCACGGTGGTGGGCATCGTCGACAACCTGCATCTGACGCCGGTCGAAAACCGGGCCCGGCCGACGGTGCTGTTCCCGTTCGCGCAGCAGCCCAGCCGCTTTGCCACCCTCGCCGTGCGCAGCCATGGCGATGCGGCCGGTCTGTCGGCTTTGCTGGCGTCCACCCTGCGGCAGATCGATCCGGACACGCCGGCCTATTTCGTCCAGACGCAGGAACAGGCCGTGCGTCAGGGCCGTGTCGGTTCGGTGATCCTGACCGAGGTCTTTGTCGGCGTCGGCCTGCTGGCACTGCTGTTGGCGGCAGCCGGGCTGTACGGCGTGCTCGCCTTCTTCGTCGAGCAGCGCACGCGCGAGATCGGCATCCGGCGGGCGATCGGCTCGGATCGGGTGGGTGTCCTGGGCCTGGTATTCCGACGGCTGACCGGCCACGTGCTGGCTGGCCTGGGCATAGGCGTTGCCATCGCCTTGCCGTGGTCGGCGCTGCTGGCCAATCCGGCCTTCAATACCCGCGCGTACGACCCACTGATTTTCGCCGCCACCATCGCCCTGGTGCTGGTCGTGGCCGTGGTCTCGGCCCTGGTGCCGCTGCGCCGCGCGGTGCGCGTCGATCCGGTCACGGCGCTGCGGCACGGTTGATCCGTCCGGGGCCGCCGTCTGCTCCGGCCAGCACCCGCCTCATGCGATGGCTTCGGCGTGGTCCGGCCACGGTTGTTCGCGGCCGTTGATCCAACCCTTGCAGCCGTGTCCGGGCGCCAAGGCAATATGCTATGGCGCGACCGCAAGGAGACTGGCATGCGTGGATTGATCGTCGGCCGTTATCTGGCCGTGGTGGTGGCGCTGGCCATGGCCGTGTTGGGCCTGTGGCTGGTATTCGGCCGGGGCGGTGGCGCCCTGGCAGCGCCCTGGGGCGCCTGGGCGCTGCTGCTGACCGGTGGCTTCCTGAGCCTGGTGGGCGCGCATGACCTGATCCAGAAGCGGCGCGCCGTGCTGCGCAATTACCCGATCCTGGGCCACTTCCGCTATCTGCTGGAATCGATCCGGCCGGAGATGCGCCAGTATCTGATCGAGGGCGACACCGAGGAACTGCCGTTCTCGCGCCAGCAGCGCGCCATCGTCTACCAGCGCGCCAAGGACGAGCTGGACAAGCGACCGTTCGGCACCCAGGTCGACACCTATGGCGACCGCTACGAGTGGATCAATCATTCGCTGACGCCGAGCGTGATCCGGGGCCATGATTTCCGGGTCGTGGTCGGTGGCGAACAGGCCCAGCCCTACCGCGCCAGCATCTTCAATATTTCGGCGATGAGCTTTGGCGCCCTGTCGGCCAACGCCATCCTGGCGCTGAACCTGGGCGCCCGTGCCGGCGGCTTCTACCACGACAGCGGCGAAGGCTCGATCTCGCGCTGGCACCGTGAGCACGGCGGCGACCTGGTCTGGGAAATCGGCTCGGGCTATTTCGGCTGCCGCACCGCCGATGGCCGCTTCAACCCGGAGCGCTTCGCCGAGCAGGCCGCCGATCCCCAGGTGAAGATGATCGAGCTCAAGCTCAGCCAGGGCGCCAAACCGGGGCAGGGCGGCATCCTGCCCGGAGCCAAGGTCACGGCCGAGATTGCCGCAGCGCGCGGCATCCCCGAGGGCATGGATTGCATCTCGCCGGCCAGCCACAGCGCCTTTGATACGCCGATCGGCCTGCTGCAGTTCATCGACCGGCTGCGCCAGTTGTCCGGCGGCAAGCCGACCGGCTTCAAGCTCGCCATCGGCCACCCCTGGGAGTGGTTCGCCATCGCCAAGGCGATGGAGGAAACCGGCCTGTTGCCCGATTTCATCGTTGTTGATGGTGCCGAGGGCGGCACCGGCGCCGCGCCGCTGGAGTTCACCGACCATGTCGGCGTACCGATGCGCGAAGGCCTGATGCTGGTGCACAACACCCTGGTCGGCCTGGGCCTGCGCGAGCGCATCAACATCGCCGCTGCCGGCAAGCTGGTCACCGCCTTCGATCTGGCCCGCACGCTGGCCCTGGGTGCGGACTGGTGCAATTCCGGCCGCGGCTTCATGTTCGCCCTGGGCTGCATCCAGTCGCAGAGCTGCCACACCGGCAAATGCCCGACCGGCGTCGCGACCCAGGATCCGCTGCGCCAGCGCGGCCTGGTGGTCACCGACAAGGCGCGGCGCGTCCACCGCTATCACGACAACACCCTGCTGGCGCTGAAGGAACTGCTCCAGGCAGCCGGCGTCAGCCATCCGCACCAGCTCGGCCCCGAGCACATCATCCGCCGCACCTCGGCGTTCCAGGTGCGCTCGATGGCGATCAACTACCCCTGGCTGCAACCGGGCGAACTCCTGCACGGCCTGCCCGAACACCGCGTCTTCCGCCGCTTCTGGCCCCAGGCCCG
>CAZUZT010000178.1:0-4313 GCA_964624575.1 uncultured Rhodanobacteraceae bacterium | reverse complement strand
GATCGCCTGCAGCGGCTGCTTCTCCACCACCGCCACCGACAGCCCGCTGCCGGCCAGCGAACGGGCGAAGCACAGCCCCGCCGGACCGGCCCCCACGACAGCGACATCGAATTGCATGCGAATGGCTCCCGACTGGTCAGGTCCGCCAGCTTGCGGGCCATTGTGGGGGATGGCATTGATCCAGGTCAGGACCGGCGGCCGGCCGGCGCTTCAGCGCTGTTTGATCCATTCGGCCGCGTCGTGGATCCTGCCTGTTGGTCGCGGCCCACGGTGCCTGTCCACGCGCGCCCATGCTACTTCCGCTCGCCGCTGAGCGTGTTGCCGCCCTGTCGCAGGTCCAGCTTCGTCACTTCACCGGCATCGTTGCGGAAGAACTCGATCTCGATGTCGTATGCGTCCGCCGCGAACACGCCGTCGTCAACCGGATCCAGCGGGAACGCGCCCTGGCCGGTGGCCTGCGCATGCAGCACGCCATCCTGCTCGCTCACCACCAGGTCGAAGCCCGGCATCAGCGGATAGGTGCCTGCGTACTCGCGCAGCGCGTTGGGCGAGAGCACCGGCGCAACCGCGGGGCGCTCCACGGGGAGCCGTGGCTCGGCCAGCGGAAGGTTAGGATCGAGCAGATGGCCGGCGATATCGTTCACGCCGCCCATGGCCGCGAGCCCGGTGTCGGCTAGCACCACGACCGCCCTTGCGCCCTCCACGTCCACCGCCACCACCGAGGAAAAACCGCCGGTGCCGCCGTCGTGGACGTGGACCAGCCGGCCGCCAATCGGCATCAGCAGCCACTGGATCGCCATCGCCTGGTCGGCGGCAGTTTCGACGGGCTCCTGGGCCAGCGCGATCGCCTCGCCGATCGTCCCCTGCGCCCCGCCCAGCTGGGCCTTCGCATAGAGCACCATGTCATCGAGCGTGGAGCGGACCCCGCCGACGCCTCCCATGCTGCGGGTGAACGTCCACGGCGCAGTCTCCTCGCCGTTCGGCAGGTGCCCTGCGGCGACCCGGAGGCCATCCGGCCGGTTGGCGACCCAGGTGTTCTCCATTCCCAGCGGCGTGAGCAGCTTCTCATCCAGCAGGCTTTCGAAATCCATGCCCGCGTGCCGCGCCACCACCAGCGAAAGCAGCATCGACGCAAAGTTGGAGTACTCGAACACCTCGCCCGGCGCCTGCGCCAGGGTCACGTCCTGCAGCGACGCCAGCAGGGCGTCGTCCTGGAAACTGGCGTACGGATCCTCCGGATTGGTCAGCTCCAGGCGCGAAGGGAGCCGCGGCAGCCCGGAGGTGTGCGTGACCACGTGCCGGAGCAGGATCGGCTGGCCTTCGTAATCCGGCACCACGGTGCCCTCGGGCAGATGGCCGGCGAGCGGATCATCGAGCGAGGCCTCGCCCTTGGCGATCAGGTCGGCCAGCAGGATGCCGGTCATGGTCTTGGTGACCGAGCCGATCTCGAACGCCACGTCCGGGCCGATGCGGCCGGCGTTGGCCGGATCGGCGCAGCGCCAGGCGCGGGCGACGCGATCCCCCTCGATCATCGCCGCGGCGATGCAGACGCCGCTGCTGTCGCCCAGCACGCGCTTGTCGAGGATGTCGCCGAGCGCATTGTCGTCCATGGCGTTGGCGGCCGCGGAAAGGAAGAACAGGGTACCGGCAAGCAGGCCGGCGGACAGACGATCGAAACGTGACAGGGTCATGCGATCTCCTCCTCATTCAAAGCATCGATCTGGCGCTGCAGCCTCTCGGCATGGGCCCGGAATTTTGTCTTTGCCGCGCGCCGGTTGTACCGGGCGATGCCGAAGTAGAGGACCACGACCACGGCCAGGTACACCAGCGCGAACATCGAGGGCCCCCGCAGCGCCAGGGTGATGCCGACGATGCCGATCAGGGGCGGGCCGAGATACCACAGCCAGACCTGCTCCAGCATCCGTGCCTGCGCCAGGGCCGCGTCGCGCTGCCGGCCAAAGTTTTCCACCAGCGGCAGCTGCGGGTCTTCTTCCGGCACCTGCCGGCGCGCCTGCCGCAGCCGCAGCGGTACCGCCACCGCCCAAACCACCAGCAGTACGGAGAAGCCGAATGCCACCCATTGGCCCTCGGACGCCATGCCCACTGCCGCGAGGGTGAAGAAGACCGCCACCGCCACCGCCGCCACCGTTTCCACCAGGTCACGCCGCCGCACCCGCCTGCGGATCGCCTGGTCCAGCGCCTGCAGTTCGTCAATGGAAGCGGCGGGCGCCGCCGGCGCGTCGTGCCGCCACCGCTGCTTCATATTGTCCCAGTCCATGCTCATCCCTCCACGAAATGCTGTTCGAATGCCTGGCGCAGGCGCGTCATGCGCACCGCCACGGCGTTGGGGCTGAGTCCCAGCACCTCCGCGACCTGCTCGCGCGGCAGCCCTTCAAGGTCCATCAGGAGGACCGCGCGGGACACTGGTTCCAGGGTGGCAAGGAAGGCATCAAGCACGTCCATCGGATCAACCGCGTGCCCGCTGTCTCCGCGCTCGGGCACAGCGTCAAGCGGCACATGCTCCCTGCGCGGCTTGCGCAGCTGGCTGAGCGCGGTGTTCAGTGCCACCCGGTATACCCAGGTGGAAAGCTGCGAACGGCCATCGAAGCCGGCGAAGCTGCGCCACAGCTGCAGGTGCATGTCCTGCAGAAGGTCACGCCAGTCGTCCGGCCCCGCATAACGCCGCGCCAGGCGGACCAGCGCCTGCTGGTTGTCGGCCAGCATCGCGGTGAATGCCGCATTGATATCCGTCGTTTCCATGACCGCCTTTTCCGGGACTCATGAAGATTGGTCGCGGCGCGGCCCGGAAATTTTCATGCTACGTCGAAACAAGCTCATCAATTGCCCGGCGATACCGGGCGGCAACGGCATCGCGGTCGCGGTGGCGGCCGCCGCTGACCAGCATCTCCCCGTCAACGCACACCGTCTCCACCATCGGCCGGTTGCCGCTGAAGATCCACCGGTCGACCACGTCTTGCGCGGTCGCCCCGACCAGCGCCGGCGCCTGGGGGTCCAGCTCCATCCAGTCATCGCAGGCGTCGAATCCGGTCACGCTACCGCCGCCGTCCAGCGCGCCGTGCAGCAGCGTATCGCCCACGCTCTCCGATTCCCGCACCGCGATGTTGCGATGCCGGCTCACCAGCCGCTGCCCGTACTCCAGCCAGCGCAGCTCCTCCACCGGCGACACCGAGATGTGTGAGTCCGAGCCGATGCCCCAGCGTCCGCCCGCGTCCAGGTAATCGCGCAGCGGGAACAGGCCGTCGCCCAGGTTCGCCTCGGTGGTGGGGCACAGCACCACGGTTGCGCCGCTGCTGGCGATGCCGCGGGTTTCCTCCGCGGTCAGGTGCGTCGCGTGCACCAGCGCCCAGCGCGCGTCGACGTCGAAGTTCGCGTACAGCCATTCAACCGGACGCGCGTCCCGCAGGGCCAGGCTGTCCTGCACCTCGCCGATCTGCTCGGCAATGTGGATGTGCACCGGCATGGCCTGCGGCAGTCCGCCCAGCACCTCCCGCATCGCGGCCTCCGGCACCGCGCGCAGGCTGTGGAAGCAGGCGCCGACTTTCAGCCGCCCGTCCTCCAGCGCGCGCAGGCGCCCAAGCAGCCGCACGTAGCCATCCACGTCGTGCCCGAAACGCGCTTGCCGCTCGCCCAGGGGCCGGCCGTCGAATCCGCCGGTCATGTACAGCACCGGCAGCAGGGTCATGCGGATGCCGGTTTCGCGCGCCGCTTCAACCAGCGCCAGCGACATTGCCGCCGGGTCGTCGTAGACCGTGCCATCAGGCTGGTGGTGCACGTACTGGAACTCGCAGACCGAGCCGTAGCCGGCCTCCAGCATCTCCACGTACAGCTGGGCGGCGACGGCGCGCATGGTGTCCGGCGTCATCCGGCCGGCGAAGTGGTACATGGTCTCGCGCCAGGTCCAGAACGAATCGGCCGGGTTTGTACGGCGCTCGGCCATGCCGGCCATCGCCCGCTGGAACGCGTGCGAATGCAGGTTGGGAATGGCAGGCAGGCGCCAGCCGGCGGCGGTGCGGGTCACTGGATTTTCCATGCCGGCATTGTGGCGCGGCGCGCTCACGATGCGTAGCCCGGGACGTTCCGTACAATCCGGGCATGGACGAATCGCAGCGAACCCCCTGGGACGGACTGGTCCTCGGCGCCACCCTGGCCACCCTCGACACCGACAGCGGCTACGGCCTGGTGGAAGACGGCGCACTGGGCTGGCGGGAAGGCTCGATCGTGTATGCCGGCCCGCGTGCCGGCCTGCCCGCCGACCCCAACAGCCTGTCCGGCACGGTCATCGACCTGGGCGG
>CAZUZT010000177.1:0-4347 GCA_964624575.1 uncultured Rhodanobacteraceae bacterium | reverse complement strand
TGACGCTGGTGAGCTGGTTACGGGCGTTGAAGCTGCGTGTGTAGAGCACCAGGGCAGTGCTCAGGCCGCTGGTGTGGTTGCCGCGGGCATCGTGGCTGTAATGATGGCTGTGGCCGGTGAGGTAAATGCTGGCCAGGCGGCTGGCGGCGTTCATCTGCCAGGTGATGTGCAGGTCGGCCCGGGCCGAGCCCGTGAACGAGGCGCTGCGCAGATTGTCCAGGGCGTCATAGCCGTAGTACTCAAACCCCAGCAGGTGCATCGAAGTCGGCGGCGGAACTTGGGCGGCCCGGCCCGGCCGCCGGATCATCGTGCCAGGTAGCGATCGGTCATGACGCTCTTCAGGAATCCGATGATCTCTTCGTCAGGCATCGGGTCGTCCTGATCGCGCAGCCCCTGGAAGGCCTTCCGGAATTCCGCAGTGGTGATGAACTCCTCGAACTTCCTGTCCTTGTAAGCAACGAACTCTTCGCTGCTCAGTTGCAGGTGTTCGATGACCTGGCCGACATCGATCCTGATCACCTGATAGCCCTGGTACAGCGAGTCGTATCCCAAGTGGACGTAATGCACCAGTTCGCCCTGCGGGATGATTAGGGCACCGCTGAACCAGTCCGCGCGTACTGCTCCGGCAGCCGAGGGAAACAGTTCCGGAACGATGCTGTGCTCGTCATAGTCCCGGTGGCTAGTCTTCATGATGCGGATGGTGGCATCCACCAGCACCAGCTGGCCATCCCGTATTTCCCAGGTGGCAATGTATCCGCGCCAGTTGGCTGACGAGACCATCGCGTTTTCCGGCCGCTGCCAGTTCTTCTGTGTCAGCAGTTCCCTGAGTGGATTCACGTTCAGTGAGTGTTTCTCGCCATCGATGTGGATGACGTCGGGCCACTGGGCCGTGGCAAGGCCGATCGCCGGCAGCAGGCTTGCAATCAGGGAAAGGAGCGTCTGGAGTAGTCGGGTCATGGCGTTTGCTATCCGCCTTCGCCCATGAGGTACAGCACCAGCAACGGCACCAGGTTGAACAGCATGATGCCGATCTTGTAGACCGCCATGCTGCCGTAGTGCAGGGCATCGAAGGTGGTTGCTGAAAGATCGAACCAGCGGCCATGCAACCGGCGGATCCGGTCCTTGGCGAAGATCAGAGCCAGGAACCAGATCATCAGGATGCTGTAGTTGACGGCCACCGACCAAAGCAGGAACGGCCTGAAGGTATCGAAATCCATGGATCGTCTCCGTCGATCGGGCGTAAGCGCCCGGCAACCAAATTAGCACGTGGACCGGAGGCGGGTAGGTGGCAGGCTCGGGCTTGATGCCGGATGCAGACAGGTGGTGCCCGATTTTGCGGGACAGGTTCGCCCCGGCTGGCAGCGAGTTTGGGGGAAGGCTTTGACGCAGGAAACGCTCCAGCGCAAACGGCCGCTTTGCCCGAAAATCATTTGCAACAGTTGTAACATGGGCTGAATGCTATAAGTTCTGAGCAGCCGGGTCAGCCTTGCGCTGGTGGAATCGCATGAAGGCGGCGTCCGCGGGCCGTTGTGCAAATGCGCAGAGCAGATGCCGGGCACGCCGGCAAGGCCGGGGGCAGGAAGAGCAAAGGGTTGCTGGGAGGCAGGGGACTGCTGCAACAAAATTCGTTCGGTGAACAGCAGGGTCTGGTCTTTCCATGGCGTGCTGTCTCTGGCCAATGGTCCGATGCTGAAAAAGTTCTGAGAGCCTTCGTCGTCCATCAGCACCCGCGGCTGCACCACGCCGCTGGTCAGTGGCGCAACGGCAGTCGCGCTTCCACCAAGGCGATCAGAATGTCCAGAAGCATCAGGACCTGCGGACGTTCGCGCACGTCGCAGCAGATGCACGGTGCCGGGGTTCCGGTCCGTTCCAGGCGATCGTGCAGCCGGGTGACCAGTGCCAGACCGCCGTCCTTCGCCTGCTCAGGCGCGAGCGGTTCTATCGGGAACGCGACTGATCCGTTTCTTATCCCGACACAACACCCGCTTTTGTTGGCCAACTGTACGGCGTGCGCCCAATCGTCACCGCTGGAGCCGGCGCCGCCATCGGATGCCGGCTCCTCACCTGGTTGGGATTTCCAGGTTCCGCCTGCAGTGAGCACACCTCAAGGCTCAGTCGCGCCAGTCAGCGTGCCGTCCCGGCCTTCGGAGTCAGATGCAGGATGGCGGAGAACTGGACGATGCGCCAATCGCCCATGGGGTCTTCGATGGTCTGGCCCAGCAGCAGGATCGTGTCGCCGGTGCTGGAGATGCGGATGCCGGCAAGTTCTTCCCATGCCTGATGCGATCCGTTTTCCGGCAGCAGGCCGGCGTGCTCGAGGATCATGCGGATCGAGGTCAGGCCGGTGTCCTGGGTCCAGATGAAGCCATCGCTGGTGTTGATGCCGGTGGTGTAGCTGCCCACGGCGAAGCTGCCATCGTGACTGGCATCACCCAGCCACCAGGGCCGGACCGGATGTGGGTGCAGTGAGGGCAGGGTTCCCAGATAGCCGTTCTGCTGCGGGCTGATCCAGTACCAGGCCTGGCGCGAGTCGGGGTGGGTGCCGTCTGCCTGGAAGTGGTCGTAGCCGAACACGATGCGTCCTTCCCGGTCCGTGGCGGCGGGTACGCCCAGCCGTGCGCCGTGCCGGTCGTGCAGCGGTTCGGGAGGCTGGCCGTTGTGCCAACGGATGGCGGCCGGTTGCGGTGTGCCGGTCATCGGGTTCCAGATGTGGGAGGTGCCAAGGACAGTCCGCCCATCGTCCGATGCGGCCATCGGGTGATAGACCGGAGGCGTTTCGGCACCCAGGGGCAGCATCGACAGGCCGTCTGCGGCGGTCCATTGCCATGGATGGAACTGCCCGCTGTCCAGGTGCCGGGCGCGGCCGAGCAATTGGGTCCGGGCAGGCGAGGCGGCCATGATCTCGATGGCGCCGTAGCCGGCTGCCGGCATGGGTATGGCGTGCCAGCGTTGGCCGGGATGGTCCCAGATCAGCATGTCCTGATCGGTGACGGAGCTGGTGAATATCCGCTGGCCATCAGGTGAAATGAAAGGCGCGCTGCCGTAGCTGTGGTCGGGCGGCAGCACTTGCCAGTCGTCGTCACCGGCCTGCAGACGCAGCACACGCGGTTGGGTGTGGTCAAGGTCGCGCCGCAGGGCGACGACGGTGCCGTCATCGGCCATGTCGTAGATCACGGTGCCGCGGCCGAGCTGGTCGATGGCGCCGGCATCGAACGGCGTCAGGCTGAAGGCATACAGGTCGGTGAGTTCCGGTGCCGCCCAGGGACAGTCGGCCGGAGCGGCCAGCCGGCTGAGGTGGTGGACATGGCCGTATTCACCCGTGCCGAACTCCGGCAGCAGCGAGTCATAACGGGCACTGCCGCGGTCGCAATCGATGGCCAGCTCCAGCCGGCCCCATTCGAAGGCTTCGACATCATCGGGATCGAAACCGGCACCGAAGCGGGCGCCGCGGGTGCCGCGCAGCTGCTCGAACACCAGGGTGCCGTCATCGGCCAGTGTGCCGGTGCCCAGCAGCCAGATCTGGTTGCCTTCGCTGTCGTAGGTGTACCAGGTGAGCATGGCCTCGTTGTGCGCGAGCCACTGCAGGAACCAGCCTTCGCCGTCATGGCCGGGATCAAACCAGGCGCCGCTCTGGCCGGCGTGGCCGTAGACCGGTTCGCCGGTCATGCCGTGGATCGGCCGGCAGCCGGCGGCCATGGTGTGGGTCAGACGATGCAGGGCCAACTCGCCCTGCTGGTCGAAGGCGTCGTAGCTGAAACGGCCTTCATAGCAATCGTCAAATACCAGGCTGGCCGAACCGATCACGGTGGCCACGACTTGATCCGGGTCGAACTGCGGACCGAAGCGGCCGCCATGGGTGACGCGCAATTCGGGAAACTCGATACGGTCACCGGCCTGGTCATCGCGCACGATGGCGCCTTCACCGATCAGCCAGCGCTGGTTGCCATCCTCGTCGTAGGTGTACCAGGTGACCAGGGCACCGTCATTGGCATGGATTTCCAGAACCAGCCCCTCGCCGTCGCGGGCCGGGTCGTACCACAGGGCGCTGTGGCCCGGTTCGACCACGGCGGCGTGGCCGGGCAGGGCCCAGGCCAGCAACGCCAGCGAGCCGAGGATTGTCAGATAGCGGGTCATGGTCAATCTCCCAAATGGCGGGCGTATTGAAGCACACACAGCCGGGAGAAGGGTCGAGCGCGGACGGTTGTCGACGTCACTATCCAGACGCGGGTCCAGAGGGTGTCGGCCTGGCGCTGATGGCGCCGTGCCCGACCTGCGCTGGCCGCGATCAATCCGCCGCCGGCAGCTCCGGATTGATGGTGGCGCTGGTGTCGGCTTTGCGCCGGTCGG
>CAZUZT010000176.1:3116-4357 GCA_964624575.1 uncultured Rhodanobacteraceae bacterium | reverse complement strand
TCCCACCGCTATCAGCAATACATGACGCGCCTGCCCGATGACGGCACCTACGTGCGTCTGCACTACCTGTGGCACAACGCCGACCAGCGCTGGGTGCACATGAATGCCGCCTTCCTGGGGCCGGACGAGCAGGGCTTTGACGACCAGGTTTCGATCTGGAACCAGAACTGCATCTTCTGCCACAACACCGGCCCGCAGCCGGGCATGACCAATTACCAGGAACTGCAGACCCGTGCCGCCCTGGGCCAGCCGGTCAATGTCGCCACCGATGCCCGTTTCCAGTCCACCGTGGCCGAGCTGGGCATTGCCTGCGAGACCTGCCATGGGCCGGGCAGCGGCCATGTCGACAACGCCGACAGCCTGCTCAGCCGCATCGCCATGCGCCTGAATGGCGGCCGCGACAGCGCCATCGTCAATCCCGCCCGCCTGGATGCACAACGCGCCAGCCAGGTCTGTGGCCAGTGCCACGGCCAGCGCGTACCCAAGACCAACGACCTGCTGCGCCAGTGGGTGCATGAAGGCCCCAGTTTCCGCGCCGGCCTGGACCTGCGCGACCACGTCGACCCGGTCTGGCGCGATACCCGCGCGCCGATCGAAGGTCACGAGGACCTGTTCCAGAACCGCTTCTGGGCCGACGGCACGCCGCGCCTGAGCGCCTATGAGTTCCAGGGCCTGATGCTGTCGGCCTGCCACCAGGAAGCCGAGCTTTCATGCATCGATTGCCACAGCGTGCATGGCGGTGATCCGGCCGGGCAGATCACCGATCGCAACCGCGGCAATGCCCCGTGCCTGCGCTGCCACCAGGATTTCCGCGCCGAGCAGGATCTGGTCGAGCACACCCGCCACGCCGCCGACAGCGAGGGCTCGCTCTGCTACAACTGCCACATGCCCGATGCCGCCTATGGCGTCATGGACATCCACCGCACGCACCGGATCCAGCCGCCGGACATGCTGCGCGATGCCGCCGCCGGGCGCAGCAATGCCTGCCTGACGTGCCATCTGGATGAGTCCCCGGTCTGGGCAGCGCAGGAGCTGGGCCAGGATCCGTCGGCGCTGACGCGCATCGACGGCACCGATCCGGCCCTGAGCGAAGCGGTGACCCTGTTGACCGGCGATCCGGTGCAGAAGGCGATTACCGCCTACCGCGCCGGCCAGCCCGGTGCCGCGCGTGGCGCCGAACGCTTGTGGCTGCTGCCGTATCTGCTGGAAACCCTGGCCGACCGCTATCCCTCCAGCCGCCG
>CAZUZT010000176.1:0-3016 GCA_964624575.1 uncultured Rhodanobacteraceae bacterium | reverse complement strand
GCGTTTCGCGTGCGTCCGTGCTGCGTCCGCCTGCTCCGGCGTGCTATTCCCCCGCTGCGCTGCCTGCGCCATTCATTATTGCCTTGAGGAATCCGACCATGAAAAAGTCATTGTTAATCATTGGCCTGAGCCTGCTGGCTGGCTTCGCCGCACAGGCCGAGGAAGGTATGTGGACCCTGGACAACCTGCCGCGTGAAGCGCTGGAAGCTGGTTACGGGTTCACGCCGGACGCGGACTGGCTGGCCCATGCCCAGCGCTCGGTGGTGCGCCTGGCCGGCGGCTGTTCGGGCTCTTTCGTTTCGCCCGAAGGCCTGGTGCTGACCAACTACCACTGCGTGATGGGCTGCGTGCAGCAGCTTTCCAGCGCCGAGCGCGACATCCTCAAGGAGGGCTTCGTTGCCGCCGACCGGGAACAGGAACTGCGCTGCCCGACTTTTGAACTGAACCGGCTGGACCAGGTCAGCGACGTCACCGCGCGCATCCACCAGGCCACGCAGGACCGCGAAGGCGACGCCTACACCGCCGCGCGCCAGGCCGAGATCGCCAACATCACCGCCGAGTGCTCGGCCGATGACAGTGCCGACAGCGCCGACAGCAGCCAGCGGCGCTGCGACGTCGTCGAGCTGTATCACGGCGGCCGCTACCACCTGTATCGCTACCAGCGCTTCCAGGATGTGCGCCTGGCGTTCGCGCCGGAAAGCGCCATGGGCCTGTTCGGTGGCGATCCGGACAACTTCAATTTCCCGCGCTACAGCTTCGACATGGCGCTGCTGCGCGCCTGGCAGGACGGCAAGCCGGTGGCTTCGCCGCAGCATTTCCGGATCAACCCGGCCGGCGCCGAAGAGGGCGGGCTGACCATGATCCTGGGCCATCCCGGTTCGACCCAGCGCCTGCTCACCGTCGCCCAGCTTGAGGCGGCACGCGACCATGCGCTGGTGTCGCGGCTGTTGTACCTGTCCGAGCTGCGCGGCCTGCTCAACCACTACGCCAGCGGCGGCGAAGAACAGGTGCGGCACAGTCAGGCCGACCTGATGGGCGTGGAAAACAGCATCAAGGTGATGCGCGGCATGCACCGTGCCCTGGCCGACCCGGCGGTGTTCGAACTCAAGCGCGCGCAGGAACAGGCGCTCAAGGACCATATCGCCGCCGACCCGCAGCGCCAGGCGCGCTATGCCGATGCCTGGGACGAGATTGCCCGCGCCGAGGCCGCCTACCTGGACCTGGCCGCCGAACACGGCATGATCGAGCTGGGCCGCGGTTTCCACACGCCGTATTTCCGCCATGCCCGCACCCTGGTGCGCGCCGCTGCCGAGCGCGACAAGGCCGATGACCAGCGCCTGCCCCAATTCAACGAAGCCGCGCTGCCGCGGGTGATCCAGGGCCTGGAATCGACCGCGCCGATCTACCCTGAATACGAAAAGGTGAAGCTGGCCTGGTCGCTGACCAAGCTGCGCGAGGAACTGGGTGCCGATGCGCCGATCGTGCGCCAGATCCTGGGCCGGCAATCACCGGCGGCCGCCGCGGAAGCCTGGATCGATGCCACCACCCTGGCCGATCCGCAGGCGCGCATGGCCCTGTGGCAGGGCGGCGCCGAGGCGATCGCCGAATCGGACGATCCGTTCATCGTCCTGGCCCGGAACATCGATGCGACCGCACGCGCCGTGCGCAGCCGTTATCAGGACCAGATCGAATCGGTGCTGGAGCGCAATGCCCAGCGCATCGCCCAGGCCCGCTTCGACTTGTATGGCACCGGCATCTACCCCGATGCCACCTTCAGCCTGCGCCTGTCCTACGGCTCGGTGAAAGGCTGGAATGAGCGCGGTACGCAGATCACGCCATTCACCACCACTGCCGGCCTGTTCGAGCGTGCCACCGGCCAGGATCCGTGGGCGCTGCCGCCATCCTGGCTGGCTGCGCAGGAGCGCCTGGACCCCGATACCCGCTTCAACTTCGTCAGCAGCAACGACATCATCGGCGGCAACTCCGGCAGCCCGGTGATCAACGCCGATGCAGAAGTGATCGGCCTGGTATTCGACGGCAACATCCATGCCCTGGGCGGTGCCTACTGGTACGACGCCGAATTGAACCGGGGCGTGTCCGTGCATCCGGCGATCATGCTCGAAGCCCTGGACAAGGTGTACGACGCCGGCCACCTGCTGCGCGAACTGCGCTGAGGCGCCGGCCGACCGATCGGCCCGATCCCGCAGAACCGCGCCGGTGCCCGGTCGTGCCGGCGCGTTCTTCCGGGCACGGGGGCGCAGCTGACGGCTGCCGCGCGGACGGCCGCAGTGGCCGTCCCGGCGATACAATCCGGCCATGAGTGAAGCCACCTCTCCCGACCAACGCATCGCCGGGTTGCGCCGCATCCTCAGCGAGCACGACTACCGCTATCACGTCCTGGACCAGCCCACCGTTCCCGATGCCGAGTACGACCGGCTGCTGCGGGAACTGGTGGCGCTGGAGGCCGCGCATCCGGAACTGGCCAGCGCCGATTCGCCCACACGCACGGTCGGCGCCCGGGCCGACAGCGGCTTTGCCCCGGTCGAGCATGAATTGCCGATGCTGTCGCTGGCCAATGCCTTCGAGGACGTGGCGCAGGACGGCGACATCCTGCGCTTTGCCGGGCTGACCGATTTCGTGCGCCGGGTCGAGCGCGGCCTGGGTGTGGAGTGTCCGGAGTTCTCGGCCGAGCCCAAGCTCGATGGCCTGGCGATCAGCTTGCGTTACGAGCGCGGCCGCTTCGTGCGCGGTGCCACCCGTGGCGACGGCAGCACCGGCGAGGATGTCAGCGCCAACCTGCGCACGGTGCGGGCGATCCCGCTGCGCCTGCGCGGTGATGACTGGCCGGATGTGCTGGAAGTGCGCGGCGAGGTCTACATGCGGCGCGAGGATTTCCTGGCCTTCAATGCCGCCGCCCTGGAGCGTGGCGAGCGCCCCCTGGCCAATCCGCGCAATGGCGCTGCCGGCTCGCTGCGCCAGCTTGATCCGGCGGTGACGGCGCGCCGGCCGCTGGCCT
>CAZUZT010000175.1:2774-4379 GCA_964624575.1 uncultured Rhodanobacteraceae bacterium | reverse complement strand
GTCGGGTTGGCACCATCGTTCACGATCGAGGTGGCCGGTGCCGCCGGATCCAGCGCCAGGGGGCCATCCGCGCTGCCGATCACGCAACCGGTCAGGGCGGCACCGGCCGGGCAGGTGCCGGCATCGCCGAGCATCTGTCCGACGAAAAAGCCGCCGAAGGAGACATTGGGGCTTGTCGCGCCGCCACCGTAATCGCCAGGGGCATATACGGGATTGCTGCTGCCCAAGGGAAACTCGGAAAAAGTGAGCAGGCCGGAACCTGCCTGGAACGCGGTTTCATCGATACGCACGACTCCCGGGCCGCCGGCACCGTCACCGGCACCGAGCAGGGCCGTCAACTCGGTGGCAGGCACCGTCTGGACCAGGGGCTCATGGGCGGGATCGCTGCTCCGCGATGAAGGCTGGGCATAAAGAAAAGGCGACGCCACCAGCAGGGCGGCACACACCGACACTACACATCTGTACTTCATGAATGGTTTCCTCCTCCATTGGGAAATATCAGGAAGCCACCATCACATGGAGCCGCCCATCCCGCGGGCGGCCGTCGATGACAATATTCCTGACGGCGCGGATAATACAGCTGGAATCGAGCGCTGCCCAGCTTTTTTAGCGCCTGCCAAGGCCGGGGTTTTACGCAGAGCTGCCCTGGCAGCGCTGTGTAACCGGGCGGTTTGATGGCCCCGGATGACTCCACAATGGCGCGCTCAAGCAGCCGGGCCGCCGAGGCCAATCAGACGTCAAACCGGGTTTGGGCCATCGCCAGACGCGGCGCGCGCCGGTACTCGTCCGGCACCGGGGGTAGTTGGTCGGCGGCCAGCAGCGGGCCGGCGAGGATGTCATCCAGCAACGCGGCCTGTGCCGGCTGCAACTGCAAGGTGCAGGTGAGCATGTTGAGCAGGCGCAGCAATTCGCTGGTGTAGGTGCTGCTCCACGCTGCCGGGGCGATGTCGTCCAGGGGCGAGGATTTCCTGCCTTTGCGGTTGCGCATGCGGTAGCCGAGCCAGGATTGCACCACTTTCAGCCCGGATATTTCATAGTGCCAGACCGCGGCCGGCACCGGCCCGAACTCGCCATCGCCGACGGTGAGCACCTGGCGCGCGCCGTCGTAGGCGAAGCGGTCCGGCAGCGGCGTGGCCGGCACCGCCTTGAGGTTCTTCACCACCGGATCGGGCCAGGCCTGGCCCTCGGCGAAACGCTCGCCCCAGGTGTGCAGGAACAGCAGCTCGCGGCCGAGTGCCCGCGCGCGGCTGAACAGCGCGGCATCCAGGGTCAGGGGCACGCGCACCTGGCGCGTGGACAGTTCGGCGTGGAAACGGTCGGTATAGGCGGGATGCGCCAGCACGGCGTACAGGAAGGCGGCGACATCGGCCGGGCTCACGGCGATGCCCAACTGTTGGGACCACAACTTGAGCAGGTGCGGATGGAGGTTGGCTTGTGTTGCGGCGGCGTCGCGATACAGGGGGAAGATATTCCTGGCCCCGAACGAGCCGCGGAAAAAGTGCAGATCGGGCACGTCGGCGGTCACGGACAAAGCCGGACCGGCGCCAAGTGGCTGGGTCAGCAGGGTGGCGAAGTAGCACTGCTGGTCGGATTGTGTTTGCCACA
>CAZUZT010000175.1:0-2674 GCA_964624575.1 uncultured Rhodanobacteraceae bacterium | reverse complement strand
CGGCCAGTCGAAGAAGGCGCCCTGGCCTGCGGGGCGGAACGGCGCATCCCAGTCATCGGGGCAAGCGCTGAATTCCAGGTCGTCCAGGCTTCGCAGGGCCTCCAGAGTGGCCAGCTTGTCGGCGCGGCTGCCGTCCAGGCGCACGTAATGCGTGCGCGCCGGGGTGGCCGGATCGGAGGCGCCATGACGCACGGCGATGGTGATCGCCACCGGCGTCTGGATGGCGAAGACGTTGTCGTCGCGCCGGGTGCCACGGCCCTCGCCGCCCAGGTCGATGATCCAGATTTCATCGCACTGCTGGCGCATCCAGCGCCGCATGCCCAGGAAGGCATCGCCATCAATGAACGAACTGGCGGTGATGTAGCTGACGATGCCCGGGCCTGTGGCCAGATCATGCTCGAAGGTTTTCCACAGCGCCCAGCGCCAGAAGTACACGTACAGGTTGTACAGGTTCTTCAGGTCACCGCCGCGGCCGGCATCCTTCACCGGGGCGATGAAGTCTTCCAGGATGGCGTCGGCGCCATCGGCAGCTTCGCCCCAGCGCACCCAGCCGCCGGTCATCGGGCGGTTGTCATCGGTAGCGGCGGCATGGCGGTCGTAGGGCGGGTTGCCGATGCAGACCAGCACCGGCACGGTCTCCTTCACGCGCTTGGCGCGGCGGTGCTCCAGGCCGATGGGCCGGTACAACAGGGGCAGCTCGGGGATCTTTTCGTACGGGGATTCCAGCGTGTTGGTGAGCATGATCTGGACGCCGTCACCGGGCACGTTGCCGCCGTACTGCTGGAGCATCCGGGTCAGGCGCAGCGCGGCGACGGCATACGGCCCGACCATGAGCTCGAAGCCATACAGGGCACCGCCCAGAACATCGGCGCGTGCCGGCACCGCGCCCGGGCCTTCCAGGCGCTCCACTTCCGCCATCGCGTGCTCGACGATGCCGAGCAGGTAGGTGCCGGTGCCGACAGCCGGATCGAGCACATTGACACCGCCGGTGGCAAAGCCCATCGGCTTGTTCATGCGCCGGCGCAGCAGGTCGTCGGCAATGCGTACCTGTGCCTGCACCACCTCGACCGGTGTGTAATAGGCGCCGGCGTCCTTGCGCAGCACCGGGTCGTACTCGGACAGGAAATCCTCGTAGAAATGCAGCCAGGGATCGCGCCGGCCGCCGCTCATGGTGCCGGTGGGCACGGCATTGATTACCCGCTGCAACAGACCCAGCGAGGTGCTCAGGTGTTCCTTGACCAAAGGATCGGTGAGCACCTTGAGGGCGCGCGAGAGCAGGGAGTTGGCGTGGGTCAGCGAAGCCACCGCCTGGTCGAGCAGCAGGGTGTCGCTGCCGTTGGATCGGGCCAACAGCAGTGAGAAGGTCACCGTCTGCGCATAGGCATCGGCGAAGCGCTCGTCATCAGCGCCGGGAAACAGGTAGCGGCGCCAGTCGCTGGCGGCGGCGGCAACGCCGGTGGCACCGGCGCGCAGGGCATCCAGAACGTCATCACGCAGGATGCGGCACAGCGGTGCCAGGTATTGCGCCAGCTGGGCCGAGGTGCCAGGGACGATCGGCTCCCAGGCAAGAAAATCGCGGATCAGCGCCTGGAACGATTGCCCATCGTCGGCACCGATGGCCGCGGCGCCCATGCTGCGCGGGTCGCCGTGCAGGCGCAGCATCCGCACTTGGCGGCCGTTTCGATACAGGGCGAACTCGCGGCCGTCGCTGTAGATCAAATTCGGCAGGTTCTGGAACCGCTGCCACTGCCGTCTGTCGTGGCCGGTGTAGGTGGCCGGGTCGGCACCCTTGCCCGGTGCCTTCAGCTCAGCGTGGCCGCACAGCAAACTGCCAATGGCGATGCCGAAATCCGGTTTGCCGCCCTTGTTGGCGAGCAGGGTTTCACCAATCGCCAGCACCTGTTGACCGGTGGCGGTACCGGCATCGGCGAGCAACTGCTCGAACGGGGCACGAAGCTGGTCCTCAGGTTCGCCACTGACCTGGGTTGCGAATTTGCGCCGCACGGACTCGGCGAAACGTTCAAGGGCAGGGTGCATGTCGGTGTTGCCGTCCTTTCATGTCCGGGGCGATGCGCGGGAGCGGACTGGCCACTGTGTCACATCGTGCCCGCAATGATGAGCCAGAAGCCCGCTACCGGCAGCTGATGGGCCACCGAAAACAACACGGGCCGCGCGAGGCGGCCCGTATCGGTGCGGTGCGTGGGCCAGGCCGCCGGGCCCGGCCGCGATGGCTTACTTGAGCTTGGCGTCGGCGCGCAGGGCGGCGGCGCGGTCGGTCTTCTCCCAGGAAAAGGCGGTCGCTTCGATGCGGTTGCCGTCGGCATCGTCGTAGCTGACCTTGGCCGGCTTGCGGCCGAAGTGGCCGTAGGCGGCGGTGCGCTGGTAGACGGGGTGGATCAGGTCGAGCATCTGGATCAGGCCGTAGGGACGCAGGTCGAAATGGCGGCGGATGAGCGTTTCGATCTGGCTGTCATCGATCTTGCCGGTGCCGAAGGTGGTGACCGAGACCGAGGTCGGCTCGGCGACGCCGATGGCGTAGCTGACCTGCACTTCGCAGCGGTCGGCCAGACCGGCGGCGACGACATTCTTGGCCACGTAGCGGGCGGCATAGGCGGCGCTGCGGTCGACCTTGGACGGATCCTTGCCGGAGAAGGCGCCGCCGCCGTGGCGGGCC
>CAZUZT010000174.1:0-4408 GCA_964624575.1 uncultured Rhodanobacteraceae bacterium | reverse complement strand
GCCGCCGCCAGCAGAAGTACGGCATGGTCACCATGTGCATCGGCACCGGCATGGGTGCGGCGGGGATTTTCGAAGCACTCTGACACCCCCGCCCGATTCACCCCGGCGATCGTTCGTGCCCGGTCGCCGGGGCCGGGTTGGCCGGGACAATCCCGGCCTGGCGCAGGCGCCCGCTGGTTCCGGGCCGGGCACAGGCCGGCGGCGGGCAACCGGTAGGCTCAGTTGGCGATGGTGCAGGCGATCAGGTTGTCGAAGCCGTTCATGAACAGGTCGTCACCCGGCAACGCCTGGCCGGTGGCGCGAATCATCAGGTCGTCCACTTCCATCGTCTCGCTGGAATGGACGATCTCGATCACGGCATTGGCACCGATGTTGTCGTAGTTCACCAGCACCAGCGGGTTGTCCGGGTAAGCCATGTAGGACTGGCAGTGCGGGGTGTCGCGGTCCGCGGAACCGGGATACTGCAACGGCAGCGGCAGCCCGTCGGGCACCCGCGCCCACAGGCTGACGAACCCGACATACAGGTCACCGGCCGCCGGCAACTGGAAATCCACCGTGTAGGTGGCCCACTGCCCTGACGCGCCCACCGTCACCTCCACATCGCTGCCCAGGCGCACTGCATTGGCGGGATTGCCGTCGGTGTCGGCGTCGTAATAGGCCACCAGCATCACCGGCAGGCCCGGAGCGACATTGGCCACCGGCGGCGGCCAGAAGATGCTGATGCTGTCCACCTGCAGCGGATGCCCGACCGGAAACCGGTTCAGGAACAGCCCGCCCAGGCTGCGGTCGTACTGCGGAATGCGGAACACCCCGTAAGCGCTGTCGATGCTGCCGTCGTCGTAGACGAACTCCAGGGCCGCCGCGCGCTCGCCCGGCTGTCCTTGCGGGGCCGGAAACACCACTCCGGCAGGCGACTCCGACAGCGTGACGTGCCCGCTGCCGGTACCAGCCGCATGGGCGGACACACCGCCAAGGCCGGCCAGCACGCCAAACACGGTACAAGGCAGGAAACTGTTGGGCTGGTGCTGGTACATGGGTTTCTCCTGGATGGATACGGACCGGCACACAATGCCCCGGGCAATGGCAAAGGCGCCGAAACCGGCGTGGATGGCTCACGGCACATGGGCGGCCGCGCGACGCGGTCGGGATCAATAAGTCCGGGTTTTCAGCGGCTGCGCCCGGCAGTTGCGCAGGCCCGTCGGATGCTTCAAGATCGGCATCGGCCCCGAGCCGCCTTGCTCCGTGCTGCTGAACAACGCAGTGCCTGAGCCCACTTGGCGGCCCGGGGCTTTCTTCCGCACGTCATTTTTTCCTGGCGGGCAGCCTCCGCCCACCGGGCCACCGAAGAACACGCCGCCCTGCCTGAGCCGGTCGTCGTCGCGGTTGGCCCTCGAGTGCTTTCCATGGCTGTTCAGGCTGGCCTCCAAAGCGGGTTTCTCGCGCCCCTGCAACCGCGGCAGGAACGACCCGGAGAAGCAGAGGCACATGTCGCGCTATTCAGCAGCCCGGATAGCGTTGCCAGATGCGGGCGTCGAAATCACGATCGGTGGCGTGTTCGCCGATACGCCAGGCCGGACAGTCATGCAGATCATTGGCGATTTCGATGATTACGCTGGCCAACTCGACCTGCTCGCGCCAAGGCCCGGGGATGGCGATTTCGCCCGACAGCGTACCGAGCAGGTTGCCGGTGATGGCACCGGTGGAGTCGGAGTCGCCGCCGTGGTTGACGGCCAGGATCAGGCCGTCGCGCAGGTCGTGCGCGACCAGGGCGCAGTAGACGGACATGGCCAGGGCCTCCTCGGCAATCCAGCCTTCGCCCAGTTGGTGCAGTCCGTGCCGGCGGTCCAGCCGTCCTGCCCTGGCCTGGCTGGCGAGCGCGCGCGCCTGGTCCAGTGCAGCGCGGGTTTCCCCCGCCTGCGCCCGCCCTTCCAGCAAGGCCTGGGCGCGATCCAGTGACTGATCCAGCGTGCGGCCGAGGGCGAGCTCATGAACCAGTGCGGCGAGCACACCGGCGGCGAGCTGGCCGGTGGCATGGCCATGGGTGAGCCCGGCCAGGGTGCAGGCCAGGTCGAAAGCGTGGCCGGCATCACGCCAGTGTGAGGCGAACAACCCCACCGGCGCCACCCTCATGACGCCGCCGCAGCCCTTGCTGTCGTTGACGGCCGGGCCGATCAGCGAGCCGGCCGAGCGCAGCGTCCATAGTGCCGACAGGCAGGTGTTGCCGGGGGCACGCATGGCGTGCAGTTCGCGATGGCCGAGCAGCCAGCCATCGGCCTCGTCCGGCGGCCAGCTGTCGCCTTCCTGAGTGCGCAGCCAGCGCAGGTAGGCAGCAGCGGTGACCGATGTATAGCTGGTGATGCCGCGGTGGGCATGGCGCACGAAAGCGCGCAGCAGGCCTTCGGCGGTGAACAGGGTCATCTGGGTATCGTCGGTAATCGCACCGACCCGCTCGTAGGCCACACCCAGGCCGGTGATGCCGTCGGCCCCATAACGGGCCTGGATCTCTGGCCAGCTCATGAATTCCACCGGCGCACCCAGGGCGTCGCCCATGGCGCCGGCCAAGAGGCAGCCGCGGAAGCGCTGGTTGCGGGTGGGCGATGATGACGGGGCGGGCGCAGGTGGCAAGGTCATGCGCTGAGGTTGGCACAGGGCCGTCTCAGCCGGTGAGACAGCCGCTTGGCCGGCGGTATCGCACCCTGGGAAATGCCGCAGCCGCCGATGGACACTTGCCCTTCACGGCTCACCGTATGGGTGCGGAAACGACCAACGGCCCGCATGAACGGGCCGCTGGCAGGAATCATCGGTTTGGAACAGGTGTTCAGAAGCCGCGCTGCGATGCGCCGCCGATCACCTCGTTGCCGAACGATCCCTGGTTCATCATGTCGTCGCGGGAGATGCTGCCGGCACCGCGGCACACGCGGTTGCCGCGCAGGCGACTGCCGGCGGCAGTGGCGCAATTGCGGATCTCGGCCATGCGCGCCGCCGCGGCCTTGGCTTCCTCGCGCTCACTTTCTTCAACAATGGTGGCTTCCAGCTCCGTCTCCGCCTCGGTCGCATAGGCGGAGAACGAAAGTGGCAAGACGAGCAGGATGGGAAGGAAAAACTGTTTCATGTCAATGTCCTGGGGAAGTTGTCGGGCATCCAGCCAAGCCTGGCTGGATGCTGCCCGCACCTTGCCATAGCCTTTACGAAATGTCACGTAGATTTGGTTTGCAGGATGGCATCCGTCCTGCGGGCCGGGCGCCGCAGTCACGGCAGCCGGACAAATGCCCAGACTGTCCTGTGGCAGTGGCAGGGTCAGTTGCCACCTGGATTCATTTCCTTGGCCACCTCCCGGATGAACTCGGGCGTGAACGGCCCCTGGTTCATCATGTCGTCGCGGGAAACGGTGCCCACCGCACGGCAGTTGCGGTTGCCGCGCAGGCGGCTGCCGGTGCTGGTAGCGCAGTTGCGGATCTCGGCCATGCGCGCCGCCGCCAACTTCATTTTCTCCCGGGCTTCTGCTTCGTCCTCAACCACCACCGTCTCCAGTTGACGCAACGGCTCTTCGGGTACCGGTGCCGGAGTGGTGGCTTCCTGGCCCGTCATCACATCAGTGGCTGGCTCGACGCTCTCCCCGGCGGCAGCGGGCTGGACGACAAACAACACGCCGATGAACAGGAACGTGGTTGCGGAAAAGGGCTTCATGATGGCCTCCTGGGCGATTGAAGTCAGTCGTAAACGGGCTTGCGGTGCGGGCTTGGCGTCAGTATTCGCGCGGCCGCATGGAATCGGAGATCTCGCCGATCAGGCGGCTGTCGACAGGCCCCTGGCTCATCATGTCGTCACGGGAAATGGTGCCGACGCCACGGCAGTTGCGATTGCCCCGCAGGCGGCTGCCGGTGCTGGTGGCGCAGTTGCGGATCTCGGCCATGCGCGCCGCCGCCTGCTCCACTTCGGCCTGTGCCTCGGCTTCTTCCTGGATCTGGACCGTGGCCAACTGCTGCCCCTGATCTTCCGCAGGCACCGTGAGAGCCGCCACCTGGCGGACCTCTTCGGGTTCGTTGCGGTCGACAGCCTCGGTCGCCCCCGCCAGGGTTGCGAACAGTGCGCTTGCCGCGATGACGGCCATGGATGTGCGTGCTTTCATCGGTTTGGGCTCCTCGTAGGGCTGCAGGGTCAAGAGATTTATGCGGATGGCCAGGCCGTGACGGCCGGCAGGAGCAACTACTGTAATGCACCTCGTACGAAGATGATAGTACTTTAAGCCGTGACGATGATCGCACCGTCTGAGACGGGCATCCTCCCTGTCAGCCGATCAGGCTGGCGGCCTTGATCTTCTGGATCCGGTCGCGGACCTGGGCAGCCTGCTCAAACTCCAGGTCCTGGGCATGCTTGAACATCTGCGCTTCAAGCTTTTTAAGTTCCC
>CAZUZT010000173.1:1863-4476 GCA_964624575.1 uncultured Rhodanobacteraceae bacterium | reverse complement strand
GCAGCGCCCGCGACAACGTCAACCACAGCGCGCACCTGTGGGGCGCGGCCTACGGCGTGCTGTTCATGCTGGTGATGGAGCCACGCGTGCTGGGCCTGTTCTGGCACCAGCTGATCAATCCGGGCTGGGCCGGCTGACCATGCCGCGGGCACGGCATCGGGGCGGGTTGACGGCCTGGCCGGCCCGCCGTCGCCGGCAACCGGCCCGCACGCCCTGAGCGGGCCGGCATGGCCACCCGCCAATACAAGCATTTCGTCCTGCCGCCCTCGCGCCTGTTCCCGGACGGCTGGGCAGGCACGGTCCCCGACCTGTGGCAGCTGCAGGCTGGCCTGGCTGCGCAGGTGAGCCTGCGTGGTCCCCGACGGCCGCCACGCTGGATTGCCGGCATCGATGTCGGCCTGGGCCGCTTCGAGCGCCAGGCGCGCGCTGCCGCGGTGCTTTTCGATGCCGACACCCTGGCGCTGGTCGACCAGTGCATCCTCGACCAGCCGGCGCAGCTACCCTACATTCCCGGCCTGCTTTCGTTCCGGGAACTGCCGGTGATGCTCGAAGCGCTGGCCGGCCTGGCCCGCGTGCCGGATCTGATCCTGTGCGACGGCCAGGGGCTGGCCCATCCGCGCCGCTTCGGCATCGCCTGCCATCTGGGCGTGGCTACCGGAATCACCACCATCGGCGTCGCCAAGTCGATCCTGGTTGGCGGCCACGCACCGCTGCCGCCAGACAAGGGCGCCAGGGTGCCGTTCCTGATCGATGGCGAACAGGTCGGCATCGCCCTGCGCTCGCGCACCGGTGTCAAGCCGTTGATCATCTCGCCGGGGCACCGCATCGGCATCGCGGCCGCCGCCGACCAGGTGCTGGCGTTGACCACCCGCTACCGCCTGCCCGAGCCCACGCGCCTGGCCGACCGGCTGAGCAGGGCCGGCAAGGCCGGCGCCTGAGGCTCGCCTGTAGCGGATTTTTGATTTCGGTCATCGGCAGTTCCGTTTGAATCGGGCAGTTGACGAAACGGATTAACCGCTGCCGATGTCCACAGGCCCGGCCGGCGCTGTTTTTGTGCATTTTGCCGGGCCATTTCCCACGTCCGCGTCGCCAGCCTGTGTGCACGCTGAACGGTATGTTCTGCGTCACAAAGGTTTGCAGTTGACCCATTGACGGTGATTTCGGCATGGCAGACACTAGTGCAGTGCAGCAAAACACCGGATGATCGATGTGGATTGATCATCTTCCCGTCCCATGATTGCTTGCCCGTGTACCTGGAAGTGTCGCCGCGGGGGTAATGAAAGGGCAATCGACATCCATATATTCACTTACACCAAGGATATTCACCATGAATAATCGATCCAATCTCGTCGTCTGTGCGTCGTTGTTTGCTCTGCTGGCCAGTGCCCCGCTGCTGGCAGCGACGGCGACCGACACTTTCGAGGTCTCGATCCGGCTTCAAAACAGCTGCACGATCGCGGTCAACGACCTGGAGTTCGGCACGGTCGACACCCTGGCAACAGCGCACACTGCCTCGACCACCGGCACCGTGACCTGCACCGGCATCGCGCCGGTGAGCATCGCGTTTGACGCCGGCACGGGCGGCACCAGCACCCTGGCCAACCGCCAGATGGAGCAGGGTGCCGACACGATCGACTACAACCTGTACCGTGACGCCAGCCACACCGAGATCCTCGGCGATGGCAACGCCGCCACCTTAACCATCGACATCAACAGCACCGGCGGCAGCGACGGCTTCACCATCCATGGCATGACGGCGCCTTCGCAGAACCCCAAGCCGGTTGGCTACTACGCCTCCACGGTCACCGCCACCGTCACCTACTGACATGCGTCGGCTCCGCCTGTTCCTGATCATCGGTTGGGCGGCGTCAACGTTGCTGCCGGCAATGCCGGCAGCAGGCGGCGGGCGGTTGCAGGCCGGTCCCACCCAGTTGGAGTTGACCTCCTCGGTCCGGGCGACACGCCTGACGTTGCGCAACAGCGGCAGCGCCGCGTTGATGGCGCAGGTGCGCATCTACACCTGGAGCCAGGAAGACGGCGAGGATCGCCTGCATGACACCGACCTGCTGGTGGCCAGTCCGCCGATCGTGGAACTGGCCCCGGGTGAGGAACACCTGGTGCGCGTGGTGCGGGTCGGCCCGGCGGCGACCGGGCACGACCAGACCTACCGGGCGGTGGTCGACGAATTGCCCGGTGACCAGTCCGCCGATGTCTCCCAGGTGGCCTTGCGCATGCGCTATGTGATCCCGATCCACGACCGTGCCGACGGTGCCGCCGATGCCGAGCTGCAATGCCGGATCGACGCCGCCCAGGCGCAGCTTCATTGCGCCAATCCCGGTGGCCGGGCCGCGCAACTGGGCGCCACGCGCCTGGTGTGGGGCGAAGGTCAGGAGTTGCAACTGAGTCCTGGCCTGTACGGCTATGTGCTGCCCGGTGCCTGGCGCACCTGGCGACTGCCGGATGGATCCGGACCTGCCCTGGCGGCGCCGTCGCTGCAGATGGAAACCTCGCTCAACGGCCAGCTCCGCACCGTGTCGCTCGACCAGACACGCTGAGCCGGTTGCCCGGCAGCCATCGGTCAGCCATCAGGCAGCCATCAGGCAGCCATCAGGC
>CAZUZT010000173.1:0-1763 GCA_964624575.1 uncultured Rhodanobacteraceae bacterium | reverse complement strand
CAGCCATCAGGCAGCCATCAGGCAGCCATCAGGCCGCCGGCATGGCGTTGTCCGTGAACTACCGGCCGTTCTTTCAAATAACCCATGAGCTTTGCGCCGATCCCTTTGCCAGCACGGCCAGGCCGCCATGCCCAACGCAGCCCCGCAGTCACACGCGTCGGTTGCCTGGTCCTGGCCCTGGTCGGCATTGCACTGGCCCTGGCCTTGTCCAGCCGTGCGCTGTCACAGGACGGCTACGTCCAGGCGCCATTGCCTGCCAGTGACGCCCGCGATGCTGCCCGGGAACTGTTTCTGCAGCCCCAGGATCTGTTCCTGGAGATCTTCCACGACGAGCGACCGATCGGCCGCCTGGGTCATGTCCGTTTGCGCCAAGGCCGGATTTCGGCGACTGCCGATGAACTCCAGGCCATCGGTCTGATATTGCCTGCCGGATCATCGCCCGATGCCGACGGCTGGATCGCCCTGGATACGCTGCCGGGCCTGACCTACCGCTACGACCCGGCGCGCCAGCACCTGTACCTGTCGATCCCGGCATCGCTGCGGCCGACGCAAGCGCTCGGCTACCAGCCGCCGGAGCCGGTGCAGGCGCAGCGCGACAGCGGCTGGCTGCTGGGTTATGACAGCTACGGACGCCTGCTTGGCGACGACTACTCGCTGGCGCTGGGCCACACGCTGCGCCGGTTCGGGCCGGCCGGCGCCCTGGAAACCCGCGGCAGCATCCGGGCCGGTGACAGCGGCAGCGGCTACCGGCGCCTGGACAGTTTCTGGATCTACAGCGATCCGGAGCGGCTGTGGACCTGGACCGCCGGCGACCTGATCAGCGGCGGCCTGCCCTGGACCCGGCCGGTGCGCATGGCCGGTTTCCAGTGGCGGCGCAACTTCGCGGTGCGCCCGGACCTGGTGACCCTGCCGATGCCGCGCTTCAGTGCCGATGCCACCGTGCCCTCGGCGGTGGACCTGTACCTCAACAATATCCGCCAGTTCGGCAGCCGGGTGCAGGATGGCCCGTTCGTGCTCGACGCGCTGCCGCGCATCAGCGGCGCCGGCCAGGCCACCGTGGTGGTGACCGACCACCTGGGACGAACTACGCAGACCTCGGTGCCGCTGTATGTCGATCAGCAACGCCTGGCCCCCGGCCTGACCGATTTCAGCGTCGAGGTCGGCGTGCTCCGGCATGGTTACGGCAGTGACCAGGATCGCTACCGCGGATCGGTCGCCGCCAGTGCCAGCGGCCGGCGCGGCATCACCAACACCCTGACCCTGGAAGGCCACGGCGAGGCCGCAGCCGGCCTGCGCATGGCCGGGCTGGGCGCGGTCTGGTCACCGGCCGGGCGCTGGGGCCTGCTGACCGGCGCCTACGCACGCAGCGACAGCGATGACCGGCAGGGCAGCCAATACAGCCTGGGTTACCAGTGGTATTCGGAGCGGATCGGCCTTGATCTGCAGCGGTTGCGGCGCGACGCCGGCTTCCGCGACCTGGGCGATCTTGAACGCCAGGGCAGCCTGGCACAGCCTTGGCTGATGACCCGCGACCGCGCCACTGCCTGGCTGCCCCTGCCACGCGGCAGCCTGTCGGGATCCTGGCTGCGCCAGGGCAATGGCGAGGATGACACCGGCCAGATCATCCGCAGTCTGTCCTGGAACCAGATCTTCGGCCAGCATCTGTCGGTGTCGGCCACCGTGTTCGACAGCGATGGCGATCGCGGTGTCGGCATCAGCCTGAGCCGCAGTTTCGGCGATCGCCTGCACGGTCATGCCCAGGT
>CAZUZT010000172.1:0-4577 GCA_964624575.1 uncultured Rhodanobacteraceae bacterium | reverse complement strand
TGCACCGAGGAGGCCTTGTCGTTCCAGAAGGATTGGTAGTTGTGAAAGCTCATGTGTGATCCAGGCTGGTGGCGCATGCCGGCCGGGCCCTTCCGGGCCGCCGGCGCTGGCGAAGCGAATAGGTGGCAGGCCATTGAGCCGGCCGCCATGGCGGGATGCGATCCTGGCCGGATCGCGGCGGGCGCTAGTTTACCTGCCCTGCCCGGCCCGGTCGCGCCGGGGATTCTGCGCGACCGGGCCGCCATGGTGCAGGCGACCTTGCAAAAATCCGTGTCGTTCGGATGCTGGAACCGCGATCCCGCCTGCGTGAGGAACCGGGCCATGCCCAACCGTACCGAGCAGATCCGCAACATTGCCTTGACCGGCCACGCCGGCACCGGCAAAACCGTGTTGTTCGAAGCCCTGCTGCAGGCCGGCGGCGCCATTCAGGGCGCCGGCAGCGATGAGCGCGGCACTGCGTTCTCCGATTCGGATCCGATGGAGAAGGCGCGTGGCCATTCGATCAACAGCACCCTCGCCGCCATGGTTCATGGTGATATCCACATCAACCTGATCGACACGCCCGGCTATGCCGATTTCCGTGGCCCGACCCTGTCGGCGCTGGCGGCGGTGGAAACCTGCGCGGTGGTCATCGACGCCGAGCGCGGCATCGAACATGGCAGCCAGCGCCTGATGCACTACGCCCGGGCCCGACGGCTGTGCCGGCTGCTGGTGGTCAACAAGATCGATATTCCCGATACCGGCCTGGACGGGCTGGTTGATGACCTGCGGCAGGTGTTCGGCAACGAATGCCTGCCGATCAACCTGCCCGCCGGCCAGGGCACCACGGTGGTGGACTGCTTCTTCCAGGCCGGTGGCGACAGTGATTTTTCGTCCGTCGGCCAGGCCCACCAAGCCATCCTGGACCAGGTGGTCGAGGTCAACGAGGTGATCATGGGCCGGTATCTGGAACACGGCGAAACCAGCCTCAGTGGCACACAGCTGGCAGAGGCCTTCGTGCAATGCCTGCGCGAGGGCCACCTGGTGCCGATCTGCTTCGTCTCGGCACGCACCGGGGCCGGGGTGCCCGAGTTGCTGGCGCTGATCGAACGGCTGCTGCCCCACCCCGGCGAGGCCAATCCGCCGTTGTTTACCCGGGGCGAGGGTGAGGCTGCCGAGCCGTTGCGCACCGTGCCCGACCCCGAACGCGATGTCATCGCCGATGTGTTCAAGATCGTCAACGACCCGTTTGCCGGCAAGCTGGGCATCTTCCGCGTCTACCAGGGCACGGTGCGCAAGGACTCGCAGTTGTACATCGATGATGGCCGCAAGCCGTTCAAGGTCGGCCATCTGTACCGCCTGATGGGCCGTGAGCACCGGGAGATCGAATCCGCCATCGCCGGCGATATCGCCGCCGTGGCCAAGGTCGACGACCTCCATTTCAATGCCGTCCTGCATGATCGCCGTGATGTCGGCCAGATCCGGCTGCAGGCGATCGACTTTCCGCAGCCGATGTTCGGCCTGGCCGTGCAGGCGGCAAGCAAGGGCCAGGAGCAGAAGCTGGCCACCGCCCTGCACCGTCTAGCTGATGAGGATCCGTGTTTCCACGTCGAGCACAACAGGGATCTGAACGAGACCGTCATCCGCGGTCTGGGCGAACTGCACCTGCGCGTGATGCTGGAGCGGATTACGAGCCGCCATGGCGTCGACATCACTGCCCGGCCGCCGCGCATCGCCTACCGGGAAACGATCAGCGCCCGTGCCGACGGCCATTACCGGCACAAGAAGCAATCCGGCGGTGCCGGCCAGTTCGGCGAGGTCTTCCTGCGCATCGAACCCCTGCCCCGCGGCGAAGGGTTCCAGTTCGTTGACCAGGTGGTCGGCGGCGCCATTCCCGGCCAGTTCATCGCGGCGGTGGAGAAAGGCGTCCGCCAGGCGCTGGCGTCCGGCGTGGTCGCCGGCCATCCGCTGCAGGATCTGCGGGTGATCGTCCATGACGGCAAATGCCATCCGGTCGATTCCAAGGAAGTGGCCTTCATCACTGCCGGCCGCAAGGCCTTCCTGGACGCCGCCGGCAAGGCCCGTCCGATCGTCCTGGAGCCGATCGTCAATATCGATATCAAGGTGCCCGGCCTGTTCATGGGCGATGTCAGCAGCGACCTGGCCGGCAAGCGCGCCCGCATCAACGGCACCGAGTCACTGCGCCGGGAGCAGTTGCTGATCCGCGCCCAGGTGCCGCTGGCCGGGCTGGGCAACTACGTCAACGAACTGAAGGCGATGACCGGCGGGCAGGGTCGCTACACACTGGAAATGAGTCATTACGAACCGGTGCCGCCGGCCATGCAGAAGCGGTTGGCCGAAGCCTACAGCCCGGGTCCGGACGACGACTGAGCACGGTACGGGCGGTGCGGACAATCCGGTCAGGATCGTCACCGCCCGGCCGGTACCAGTGTCGCCTTGCCGGCCGGGGATCCTGCCCCGTGCCGGCCACGGCCGCGCTGTACCATGGCCGCTCCACGGCTGGGCATACCAAGGACGCTGCAATGGACACCACCCGATTCCTGGATCATCTGCTGGCCTCGGCGCGCGACCTGGCAGCCGATACGCGCGACCACATCGGCCAGGCCTCCGACCGCCTGCAGGGTGGGGGCATTGCCGGCCTGCGCCTGGACCGCACCAGCCAGGGCCTGCTCGCCGGCGGCGCCCTGGCGCTGTTGCTGGGCAGCCGCAGCGGCCGGCGCCTGGCGCGCCTGGGCGGCCTCACGGCACTGGGCACCCTCGCCTATCGGACTTATCGCCAATACCAGGCGCCTGCGGACGCCGCGAGCACCGGAATCACCGCCACCAGCCAGGCATCGCTGCCACCGGCGGCGGCCATCACCGCCGAGCAGCGCAGCCGCGCGATCCTGGCCGGCCTGATCGCCGCCGCCAAGGCCGATGGCCACATCGACCCGCGGCAGCGCGAGCTGATCCATGCTGAAATCGCACAGCTGGCGCCGGATGCCGCCGTGCTGGCCTGGTTCGAACAGCAACTGGAGGCGCCGATGGATGCCGGCGCGCTGGCGGCCCTGGCCAGCACGCCGGAACTGTCGGCCGAGGTGTACCTGGCCAGCGTGCTGATCATTGATCCGGACAACCCGGCCGAGCGCCAGTGGCTGGACATGCTGGCCGCCGCCCTGGGCCTGGACCCGGTGCTTCGCCGCAGCCTGGATCAGCAGCCCGGCTGACACCATAGCGGCCGGCGGCAGCGTTTTTTCCGGCCGCTCAGCCGTGGCAGCAATCCGGTGACCCGGGCTCAGTGTTCCGGCAGCGGCCGGCGTTCGACCAGGCTGTCGATGTCACCGATCAGGTCGACGCCATCGGGCGGCAGGAACTGGAACTGTCCCGGTGGCAGCGCGGGATTGCGCTGCCAGGCATGAAAATGGATGACGGTGACACCGCCCAGGGTGTCTTCCATGCGCAGCTGCCGCAGTTCATCGCCGGCCAGGGCCAGCTCGGCATAGTGGAAGCCGCTGTCCGGCTCGACCGGCTCCAGGCGCAGCCAGTCCAGGCCATCACGGCTGGGCATGGCGGCTACCCGGAAGCGGTCATCCAGGCTGTCCGGATCGGTCAGGACGGTCAGCGGGCTCTGCGCCTCGGCATCGGCCTGCCGGCGCACGGTGACCTGCTCCAGGTCCACGTCATACAGCCAGACATGGCTGCCATCGGCCACCACCAGCTGCTCATACGGCGTGCGGTAGTGCCAGCGGAACCGGTGCGGCGCCTGCAGGGCAACCTCGCCGCTGGATTCCTCCCGCAGGCTGCCATCGGTGTTGAACACTTCCTGACGGAAGCCGCCGGCCAGGGCCAGCAGCTGGTCACTGAAGCGCTCCAGCTGCGCCCGTGCCGACGTGGCATCCGTGGCCGGCTGCGCCTGGGCTGGAAGCGCCGGCATCAGCAGTGCCGCCAGCACGACCACCATGGCCAGCACGCCGCCTTTGGCGTGGCCGGCCAGATGCTGAGGGGCGTGCCGCACACAATGCATCTGTGGCGCAGCTGGCCGCTGCCCTGCCCTGTCCTGTTTCATGCTGCCTGCATCCTGTCTGGTGAAGAAAAACTGCTGTGTCATGGACTGCCCAGGCGCCGGCACGTTCCCGACGCGGGACCGGACGGGAAAGGGCTGATGGTCAGCATTCAGACCCCGGGCTCGCGGATCACCAGCAGGCGCGGCTCGGTCATGTCCTGGATCGCGTAGCGTACGCCTTCGCGCCCCAGCCCGGAATCCTTGACGCCGCCATAGGGCATGTTGTCGACCCGCCAGGACGGCACATCGCCGACCACCACGGTGCCGACCTCCAGGGTTTCCCAGGCGCGCATCGTGTGGGCCATGGAATCGGTGAAGATGCCGGTCTGCAGGCCGTAACGGCTGTTGTTGACCCGCTCCAGGACCTGGTCGAACTCTTCGAACGGTTCCAGCATCGCCACCGGGCCGAAGACCTCCTCGCGATACAGGCGGACATCGTCGGGCACCTGTTCCAGCAATGTCGCCTGCATCGTGGCCCCGCGCCGTTTGCCACCGCACAGCACCTTGGCGCCGGCGGCGGTGGCCTCGGCCAGCC
>CAZUZT010000171.1:0-4625 GCA_964624575.1 uncultured Rhodanobacteraceae bacterium | reverse complement strand
GGCTGGCCGAGGCCACCGCCGCCGGCGCCAAGGTGCTGTGCGGTGGCAAACGGCGTGGCGCCACAATGCAGGCAACACTGCTGGAGCAGGTGCCCGACGATGTCCGGCTGTATCGCGAGGAGGTCTTCGGCCCGGTCGCCATGCTGGAGCCGTTCGAGGATTTCGACCAGGCGCTGGCACAGGTCAACGACAGCCGTTACGGCCTGCAGACCGGCATCTTCACCGATTCGATGAACCATTCAATGCGGGCCTGGGAAACGCTGGAAGTGGGTACCGTGGTGATCGGCGATGTGCCGTCCTGGCGGGTCGACAACATGCCCTATGGCGGTGTCAAGGATTCCGGGCTGGGCCGGGAAGGCGTACGCTACGCGATCCACGATATGACCGAACCGCGCCTGCTGGTGATCCGCGACCAGGACGCCTGAACCGTTGCCATGGACACCGGCGCCGGCCAGCGGCCGACGGGAACGCCCGGCCCAGTGACCGGTCAATCCACACGGTTGTTCAGACAGGACACAGGCACGATGACAGAGCACATGCCAAGGCAGGGTTCGGCCATGCCGGCGATCCGCAGACGCGGCAAATCAGGGCAGCCGATGGCTTGCGCGCGAGCGGTCGGGTGGCTGCTGGTATTGCTGGCCGCGATGCTGGTAGTGCCGGTGCAGGCCCAGGCCCAGGTCCCAACCACATCTGAGACTCCGGCGGCGCGCCAGCAACTGGATCGCTTCAGTGACGGCCTGCTGGGCCTGGCCGGCGAGTTCCGCCAGGAAGTGTTCAACACCGATGGCAGCCTGCGCGAGGAGTCCACCGGCAGCGTCGCCCTGCAGGCGCCGCACCGGTTCCGCTGGCATTACCGCAGCCCGTATGAGCAGCTGGTGGTCGCCGACGGCAGTCACGTTTGGCTTTATGACGTGGACCTGGAACAGGTCACGGTGCGTCGTCAGGCCGATGCCGAAGCCCAGAGCCCGTTGACCGTGTTGACTGATCCGGCCAGCCTGGACCAACGCTTCGAGCTGACCGCACTGGCCAACCGTGATGGCCTGGACTGGCTGCGCCTGGAACCGCGGGAGCCGGATAGCGGCTTCCACTACGCCGAGCTGGCGCTGGCCGGCGACGAGCTGCGCCGGCTGCGCATGGAAGACACCCTGGGCGGCGTCACCGTGATTCATTTTCATGCCTGGCAGCGCAATCCCGCCCTGCCACCGGCACAGTTCCAGTTCCTGCCGCCCGATGGCGTCGACCTGATCGGTGATATCGACAGCCTGGTCGAACGCCGGCCGCTGTCCGGGCACTGATTCGCCGGTTTCGTCCAGCGGCGCGGCGATCTGTGCTGCCCTGCGCCGCTGCCGTTACCGGTGTACCAGGGCGGCAGCATCGCCGGCGGGCAGGAGCTTCAAGCTTGCGCGATCTCAGGCCAGCTGCTGGTCCAGGCTGCGGCGCAATACCGGGTCCAGACCCAAGGCGGTGGCCAGGCTGTCCAGCCACGCACGCTCGGCATGATTGTCCGGATCGACGATCAGCACGCTGGCCAGGTAGACCTCGGCGGCAAGTTCGGGCGTGAGCGCCAGGGCCGCCACGGCACCGGCATCCATCGGCGCCGCCAGTTGCTGCTCGAACCAGGATTGCAGATCGGCATCCGGTGCCAGCTGGGCGATTTCAGCCTGGATCAGCTCACGCTGGCGCGGGTCAATATGGCCATCGGCCTTGGCCGCGGCAATCAGGGCCGCCAGGATCGCGCGGGCGCGCTGTTCGGTGGCGAGCGTCGCAGCCCGGGCCGGCGCGGCAACGGCCTGTTCCGGCTGGTCGGTCTGGTATTGCCGGTACGCCCGGTAGGCGATCGTGCCCAATGCCGTCAGTCCGCCCAGACGGGCCAGGCGGCGGCCACTGCGGCTGCCCAGCAGCAGGGCCAAGGCGCCACCGGCGAGCAGGCCCTGGCGGGGACGGTCCAGGCGCAGCCCGGCAATGCCTTCGGCTTGCAACCGGTTCGAGACCTGGTCGACGCGCTCGCGCGTGTCCCCGGCCAGGTCGCGGGCCGAGGCCAGCAGATGATCAACAAAACGGGTGGTGTCCATCATGGCTCCCTCCGGAATCAGCCCGGAATTCGGGATGGTACAGGTCATGGCCGTGGTGTCGGCGTGTGCTCGCGGCCACCGGGCCGGCCGCCGCGAACACCACGCGGGGTCATGGGCAAGTGGCAGCAACTGCTTGCCAGGCCAGGTCAGGCCTGCGGCGAGGGCCGTCAGTCCTCGTCCGGTCCCGGCCGCCAGGCCTCGGCCAGCTGCTTCTGCGTCTGCGGCGGTACCGGTTCGTAGTGACTCATCTCCAGGGTGTAACGGCCCTGGCCGCCGGTCATCGCCTTCAGTTCGTTGACATAGTTGCCCAACTCGGCCAGCGGCACCTGGGCGCGGATGAGCAACTGGTCATGGCGCAGCGAATCGGTGCTGTTGATGCGCGCACGTTTGCCGGCCAGGTCACCGCTGACATCGCCCATGTGCTGGCCAGGGATGGTGATGTCGATATTGACGATCGGCTCCAGCAGGATCGGCCGGGCCTTGCCAGCGGCCTCCAGGAAAGCCTTGCGGCCGGCGGTGACGAAGGCCACTTCCTTGGAATCCACCGGGTGGTATTTGCCGTCGTAGACAATCACGCGCAGGTCCTGCAGTGGATGGCCGGCAACCACCCCGGCCGCCAATGCCTGACGGACACCTTTTTCCACCGCCGGAATGAACTGGCCGGGAATGGTGCCGCCGACCACCTCGTCGACGAACTGGATGCCTTCGCCACGGGGCAGGGGCTGGATGCGCAGGAAGACCTCGCCGAACTGGCCGGCGCCACCGGTCTGCTTGCGGTGCCGGTGGTGGCCGTCGGCGCGGGCACTGATGGTTTCTCGGTAGGCGATGCGCGGTGGACGGGTGGTCACCTGCACGCCATAGCGGGTCTGCATGCGCTCCAGCATCATCCGCAGGTGCAGCTCGCCCAACCCCCGGATGACGGTCTCGTTCTGCTCCTTGTTGTGCTCGACGTGGAAGCACGGATCTTCTTCGGCCAGCCGTTGCAGGGCGGTGGCCAGCTTCTGTTCCTGGCCCTTGCCTGCCGCCTCCACCGCCAGCCCGAACATCGGCTGCGGAAAATCGATCGGCTGCAGGTGGATGTGGTCGGCATCGTGGCTGTCATGCAGGACGGCATCGAAATGAATGTCCTGGACCTTGGCCACCGCGGCAATATCGCCGGGAATGGCGTGCTCGATCTCCGGATGCTCGCGCCCCATCAGGCGGTACAGGTGGCCGACCTTGAACGGCTTGCGGCCATCATCGATGTACAGCTGCGAATCCTTGCGCACCGTGCCCTGGTAGACACGGAAAATGCTCAGCTTGCCGGCGAACGGGTCATTGACGATCTTGAACACATCGGCGATGACATCGCGCTCCGGGTCGGGCACGGTACGAAACGGTTCGGCGGCGTCACTCTGGCCCTTGACGAACAACGGCGGATTGGCTTCGCCTGGATGGGGAAGCAACCGTTCAATCAGACCCAGCAGCTCGGGCACACCGGCGCCGGTGCGGGCCGAGACGAAGCAGACCGGCACCAGATGACCTTCGCGCAGGCATTGCAGGAAGGCGTCGGCCAGCTGCTGTCCGCAGATGGCCGCCTCACCGTCTTCCAGGTAGCGGCCCATGATCTCCTCGTTGATTTCCACCACCTGGTCCAGGATGGTCTGGTGGGCCTGGCCGACGGTGCTGAAATCGCTGTCGCCACCGGCCTGGAAGAAGCAGTCGACCACGGTCTTGCCTTGGTCGGCGGGCAGATTGATCGGCAGGCATTCGTTGCCGAAGGTCTGGCGCAGGTCATCGACCAGCGCTTCCAGGTCAAGCCCGGGCTGATCGATCTTGTTGACCACCAGCAGCCGGCACAGGCGCCGGGCGCTGGCGTAGTGCATCAGCCGCTGGCTGCCGTGTTCGATGCCGCGCTCGGCATCAATGACCACGGCGCAGGTTTCCACCGCCGCCAGCGCCGACAGGGTCGGGCCACGGAAATCGGCATAGCCGGGCGTGTCGATCAGGTTGATGTGGACATCGCCGTGGTCGATGGCGGCGATGGTGCTGTTGATCGAGTGGCCGCGCTCCTTTTCCATCGGATCGGAATCGGAAAACGTCGTGCCGCGCTCGATGCTGCCGGCGTTGCGGAGCGCACCACCGGCCTGCATCAGGGCCTCGAACAACAGGGTCTTGCCGGCACCGGCGTGGCCGGTCAGGGCGATATTGCGGATCTGCTCGGTCCTGTAGGGCATGGCCCGGTTCCTCCCGGTAGTGAGATCGCACAGCCCAGCATCCGCACGATGAGGGCATTTGCAAGGGCGGGTGCACAACAACGATGACAGGCCGACGCACGGTGACCACTGCGAAGACGGCAACCCGCACGCGACCGGGCAGGGCCGGGCAGGTAAACTAGCGCGCGCCGCGATCGCCAGATCGCCCCCGCATGGCGTCGGCCGACACGGCCCGCCGCATTGCCTGGTTCTTTGCCGGTGGCCCGCACGGGCCGGCCGGCATACGCCACCTGCCTGGACGAGACATGAGCTTTCACAACTACCAATCCTTCTGGAACGACAAGGCCTCCTCGGTGCA
>CAZUZT010000170.1:0-4688 GCA_964624575.1 uncultured Rhodanobacteraceae bacterium | reverse complement strand
GTGCTGACGCAGGGCGAGCAGGTGCAGATCGGCGGCAACGAGCGCTACATCTCGGTCAGCCGCCGCGAGTTCAAACGCCTGACCCGGGGCGAGGCCGTGGCCCCGGCAGCCCAGCCGTTCCTGCCACTGGATCTGGGCCTGGATGAGGCCGAGCCGGAACCGGAGCCTGCGTCGGGGCCGATGCCGGTTCGGGAACCGGCCAGTTCCTGACCCTCGACCCCAGGCCTGAATCCGGAACCACACGCCGTGTGCTGCGCCCGCTGCGTTCAGGCGAGCCCGGCCGATGAGCGCCCCGGTAATACCCGGTCGATCAGCGCTGATCGAATCAGCGCTGGCAACGCGGGCAATAGCTGCTGGCGCGGTTGCCCAGACGCACTGAGCGCAGCGCCGTACCGCACTGCCGGCACGGCTGCCCTTCCCGGCCGTAGACCTGCAGTTCCTGTTCGAAATAGCCCGGTGCACCATCAGGATTGATGAAATCGCGCAGGGTGGTGCCGCCGCGCTCGATGGCCTGCGCCAGGATCGTCCTGATCGCCAGGGCCAGCCGCTGGTAGCGCTGGCGCGAGATCCTGCCGGCCGCGCGCAGCGGATGGATGCCGGCCGCAAACAGCGCTTCGGCGGCATAGATGTTGCCCACGCCCACGACCACCCGCTGGTCCATGATGAAGTTCTTGACCGGCGCCCGGCGGCCGCGGCTTCGCTGCCACAGACCGTCGCCGTCAAAGCCGTCAGACAAGGGCTCGGGGCCCAATCCCTGCAGCAACGGATGCACCTGGCCCGGTGTTTGCCAGAGCACGGCGCCGAAACGTCGCGGATCGGTCAGGCGCAGCAGCCGGCCATCGTCCAGCACGATATCAAAATGATCGTGGCGCGCCGCGGCCATGTCACTGGGCAGCACGCGCAGGCTGCCGCTCATGCCCAGGTGCAGCAACACACTGCCCCGGTCCACCGCCAGCAGCAGGTACTTGGCACGGCGCTCGACAGCCTGGATGCGTTGTCCGGCCAAATCCGCGGCCAGATCGGCGGGAATCGGCCAGCGCAGCGCCGGCACACGCACGGTCGCCTGCACGATGCGGCGGCCGCGCACATGCGGTTCGATACCGCGGCGCGTGGTTTCAACTTCGGGCAGTTCAGGCATGGCCGGCAGCGTGGGCAGTCGGCCGGCCGTGGTCAAGCGCCCGCCGGGCGCGCCCGGCGCCGGCCCGGCGAAAACAGTGCTGCCGGCCCGAGGCGCCACTGCGCCGCGCCCTGCCCGAAGGTCCAGCCCGACCGGCCACGCGGCCGTGGCAGAATAGGCCGGCGCGGGCGTTGCGCCGCCACCACACTTTCCGCACCGGCCCGTTGGCCGGACCAAGGCAAGAGGATTTCCATGAGCGAAAAAATCTATCCGGATGCGGCCGCGGCCCTGGCCGGCGTGATCGAGGACGGCCAGACCCTGGCGGTCGGCGGCTTCGGTCTGTGCGGCATCCCCGAGGCGCTGATCGCCGCCCTGCGCGATACCGGCAAGACCGATTTCACGGTGGTCTCCAACAATGCCGGCGTCGACGGGTTCGGGCTTGGCGTGCTACTGGAAACCCGGCAGATCAAGAAAATGATCTCCTCGTACGTGGGCGAGAACAAGGAATTCGAGCGGCAGTTCCTGGCCGGTGAACTGGAACTGGAGTTCACCCCGCAGGGCACGCTGGCCGAACGCCTGCGCGCCGGTGGCGCCGGCATCCCCGCCTTCTATACCCGCACCGGCTACGGCACCGTGGTCGCCGGGGGCAAGGACACGCGCCAGTTCGACGGCGACTGGTATGTGATGGAGCGCGGCATCCGCGCCGATGTTTCGCTGGTCAAGGCCTGGAAGGCCGACAGCACCGGCAACCTGGTATTCCGCAAGACTGCGCGCAACTTCAATCCCAACTGCGCCACGGCCGGCAAGCTGTGCATTGCCGAGGTCGAGGAGATTGTCGAGGTGGGCTCGATCGACCCCGATCACGTGCACCTGCCCGGCATCTATGTCGATCGGATCGTCATCAACGCGCAGCCGGAAAAGCGCATCGAACAACGTACGGTGAGCAAGTGACCATGGCCTGGAATCGAGAGCAGATGGCGCAACGCGCCGCCAAGGAGCTGCGTGACGGCTTCTACGTCAACCTGGGCATCGGCCTGCCGACCATGGTTGCCAATTACATTCCCGACGGCATGGACGTGTGGCTGCAAAGCGAAAACGGCCTGCTCGGCATCGACCGGTTTCCCTACGAGGACGAGATCGATGCCGACCTGATCAATGCCGGCAAGCAGACGATCACCGCGCGCAAGGGCGCCTCGTTCTTTGCCAGCGCCGACTCGTTCGCGATGATCCGCGGCGGCCACATCAACCTGTCCATCCTGGGTGCGATGCAGGTCTCCGGCCAGGGCGACCTGGCCAACTGGATGATCCCGGGCAAGATGGTCAAGGGCATGGGTGGGGCGATGGATCTGGTCGCCGGCGTCAAGCGCGTGGTGGTGCTGATGGAGCACGTGGCGCGCAATGGCGACCACAAGATCCTGCCCGAATGCACCCTGCCGCTGACCGGCGTGCGCTGTGTGCATCAGATCATCACCGACCTGTGCGTGCTGGATGTCACGCCCGACGGCCTGAAGCTGGTCGAGTTGGCACCGGAAGTCACGCTCGACGAGGTTCGCGCCAAGACCGGCGTGGATGTGATCGCCTGAGCGCGCCGCTGGCTTCGGGCTGCCGTCCCGGCGACTGCCGGGACGCGCAAGCCGCTGCCGGGCCTGATGTTTGCCGCCGGCCCGGCTTTCGTTACGAGCAGCCGCTTGGCTGGTTTTCAAGACGCCCACTGTCCGGCGTCCTGGCCCTGCTCGCCCTGATGGCGATGACACTGGCGCCGGGCACGAGCGCGCCGGTGCTGGCCCAGGGCACCACCACCCCCGGCACAAGCATCGAGCCGACCCTGGAAACGGTGCTGGTGACCGGTTCCCAGCCCGGTCCCGGCTTGTGGCAGGTGGTCCACGGTGAACACCGCCTGTGGCTGATCGGCACCCTGAGCCCGACCCCCCGCGACATCGACTGGCAGGCCGACGAGGTGCTGGACGTGGTCGCCCGGGCCGAGGTGATACTGACCGCGCCCAGCCTGCAGGTGGACTCGGGAATCGGCATGATCCGGGGCGCCTTCCTGCTGCCTTCGCTGCTCAAGGCGCGGCGCAATCCCGACAAGGCCCGCCTGGCCGACGTGCTGCCACCGGAACTGTATTCGCGCTGGGCCGAGCGCAAGCAGCGCTACCTGCCGCGCCACCGGCGCATCGAGCGTTGGCGACCGATCGCCGCCGCCGGCGAGCTGCGCAAAGCGGCGGCCCAATCCGCCGGCCTGGAATTCAAAGACCCGGTGACGCCGGTGGTTCTGGAAGCCGCCCGGGCCCAGGAAATACCGCTGCAATCGACCACCTATCTGGTCAAACTGGACGTGGACAAGCCGCGCAAACGGCTGCGCGCGTTGGCCGACACGGCACTCGACGACCACGACTGCTTCGCCCGCACGCTGGATGCGCTGGATGCCGATGTCGCCTTGCAGGGCCAGCTGGCCAACGCCTGGGCGGTCGGCGACCTGGACCAGCTGCGCCAGCTCAAGCGCATCGAACCCAGCGGCACCTGCCTGCGCGCCGCCCTGGACAGCGCGATCTTCGCCGATTTCGACATCGACCATGATTCGGTGATGCAGCAATTGCGCAACCACTGGCTCGACCAGGCCGAACAGGCCCTGACCACCCACACCAACAGCCTGGCCCTGCTCGCCATCAGCCAGATACTGGCCGACGACGGCCTGCTGGCGCAGCTGGCCGCACGCGGCTACACCGTGATCGCACCGGACCAGGACGACGAACTGGACATGTCCCACGAGGCTCACGGTATCCCCGACCGCGACGCCGCTGCCCCTGCCACCGCCGGCAGCGAGAATCATCAAACGGCGGCACCATCGTTGCCATCCTTGCCACCGGAAGAATGATCCGGGCTGACGGCGATCTGATCCAGGACGACTGGGCACTGCCATGACGCGACAATCCCAAGTCCATTCCAGGCAAAGAGGGAAAGGCCGGCACCGCGCAATGGCATCGCCGGCAGCGGTTGGTTAAAGTCACCGCACTCAATCGGGGATGATCATGCTGGGATTTGAACTGGGGCCGGACAGCCCGCTGGCGCCATGGTGGCCGCTGATTGCCGCCGTGCTCGGCGCCATCGTCGGCAGCTTTCTCAATGTCGTGATCCTGCGCCTGCCGCGGCGCATGGAGTGGAGCTGGCGGCAGCAGGCGAGCGAGTTTCTGGGCCTGACGCCCGATCCGGTGGCAGCGCCGGCGCCGCCCGGCCTGGTCATGGACCGCTCGCGCTGCCCGTCCTGCAACGCCGGCATCACCTGGTGGCAGAACATTCCGGTGCTGAGCTGGCTGCTGCTGCGCGGCCGCTGCGCCGCCTGCCGCACGGCCATCTCCTGGCAATATCCGCTGGTGGAACTGGTCACCGCCCTGGCCTCGATGGCCGTGGCCTGGAAGTTCGGGTTCACCTTTGAAGCCCTGGCTGCACTGGGCTTCACCTGGACCATGATCGCCCTGACCGGCATCTACTTCCGCACCCAGTTGCTGACCGAGCAGCTCACCTTGTGCCGGATGTGGGCCGGCCTGCTGCTGGCCCTGCGACCGGTGGGGCT
>CAZUZT010000169.1:2973-4738 GCA_964624575.1 uncultured Rhodanobacteraceae bacterium | reverse complement strand
CTGCTGGTCCATGCCGGCAGCCGCTACCTGCGCATGAAACCCTCCGACCTGCAGCACTACCTGGGCGAGCGCGGCAAACGCGGGCGCCTGCTGCCGCGCGGATTCCAGCGCGTTGACCGTATCGAAACCGAGTAACCACCCCCCTGCAAAACACCATGAACATCGAGCTGACACCTTTCGCCCGTGCCCGCCTGTTTCCCGAGCCGGCCCGGGCCAACACCATCCAGGACTGCAGCGCGCAGCAATTCCAGGAGCACCTCAACACGCATCCACCGCTGCAGGTGCTCGACGGCTACGCGCCATTCTGCAAACTGCTGGTGTACCGCAACTGGACCCGCACGCGATGCCTGACGGTGCCGATCACCAGCGACAACCGGCACCGGCTGCGCAGCGCCTACGAGGCCCGCACCGCAGACGAGCTGCCGGTGCTGGTGCGCTGGTTTGAAGGCGTGGAACCGCCGGTCGCCGATTACCTGATCGTGATCGTCTACGACCGCGAACAACTGGCGCGCGAGAATTCGCCGATCCAGGCCGACTGGGGCGTGGTCGGCTGCCTGTATACCGCCACGCCGGAGGAGATTCCGATGGCGCCGATCACCATGCTGCGCAATGCCCTGGGCGTGGACGAGGGCGGTTCCGGCATCGCGCTGGACCGCGACGCCTACCGGCGCAGCGTCGAATTCTGGCAGCAGCACGCCAACTGGCGCGCCTGACACCCTGCCGACCCCGTTTTACCCCTTCCAGCCAGCGCGCGCGCCCGACACCGGGTGCCGGCCAGCCAGAACCCGGCACCTGCGGCCCGCTGCAGGCGCCGGATATTCCTGTCCGTCCCTACCTTGTCGCGAGCACCCACCATGAACCGATCCCTGATCCACACCTTCCTGTTCGGCACCCTGGCCAGCCTGGCCCTGGCCGCCTGCCAGCCCGGGCCGGCCGATACCGGCACCGCCACGCAGTCCACGCCCGAGGCCACGGCTGCCGGCACCAGCGAGCCGGCCCCGACTGCCACGCCGCGCCTGGCCGTCTACGACCTGGGCAGCCTGGACATCATCCAGGCCCTGGGCGGCCAGGCCGCGATCGTCCCCGACGGCATCGGCCCGGCCTACCTGCAGCCGGCCAGCCAGGCCGCGCCGGCCCGCGGTGGCAGCCTGTTCGAACCCGATGCCGCTCTGCTTGCCGAACAGACGCCGGAGCTGATCATCCTGGGCCGGCGCTCGGCCGGGCACGAGCAGGCGCTGTCGGCGATCAGCCGGACCATCAACCTGGCCACCCGGCCGGACCATTTCCTCCAGGACGTGCAGGCCAACACCCTGCGCCTGGGCGAGTTGCTTGACCAGGGCCCGCGCGCCCAGGCCCTGGTCGACGAACTCCAGGACAGCCTGGAGGAACTGCATGGCCTGAGCGCCGGCCAGACCGCCCTGACCCTGTTCACCGTCGGCAACGGTGCCCAGGTCCAGGCACCCGGCGCGCGTCACGGCATGTTGCACGAGGTCAGCGGCCTGGCGCCGGTGATCGGTGCCATCGCCGCCGGCAGCGACGAACGCACCACGCGCCCGGAACCGGGTTCGCCCGAGGCCCTGGCACGCCGCCAGGCCAACCAGGAGCTGCTGCTGGCAGCGCTGGCGCAGGAACCGGACTGGCTGATCGTGCTCGACCGCACCGGCGCCACCGGCGACGAGGCCACCGGTACACAGATTCTGGCCGGCATCCCCGAAGTCGCCGCCTGCCAGGCCTGGCAGACGGGCCGCGTGATCCATCTGGATGC
>CAZUZT010000169.1:0-2873 GCA_964624575.1 uncultured Rhodanobacteraceae bacterium | reverse complement strand
GCCTGCACGGAGCCACGCCATGGAACTGACTCTGGGCGCGCTGCTGGAAAGCAGCGCCCGCCGCCATCCCGACCAGCCGGCGTTGCGCCATGCCGGCCAGAACCTGACCTATGCCGAACTCGACGCCGCCGCGCGCCGCGCTGCACGCGTGCTGATCGACGCCGGCATCACCCGCGGCGACTGCATCGGCCTGATGTGCTTCAACACGCCCGGCTTCGTCATCGCCGCCTTCGCCGCCTGGCGCCTGGGCGCGACCGTGGTGCCGGTCAACCACAAGCTCACCGCCACCGAGGTCGATCACCTGCTGCGCCACTGCGGCGCCCGCCTGGTGATCTGCGACGGCACGCTGACGCCGGTGGTCACGCAAGTGGCCCAGTGCCCGGTGCTGACCACCGACAGCGGCGCCGACGGCCTGGCCGACTTCGACGCCCTGACCGCCGCGGCACAGCCGTTCCATGACAACCTGGCCCGCGAAACCGATCACGCCGAGGTGCTCTACACCTCCGGCACTACCGGCAAACCCAAAGGCTGCGTGCACGATCACCGGGGCCTGTCCCTGGTCGCCGCCTACTCGGCCGCCGTGGTGCCGATGCTGCGCACCGACCGCTCGCTGATTGCGATGCCGCTGTGGCATGCCTCGCCACTCAACAACTGGTTGCTGGGCGGGCTGTTCATCGGTGCCAGCCTGGTCCTGTTGCGCGAATATCACCCGCAAAAGATGTTGCAGGCGATCCAGGACGAGCGCATCACCATCTACTTCGGCGCGCCGGTGTCGTTCCTGGCGCCGCTGCAATTGCCCGATTTCAACCGCTACGACCTCAGCTCGGTGCGCGCCTTCATCTACGGCGCCGGTCCGATCGGCGCCGACACCGCGCGCATGCTGCAGAAGGCTTACGGCAACGACAACTTCCACCAGGTCTACGGCATGACCGAGACCGGCCCCAGCGGCACCATCCTGTACCCGGATGAGCAGATCGAGCGCGCCGGCTCCTGCGGCCGCAGCACCTTGCCGGGGATTGACCGGCGCGTGGTCACGGCCGACGGCCGCGACGCCGGCCCCGGCGAGGTCGGCGAGATCTGGTTCCGCGCGGTCACCATGATGCGCGGCTACCTCAACGATCCGGAGGCCACCGCCGACGCCTTCGAAGGCGAGTGGTACCGCACCGGCGACCTGGCCCGCCTGGACGACGCCGGCTACGCCACCCTCGTCGACCGCGCCCGCGACCTGATCATCACCGGCGGCGAGAACGTGTATTCCAAGGAAGTGGAAGATGTGCTCATGGGCCACCCGGCGATCGCCGATGTCGCCGTCGTCGGCCGCCCGCACGAGGAGTGGGGCGAGACCATCGTCGCCTTTGTCACACCGCGGGCCGGCCAGGAGCCGACCCTGGACGAGCTGCGTGAATTCGCCGGCCAGCGCCTGGCCCGGTACAAGCTGCCGCGTGAACTGCACCTGCGCCAGGCGCTGCCGCGCACGCCCACCGGCAAGGTACAAAAGCATGTGCTGCGCGCCGAACTGGCCGCCGAATCCTGATCCCTTTTGCCGAACACCGCCATGTCCATCGCCGACCGCTTCGTCACCCATACCGTCGACAACCAGGCCACGCCACTGGCCGATTACGACGCCTTCGCCACCGATCCGGCACTGCAGGAAGCGCTGGCGCGCGAGGGCGGCGGCTGGGCCCGCGACCAGGTCGCCGCCTATGGCCCGATCGCCGGCGGCGAACTGCTGCGCCTGGGTTTTGAGGCCAACGAGCACAAACCCGTGTTCAAACCGTTCGACCGCTATGGCCACCGCATCGACCAGGTCGAGTTCCATCCCAGCTATCACCGGATCATGGAACTGGGCGTGCGCCACGGCGTGCCAAGCTTCGCCTGGCGCCACGCCGACCGGCCCGGCGCGAACGTCGCCCGCGCCGCCCTGGCCTACCTGCACATGCAGCCCGAGCAGGGCAATAACTGCCCGTTGACCATGACCTATGCCTGCGTACCGACGCTGCGCAAGCAATCCGACCTGGCCCGGGAATGGCTGCCGCGCGTCACCGCCAGCGAGTACGACGGCCGCGCCATTCCGGCCTGGCACAAGGCCGGCAACACCATCGGCATGGGCATGACCGAAAAACAGGGCGGCTCGGACGTGCGCAGCAACAGCACCCGCGCCCATCCGGCCGGCAGCGGCGGCCCGGGCCAGCTGTATGAGCTGGTCGGGCACAAGTTCTTCTTCTCGGCACCGATGTCCGACGCCTTCCTGGTGCTGGCCCAGGCGCCCGGCGGCCTGTCCTGCTTCCTGCTGCCCCGCCACCTGCCCGATGGCACGCTCAACCCGGTCCGCATCCAGCGCCTGAAGGACAAGCTCGGCGACTGGAGCAATGCCAGCTCGGAAGTGGAGTTTCTCGGCGCCGGCGCCTGGCTGGTCGGTGAGGAAGGCCGCGGCGTGGCCAACATCCTGGAGATGGTTGCCCTGACCCGCCAGGACTGCCTGATTGGCTCGGCCGGCATCATGCGCCAGGCGCTGGTCCAGGCCATCCACCATGTCCGGGGCCGCAGCGCCTTCGGCAAACGCCTGAGCGAGCAGGCCTTGATGAAGAACGTGCTTGCCGACCTGGCGCTGGAATCCGAGGCCGCCCTGGCCCTGGCCATACGCGTTGCCCGCGCCATCGGTGCCGGCGACAGCGACCCGGCCGAAGCCGCCTTCGCGCGCATCGCCACCGCGATCGGCAAATACCAGGTCTGCAAACGCTGCGTGCCGATGGTCAACGAAGCCCAGGAATGCCTGGGCGGCCTGGGCTATGTCGAAGAGAACATCCTGCCACGCCTGTACCGCCAGGCGCCGCTGAACTCGATCTGGGAAGGCAGCGGCAACATCCAGTGCC
>CAZUZT010000168.1:0-4791 GCA_964624575.1 uncultured Rhodanobacteraceae bacterium | reverse complement strand
GCGGCGCGCCCTGCAGCCGCGCGCTCACCGCGTACATGCCGAACACCGGCGGCGATACCACCACCGCATCGCGTCCCGGCGCGCACAGGGTCCGCACCAGCAGGTCGATGGCCTCGTCGCTGCCGCGGCCGACCAGCAACTGCTCCGGCGCACAGCCGTACAGCCGTGCCAGCGCCGCGCCCAGTTCCGGCGGTTGCGGCTGCGGGTAACGCCGGCAGGCGCCCGCCGGGTCGCCGACGCCGGGCCGGGCCGACTCGTTGGCATCGAGCCAGACCGTCCCGTGCCGCCGCTCGCCGCGGGCCGATCTGTAGCCGGCGAAATCGCGCAGGTCCGCGCGCACCAGTTCGAGCACAGCGCTCATGCCGCCGCCTCCAGCCGCAGCCGCACCGCATCGGCATGCGCCTGCAGGCCCTCGGCCCGGGCCAGGGTCATCGCGCACGGACCAATGCCGGCGATGCCCGCAGGCGTGGCCGACTGCACGCTGATGAAGTTCTGGAAGCTGGCCACCGAAATGCCGCTCCATGCCCGGGCGGTGCCGTTGGTCGGCAGCACGTGATTGGTGCCGCTGCAGTAATCGCCCAGCGCCTCGGGCGTGTGGTCGCCCAGGAACACCGAGCCGGCGGCCTGGACCCGGGGCAGCCAGGCGCGCGGCTCACGCAGGGCCAGGATCAGGTGCTCGGGCGCGTAGGCATTGCCGATGTCGAAGGCGTCGGCCAGGGCCGGCACGGCAATCAGGCGCGACTGCGCCAAGGCCTGCGCGGCAATGGCTGCGCGCGGCAACTGTGCCCATTGCGCGGCCAGTTCCACCTCGACGGCATCCAGCAAGCCGTCGCTGTCGGAAATCAGCAGCACCTGCGAATCCGGCCCGTGTTCGGCCTGCGAGAGCAGGTCGGCGGCCACGAAGGCGGCGTTGGCACCGGCGTCGGCGATCACCAGCAATTCCGACGGCCCGGCCGCCATGTCGATCGCGGCCACACCCGCGTGTGCCAACTGCTGCTTGGCCTGGGTGACATACGCGTTGCCCGGCCCGAACAGCTTGTCGCACGCCGGCACGCTGGCGGTGCCCAGGGCCATCGCCGCGATTGCCTGCGCGCCACCGAGCTTGAACACCCGGCTGACCCCGGTCATCCGCGCCGCCACCAGCACCGCCGGATCGGCGCTGCCGTCGCTGCGCGGTGGCGTGCACAACACCACCTGCGGGCACGCCGCCAGGCGTGCGGGCACGCCCAGCATCAACGCCGTGGACGGCAGCGGCGCGCTGCCGGCCGGTACGTACAGGCCAACGCGCGCAATCGGCCGGACCAGCCGTTCGCAGACCACGCCGGGCGCGGTCTCAACCGCATACGGCCCGACCATGCCGGCGCGATGGAACGCTTCGATCCGCGCCAACGCCTCGGCCATGGCCGCACGCAGCGATGGCGCCAGCGACGCCTCGGCACGGGCAAACTCGGCGTCATCCACCGCCAGCGAATCCAGGTCGGCCCGGTCCAGGCGCCGGGTGATTGCACGCAATGCGGCATCGCCGCCGTTGCCGACCTCCTGGATCAGGGCCGCGACGGTGTCACGCACGCCGGCCGCGCCGGCCTGCACCGGCCGCGCCAGCACCGTGCGGCGCGCCTGCGGATCCAACGCCGACCAGCGCAGCCGCCGGATGGCGGGCGCCTTGAGACCCCCGGCGCTCATGCCAGGGACCGCTCGACCGGCAGCACCATCAGGCTGCGCGCGCCGGCCTGGCGCAGGTCTTCCAGCCGCTGCCAGGTCATCTCGCCCCGGCACAGCGTTTGCAGCGCCAGCGTGTCCTGGCCATCCAGTTGCATCATGGTCGGATGGTCGGCATCGGGCAGCAGCTTGAGCAGCTCGTGCAATCGTGAGCGATCGGCCTGGAACATCAGCAGGCGGCTGTCCTTGAGCCGCAGCACCCCGTCCATGCGCCGCAGCAGCATCTCCAGCAGTCCGGCGCGGGCATCGGTGAAGGGCGCAAGCGGAGCCGCCATGACCGATTCGCTGTGCAGCAAGGTCAGCACCGGCTTGAGCTGGTTGGCCGCCAGCGTGGCGCCGCTGGAGACCAGGTCGCAGACCAGGTCGGCCTGCCCAAGCCGGGGCGCGATCTCCACCGAACCGGACAGGAACACCACCTCGGCCCGGAGGCCTTGCCCCTGCAGCCACTGCCGGACCAGGTTCGGATAGCTGGTGGCGATGCGTTTGCCGCGCAATTGTTCCGGTCCCTGCCAATCCCAGCCCTCGGGCACGGCCAGGTCCAGCCGGCAGCCGCCAAATCCCAGCGTGCGGATCTCCCGCGCCACCTGCGGCCGGCCCGACAAGGCGCGTCCGGCGGCCTGTTCGGCCAACACGTTGCGGCCGACGATGCCCAGGTCGCAGACACCGTCGGCGAGCAGGCCGGGGATGTCGTCGTCGCGCACCAGCAACAGGTCGACCGGCAGCGACTCGCCGTAGCAGAACAGGCGGTCGCGGCGCTCGCGCCAGTCCAGACCGCACGATTTGAGCAGCGCCCGCGACGGCTCGCCCAGGCGGCCGGATTTCTGGATGGCAATGCGCAGGCGGTCACGCGCCGCGCCGGTGACAGGTGGACTCATGGCGGACAGCTCAGTGGGGTTGGGCGAGATCGGGGTACTGCCTGCGCACGGCCGCGGCATAGCCGCCCTTGCCGTACTCGATGGTGCGGGCGACGCGGCCGATGGTGGTCACGCTGACCCCGGTGCGCTGGTGGATCTCCCGGTACGGGATGCCTTCAAGCAGCAGCGGCACCACGCGCCAGCGGTCGGCCATCGCCTCCAGCTCGGCCGGCGTGCACAGGTCATGCAGGAACGCAGCCACCTGTCTGGGCTCGTCCAGGGCGGCGAACGCCTCGGCCAGGGCCTTGAGCGAGGCGACGGAATCCTTCTTCGTGCGGGGGGCGGGGCGCTGCTTCATTGCGGCAATGTAATAGCGCGTTATTACGTTGTCAAAGACTTTTGCGCCCGCCCGGTGGCGGCTGGCCGGCCGGTTGGCGGCAGCATGCCCCGGCCGATGCCGCCGGAACTGCGGCCCGGCCTCTGGCCCGTCCACGCTTCCGTGCCACCGCCCCGCCGGGCGTGGCGGCCGCCCGCAGCCAGGGTTCGGGCGTGGCTCTTCCCCGCTTCCGGTCACGTGCTAGCGTGGTGCCGGGCACTCCCGCCCGATCAATGAGGCGTTGCCATGGATGCCGAATTCCTCAGGCCGTTCCTGCTCTGGTCGGTCGCAGTCAATTACGCGATCCTGATGGTCTGGTTCCTCGCCCTGGTGCTGGCCAAGGACCGCATCCGCCGCTTGCACGGCTGCTGGTTCGATCTTTCGCCCAGCACGTTCGATGCCCTGCACTACGGCGCGATGGCGGCCTACAAGATCGGCATCATGCTGTTCAACCTGGTGCCCTTGCTGGTGCTGTACCTGATGGCCGACGGCGGATAGCCGGTAGCCGGCCAACGAAACAAAGCCGCCCTGGCCCGGATGCGGTCGCCATTGCGGCTCCTGATTGCCGGCTCGCTGCCGGCCCGCCGGACCCGGGGCAAAGGGCCGGTGCCGGACGCCGTCCCGCCCGTGCCGGCGTCGGCTTCAGGCGGCCTGGCGGTGCTCGAAGCAGGGCCGTTCCCGGTCATCGAGAATGGCGTGCAGGGGCGACCGGTCGCCTGCCGCGCCCGCATCGGGCGACAGCCAGCCGTCCAGGTGCTGGCGGCGGATGGGGATGATGCAGCGGTCATGGCCGGCGGCAGCGACTTCGGCGGGCGGTTCGTCGGTGATGGCGGCGAACGAGTACAAGGCCGATCCATCCGGCCCGGTCGAGCGCGTCCACAGGCAGGCAAGGATCATCTGGCTGCCATCGCCGGGGCGGAACTCCAGCACCTGGTTGCGGCCGTCGCGCTGGACATGCTCGTAGAAGGCGCTGGCCAGGATCACGCCATGGGTGTGCCCGAAAACCCTGGCCCAGGATTTTTCCAGGTTGTCACGGCGGGCGTTGTAGGTGCCCGGGTACCGGCGTTCGATGGCCGGCGTCCAACCCGGAAGGCGGCATCGATAACGCATCAGCCGGGCGACATGGCGCGCGCCTTCCTTGACCACCACCAGGCAGTAGGCATTGGGGTAGATGCGGCCCCAGCCGCCATCACCGGAGGGCGGGCGCAACTCATCGAGCAGACGCATGGCGGCGGCAATCTTGTTGTTGCCGATGCGGATGTCCTGGCGTGCCTTTTTGGTATCGCGTTTTTGCAGGGCGCGTTCGGCATCGGCCACCCGCTTTCGTTGCAGGAAGACCTGCCGGGTGAGCTGGTCCGTCGCCACCTTGTCAGCCATGGCCACGGCGTCGGCGATGGCCGGTGGTGCGTTGGCAAGGGCCTCCCGTTCCAGGGCGCGGGGCATGCTGGGACGGCGGGGCGGGTTGCCCTGGCCCAGCCAGAAGGCGGCATCGGGCCAATCGGCATCAATCGACACGCCGAGCTTGCGCTCAAGCTGGCGGATCTGAGTGGCGACCTTGGCGGAATAGCACATGAGGCATCCTGAACAACCCGGGTGGGCCGGCCTTCGGCATCGTGCCGGAAGCGCGATGCCCGGGCCTGTCCACTGGACATTCGATGACAGGCGGATCCTGGACTCTGCCCCGAGTACGCGGCGACAGCAGCGGGCGCCTCGGGACGCCGTCGCCCGGCCACTGCGGCGGCGGTGCACTGTGAACGCGTGGAACCGTGCTCATGCCGCCGCGTTCGGGCGCCATCCCGGTCACAGCTTCTGCAACAGGCGCCGGGCCAGGTCTTCGGCCAG
>CAZUZT010000167.1:0-4839 GCA_964624575.1 uncultured Rhodanobacteraceae bacterium | reverse complement strand
ACGTTGTTGCGCAGGAAGTCGGCAACGGACAGCTCGCCGCTGACGTCGATGTCGGCACGCTCGACGACGGTGATCGGGCTCGGGCCCTCAACGTCGGCACGCTTGATGCGCGAACCGGTAACTTCGATGCGCTCCAGGGTGCGCTCTTCGGAATCCTGGGCGACGGCTGTACCGGCCATGCCGACCACGCCAACGGCGCTTACGGTCAAGCCGGCGCAGATCGCCTTGTAAAGCTCTTTGCTTGTAAGTCTCATTAGACACTCTCCAACGTCATGGGTTGACTTCGGGACTATGGATGCCCGTCCATGGGCGAGCCGATACGGGCCGCTAAAACCATGGCGGGCCGAGTCTAACAAGATTTTTACAAGCCGGGCAATCTTTTTTGCTCCGGTTCAGGAAGGTGATGCGGGCGGCAGACTGGGGCCTGCGGGCGCTGGGCTGCCGGCGGGGATGCCTGCGGCTTGCCGAGTGCGCTGCTCCCTCCTTCTGTGCCGCTACCTCCTTCTTCAGAAGGAGGGGCGGGGCGGATGCTGCGACGCGCAGCGACGCAGGCTCTTTAGGCCATGCGCTGCGCGCTTGGCGCATCCCCCTCATTTGCTCTTTCGCGCGCGACGGGGAGGCAGATCCCTGGGGTTTTGAGCAATGCCGGCTTGACCGCTGCCCACTCACGCCAGCCCTGCGGCCGGCCCTGGGCCGACCGGATCGGTGCCGGCATGGTCTGCGCTGGCCGTTCCGGAACCGGCCGGCGTGGCCGCCATCACGGTGCAGGCATACCTTATATATGTATGTCGCCACGACGATGACTGCACGGGCCGGGTTCCGGCACCTGTGGCGAGCTGCGCACGGCCGGGCTGCGCTGCAACGGATCAGGCAACTGCGGCCTGGTCACCAGGCACGCGGTAGGGCGGTATGGTTGCGCCAGGGCGGGCGCAGCGAAAGATGCTTGAAGGCGGCCAAGGCTACGGTTTCACACTTCATCGACATAATTGGCCGTATAGACAACGGCTTGCGCAAGCACGAAGCCAGCGGCACCAGTTAAGCGCAAGTTAAACAGGCTGCGATTCCTGATGAAATCGACGCTTTCCTGGGATACACTGGCCGCGCTGTCACTTTGCCCCGCGGGGCGCCAGCAACAATTACTCAAATAGGAGACTCCGATGAAACGTAACCATCTGATGGCTTCCCTCGCCCTGGGCCTGGTAGCGGCCGCCGGCGTGGCGCAGGCCAGCAATGGCTGGTACATCGAGCCGCGTGTGGGGGGAGTGTTCTTCGACTCCGACCGCAACCTCGATGACACCCTGCATGCCGCTCTGGGACTGGGCTGGTACCTGACCCCGAATACCGCCCTGGACCTGGAATTCAGCCACAGCGACGCCGAGTACGACCACTTCTCCAACCTGGAGATGGAAATGTATGGCTTCGGCATCGGCCTGCGCCATGAGTTCGGCGAAGGCAACTTCCGCCCGCACATCGGCTACGGCTTGGGCTGGCTGCGCGACAAATATCCCAGCTACATGGCCAACGGCAAGCAGAATGAAGCCTTCGCCAAGGTCGGCGTGGGTGCCAGCTGGTGGCTGAGCGACAACACCGCCATCACCGGCGATGTTGCCTACCGCTACAGCTTCCAGGGCAACGGCGTGGAATCACAGCCGGCCGCCGATGGCCGCCCGGTCGCCATCATCGACGACAAGTTCGGCGATTTCGTGGCCACCGTCGGCCTGCGTTACGTGTTTGGCCGCAGCCAGCCGGCTCCGGTCGAGCCGCCGCCGCCGCCGCCCCCGCCGCCGCCGGCCGAGCCGCATTGCTCGGAGCTGGACAGCGATGGTGACGGCGTCAACGATTGCGACGACCGCTGCCCGAACACGCCGGCCGGTACCGTGGTTGGCCCGGATGGCTGCGAGATCCAGGTCGCTGTTGACCTGCGTGGCGTCGAGTTCGACTTCGACCGCTCCACCCTGCGTCCGGAATCGCGCCAGACGCTGGACGAGGCCACCGAAGTGCTGCGTCAGTATCCGGACATCCGCGTTGAAGTGGCTGGCCATACCGACAGCATCGGTACCGAGCAGTACAACCAGGGCCTGTCCGAGCGCCGCGCTGCTGCGGTGTACGAGTACTTGGTCGACAACGGCATCGACTCCAGCCGCCTGAGCTCGCGTGGCTACGGTGAACTGCAGCCGATCGCCGACAACGCCGACCGCGAAGGCCGTCAGCGCAACCGTCGCGTTGAGCTTGTGGTCGAGTAATGCGGTAACGGTTCTTGCAAGGAACCTGGAAAAGCCCGGCACCCGCCGGGCTTTTTCTTTGTCTGGGCCAAATGTGCGGCTCTTGCTCCCTCTTTCGCCTTCGAAGGAGGGCCGGCGTGGATGCTGAGGCGCGATAGCGGCGCAGGCTTCTTCACCGTGCGCTGCGCGCCCGGCATCCCCCTCAATCCCCCTTCGCGAGCGAAGGGGGAAGCATGAAATGAGCCGAAGGTGTCCCAGGTGCGCCGCTACCGGCTCCCGAACATCTCGCTGGAACGGCTGATGCAGGCGCTGGTGTCACTGGATCAGCGCGTGGAAATCAGCGTGCAACCCGCGAAGAAGGCGCACGCGCCAGGCATCACCGTGGCGGCTTGATGGCGCTGGAGAAGCCGGGCGGTCTGAAGATGAATCCAAAGCCCGAGCAAAAAATTACCCCGGCCGCGTTCCTGTCGGGCAGAGACGGTACGCCCGGTACCCCGGTCAAGGACGCGGCAGCGCCGCCGGCACCGGCCCGGATCAACGCTGACCGGCGCCGGCAAGGCCGCGATGGCCGGAATGCGGCCGGTTTCGCGTATCCATGGATAGACAGGCGCCCGCGAGCCATTGGATTTTCCCTGCGTAGATCCGTTGATCGCCGCCCCGGCTGATCGGCCTCACGCGGGCTGTGGCCAGCGACCGGGCGCCACCGGTTCGATACAGGCAAGGTGGCCATGGCATCTGTGTTGCGCGGTTTTTTCATCTCCAAGCTGGCCTTGTGGCTGCTGGCCTGTTCGTCAGGGCAGGACATGACACCGGCCGCCGCCACCGCTCCGGATGGCGAGCGGGCATTGGCTTCAGCCCTGCCCGGCAATGTCATGCCCGACTTTCCCTATCAGCTCACCGCCGATGTCCAGCTCGACGCGGGCATGATCAAGCGGCGCCAGGTCCATCTGGATCTGCCCGGCCAGAACCTGGCCGGTGCCATGCGCCGGTTGGCGCGGCAATGGCGCGACGCCGGTCTGCAGGGTACCGGCATCCATGAGACCGACGGTCGCCTCACCGCCGAGTTGTGGCTGCCCGGCAACAATGGCGCCCGTGGCCTGACGGCCCCTTCCTATGGCGGTGTCTACGTGCTGATGGTGGGCGTGCAGGGCGGCGCCGCGGACCCGCCGCAATTGCAGATCACCATCCACGCACCCTGAGTCTGGCTGTTGGACGCCCGGTTCTGCGGCGGGCGGCTGCGTGATGCCATGGTGGCAGGGCGGTGCAATGAACGCTGCATTGCCGATGGCCAGTGACTTCTGCGCGTGTCGCCCTGATCCGCCCTGCGGGCACCTTCGCCCGGGGCCGAAGGAAAGGCCTTGATCAGCGCACTTCTCGGTCGCACGCGCTCTTCACGCGGCTGCAGGCAATCTGCATGACATTGATCAGGCCCAGATCTGGAGGATCACCATGCACCCGACAGCCCCGAACTCTCCCGTGGTTCCACCCGCAGCCGCCGCGGCGCCCAGGACCGGATACGAGCACAGCGCGGTGTCATGGGCCGCCGTGCTCGCCGGTGCCGCCGCGGCGGCGGCCCTTTCCCTGGTGCTGCTGATCCTGGGGATGGGCCTGGGCTTGTCATCGGTATCGCCCTGGGCCTTCGAAGGCGTCAGCGCCGAAACGTTCGGCTGGTCGACGATTGCCTGGCTGACGTTCATGACCATTGCTTCCTCGGGCCTGGGTGGCTACCTGACCGGACGCCTGCGCACGCGCTGGCCGGATGTGCATGCCGATGAGACCTATTTCCGCGATACCGCCCACGGCTTCCTGTCCTGGGCGGTGGCGGCGCTGCTGACCGCGGCGGTGCTGACTTCGGCGATTGGCGCGATCCTGGGCACTGGCGCGAAGGCGGCCGGTGCCATGGCCGGCGCCGCAGTGGGCACGGCCGGCGGCATTGCCGGCGCGGTGGCCGATGACGCCACCACCGGCCAGGATGGCGCGAACCTTCAATACTGGGTGGACAGCCTGTTGCGGCAGACACCTGGGGCCGCTGCATCGCAACATGTGCCGGCGCAGCGGGCGCCGATGCCTGTCGACGGCGGCGACGATGCGGCGATGACCATGGGCCAGCCCGGCAACCAGGGCGCCACCGGGTTCCGGGGCCGCGGTGGTCCGATGGCCAGCGGCTCGCTGGCCGCGGAAATCAACGGCATCATCCGCCATGGCCTGGGCAGCGATGAGATGGACCAGACCGACCGCGACTACATCGCGCAACGGATTGCCGCCCACACCGGCCTGAGCCAGGCCGAAGCTCAGGCGCGGCTGGACGAGGTGGACACCCGCATGCGTTCGGCACTGGCCGAGGCCGAAACCACGGCCCGGGAAGCCGCCGACGAGGCGCGCAAGGCCTCGGCCTACGCCGCGCTGTGGCTGTTCATCACCCTGCTGATCGGTGCCTTCACCGCCAGCCTGCTGGCCACCTTCGGCGGCCGCCAGCGCGACCTTTGATATCCACCACCGACCCAACGGAGAACTGGCCATGCGTTACTTGCTGCTGTGGTTCCTCGGCATCCCGATTCCGCTGCTGATCCTGATTGCGATCCTGATGTGATCGCGGATTCCGCTGCATTGCGAAAAA
>CAZUZT010000166.1:2638-4928 GCA_964624575.1 uncultured Rhodanobacteraceae bacterium | reverse complement strand
CATCTGGCAGAAGTCCGATCTGGTGGCGCTGTTCGATGAGCTGCTGCCGGAGTTCGCGCACAAGGAAACCGGCAAGTACCTGGACGGGCGGATGTGATGATGCAGCGGGTGTTCGACCTTTTGTTTTCATCGCTGGCGCTGCTGCTGCTGGCGCCGTTGCTGTTGCCGGTGCTGCTGCTGTTGCGGTTCACCGGCGAGGGCGAGGTGTTCTACCGGCAGCAGCGCATCGGCCGTGGCGGCGTGCCGTTCGGCCTGCTCAAGTTCGCCACCATGCTCAAGAACAGCCCGAACCTGGGCACCGGCACGGTCACCCTGCATGGCGATCCACGCGTGCTGCCGGTGGGCCGGTTCCTGCGCGCGACCAAGCTCAACGAATTGCCGCAGCTGCTCAATATCCTCAAGGGCGACATGAGCCTGATCGGCCCGCGCCCGCAGACCCGGCGTTGCTTCGACGCCTTCCCCGAAGAGGCCCGCAAGGACATTATTAAAGTGCGGCCAGGCCTGAGTGGCATCGGTTCGATCGTGTTCCGCGATGAGGCCCGCCTGCTGGCCGACGCCGAGGATGCCGATGCCGTGTACGACGGCCTGATCATGCCGCACAAGGGCGCGCTGGAGCAGTGGTATGTGCGCCGCCAGGGGCTGGGCCTGTACTTTTTGCTGATCGCGCTGACCGTGTGGGTGGTGTTGCGGCCAGGCAGCGCGCTCATCGACCGGTTGTTCAAGGATTTGCCGGTGCCGCCGCCGGCACTGGCGGCGCTGATGCAGCAGGACGGGGCCGGCGCTTTGCAGGCGGCAGCCGAAAAACAGGATGCCTGAGCATGCAGCGCGCGGATACAATGCGTGATGGGGATCACGGTTGGCAGATCGCACCTGGAACGTCAGGATTTGGCCCGGCCGGCTCGGCTGGCTCGAACGGCTCCACGCGGCCGGGTGATCGCGGTGGCCTGTTATTGAGCAGCGCAGTGGCATGTCGAACCCGGAGAACATCGCCGTGAATGTAGTTGCCAGCGTGGCCAGCGGGGCCAACGTTGCGAGCGTTGCTGATCGGCCACAGGCACCGGATCAGGGCTGGATCGGCGCCGCGCGCCCGCACGGGGGAACCCGGTCGGGTCCGCTGCAGATTGCGCCGGTGACCCAGGCACTGTTGCTGTGCGCCCGGCTGGAGTTGGATCCAGACCAGGAAGCGGCGCTGGTGGCGCTGTGCCAGGGCATTGCCGACTGGCCGCAATTGACTGCCCAGGCCGGCTATCACCTGTTGCTGCCGCTGGTGCATCACCACCTGCGCCGGTTGCCCGAGGCGGCCGGTGTGCCGGCGGCGGTGTTGGCCGATATGCATGCCCGCTGCCGGGCGCTGGCGCTGCGATCGCTGGACTTCACTGCCGACCAGCGTTCATTGATCACCGATGTGCTGGCGCCGCTGGCGGTGCCGCACCTGTTCTTCAAGGGGCAGACGCTGGCCGCGCATTACTACGGCGGCATCGTGCGCCCGTGCCGGGACGTTGATGTGCTGGTGCCGCGGGCGACGTTGGTGGATGTCGCCATGCGCGCGCAGGCCTGCGGCTTCACCGTTGATGGCCCGACGCCGCTGTCGCGGCAGGACATGGCGGCGGCGGCCCGGTACCGGCCGGTGCTGTGCCTGCGCGGGCCGCGCGGGGCGCCGATCGAGGTTCATCACCGGCTGGACAAGTCCGGGCAGATCTACGATTCGGGCCAGCTTTTGCGCCAGGCCCGGACGATCCAGGTGCAAGGGCAATCATTGCCGGTGCTGCCGGCCGATGACCTGTTCGTTTACCTGTGCCTGCACCACACTCGCCACCGTTGGGCGCGCCTGCACTGGCTGGCCGATCTGGATGCGCTGATGCGGCACCCGGAGTTCGATCTGGACGCGGTGCTGGCGCGCGCCGGGCAGCTCGGTGTGGCCAGTACCGTGCAGGCATCGATCAATCTTCAGCAGGTATTGGCCCGGCCCGGCCCGTCGCATGACACCGGCCTGGATCACCCGACCCGTTCGCTGCTGCGCGTTGCCCTGGTGTGCATGGATGGCGGGCAGGCGGCGGAATCGGCCTCGCTGCGGGAAGTGCGCGGCTATCTTCGCGATTTCGCCTTCACCTGGCAGACCGGCTGGCGGCAGCGCATGCGCGACCGGCTCGCCGGCTGGACGACCTGGTTCCGGCCCAACTACGCCGACTACCAGCAATGGCCCCTGCCGGACCGCTGGCACTGGCTGTATGTGCTGCTGCGACCGGTGACCGGCTTGCGTCGCAACCTGGGCCGACGCCGACAGCGCTGA
>CAZUZT010000166.1:0-2538 GCA_964624575.1 uncultured Rhodanobacteraceae bacterium | reverse complement strand
ACGGTTCCCGAACGCTGATGAAGGCAGACAATCTGCTGGTGCAGGAGGTCGGCGACGAGGTGATGATCCTGGACCTGGACAGCGAGCAGTATTTCGCGCTGGATGAGGTCGGGCTGCGTTTTTGGCAGTTGCTGGATGAGGTCGCCTCGTTCGATGCGGTCATCGACCGGCTCGGGCAGGAGTACGACGTCGACCGGGAACGCCTGGCCGCCGACATGGAAATCTTTGTCCGCACCTTGATCGACAAGGCCCTGTTGCGGGAGGGCGGTACCGGTTGAACCGATGGCTGAGACGGTTGCGGCGGCGGCTGTTTGTGCTGCTGGCCTGGCTTGTGCTGGTGCTTATCCGTCCCGCGCTGACTCGGTTCGGCTATCGCCGCGTCTATCGGCGCCTGTTGGCTTGGTCGCCGCAGCCGGCAGCCGCAAACAGCCTTCGAAGCAGCCTGGTGACGGCGCGGCTGATGAACCGGGCGGCGCAATTGCCGCCTCGTGGCAAGGCCACGTGCCTGCATCGTTCGCTGGCCCTGTGGTGGCTGCTGCGCTGGCGCCGCCTGGACAGCGACATCCGTGCCGGCGTGCGGCGCACGGACGAGGGCTGGGATGTGCATGCCTGGGTCGAGCATGCGGGTGTGGTGATCAATGATGATCCGGCCCGCGTGGCCGGCTACCGGGTGCTGGATGACTGGTTGCAACAGGCCGGGTCGCTGTCCCGGGTGGCTTCGTGAGCGCGGTTTGAGCCGATGGCCCAGGGTGTGATGTCGGGCAGCGGCCGGGCTTCCAGGTTGCTGGCGCCGCTGCGTACGGTGCGCCGCATCGTGCCATTGCTGTGGCAGTGCGCGCGCCGCTGGACCGTGGTCAGCAGCATTCTGGGCGTGCTGGAAGTGCTGCTGGCGCTGGGCTCGCTGTACCTGCTCAAGTACCTGGTCGATGTTGTTACCGAAACCCTGGGCGCTGGCCAGGCCACGCCTGATCCGGGCCCGGTGCTGGTGGCGGTGGCGATCACCGCGGTGGTGACCGTGGCCTACCTGCTGGTGCGCGGCTGGTCGGATATCGCCCGCCAGGCGCAGGGCATGCTGGTCGGCGACCATATCCACGGCCGGATCCACGACACCGCGCTGCAGGTGGACCTGGCCTTCTACGAGAGCCCGCGCTATTTCGACACGCTGAACCGCGCCCGTGAAGCCGGTGTCGGCCGGCCGGCCCAGGTGATCAACAACCTGCTGATGCTGGCCAAGAGCCTGGTGATGATGGCGGCGGTGGCGGTGCTGGTGCTGACCCTGCACTGGCTGCTGGTGCCGGTGCTGCTGCTGGCGGTGGTGCCGGCGCTGGGCGTGCGCCTGTTCTTCACCCGGGTGCTGTACGACTGGCAACGACGGCGCACCCAGATGGAGCGCGAGGCCGGCTATTTCGACTTTCTGATGACCTCGGATGTCACCGCCAAGGAGGTGCGCCTGGGTCGGCTTGGCGGGCACTTGCGGCGGATGCATTCGGCGCTGCGTGGCCGGGTGCGGCGCGAGCGGCTGGCGATCACGCGACGGCGCACCGTGGTTGAGGTGATGACCGCGACCCTGGCTTCGCTGGCGTTCTTCGGCTCGCTGGGCCTGCTGGCGCTGCAGACCGCGCGTGGCAACAACACGGTCGGCGATCTGGTGCTGTTCATGCTGGTGTTCCAGCGCGCGCAATCGCTGGCGCAGGAGCTGGTGCAGCGCATCTCCCAGCTCTATGAGGACCATCTGTACCTGGGGCTGCTGTTCGAGTTCCTCGATACCCGGCCAAAGCTCGCCACGCCGGCGGTGCCGGTACCGGTGCCCGAGCCGATCCGCCAGGGCATCGTGCTGGAGAAGGTCGGCTTCACCTATCCGGATGCCGGCAGCCCGGCCCTGAGCGATATTTCCATGCGCCTGCCGGCGGGCCGGATGGTGGCCCTGGTGGGCGAGAACGGCTCGGGCAAAACCTCGCTGATCAAGCTGCTGTGCCGGCTGTACGACCCCGGCCAGGGGCGGATCACCCTGGATGGGATTGATGTGCGGGAGTTCGATCCGGAAGCGTATCGGCGCCTGTTCAGCGTGTTGTTTCAGGATTACGCGCGCTATGCCTTCAGCGTGCGCGAGAATATCCGCTTTGGCGATATCGATGCCGATCCCCACTCGCCCGGCATCGAGCAGGCCGGTCGCCATGCCGGCGCCGATGATTTCATCCGCCGCCTGCCCGATGGCTACGACGCCCGCCTCACCCGCCTGTTCGATGACGGCCAGCAGATCAGCGTCGGCCAATGGCAGAAGCTCGCCCTGGCGCGCGCCTTCTTCGCCGATTCGCGCATCGTGGTGCTGGACGAACCGACCAGCGCCCTGGATGCCAACGCCGAGTTCGAACTGTTCCAGGCCTTCCGCCAGCACCTGGACGGCCGAGCGGCCCTGGTCATCAGCCACCGGCTGTCGACGATCCGCAACGCCGACCATATCTATGTGCTCGACCGCGGCCGCATCGTCGAAGAAGGCGACCACGACACCCTGATGGCCGCCGGTGGCCGCTACTGGCA
>CAZUZT010000165.1:0-4933 GCA_964624575.1 uncultured Rhodanobacteraceae bacterium | reverse complement strand
AAGCTGGCCCAGGGCCTGGCCACCCTGCGCCAGGTCGAGGACGTGGATTACGGCTGCACCGACAAGGAAGCGGTCTACAGCCAGGACAAGCTGGTCCTGTACCGGTTCAAGGGCGAACAGGCACCGACGGCGAAGATTCCGACCCTGATCGTCTACGCCCTGGTCAACCGGCCCTACATGGTCGACCTGCAGGAAAACCGCTCGCTGGTGCGCAATCTGCTGGCCCGCGGCGAGGACCTGTACCTGATCGACTGGGGTTACCCGGACCGCTCCGACCGCTGGCTGACCCTGGACGACTACATCAACGGCTACATCGACGAGTGCGTGCAGGAGATCTGCCGCCGCCACGACCTGCCGGCGATCAACGTGCTGGGCATCTGCCAGGGCGGCGCCTTCTCGATCTGCTATGCCGCCCTGAATCCGCAGCGGGTGCGCAACCTGATCACCATGGTGACGCCGGTGGACTTCCACACCGACGACAACATGCTGGCGCACTGGACGCGCAGCATGGATGTCGACCTGTTCGTCGACACTCTGGGCAATGTCCCGGCCGATCTGATGAACTCGTCCTACCTGATGCTCAAGCCGTACCGGCTGAACCTGCAGAAGTACGTCGGCCTTGTCGATATCCTCGACGACAAGGACGAGCTGGAAAATTTCCTGCGCATGGAGAAGTGGATCTTCGATTCACCGGACCTGGCCGGCGAGGCTTTCCGCCAGTTCATCAAGGATTTCTACCAGGCCAACAAGCTGATCACCGGCGGCCTGGAGATCGGCGGCCAGCCGGTTGATCCGCTGGCGATCACCATGCCGGTGCTCAACATCTTCGCCCAGCACGATCACCTGGTACCGCCATCGGCCTCGCGGCCGCTGGGCGGCATCATCGGCACCGGGGATTACACCGAGCTGGAATTCCGCGGCGGCCACATCGGCATCTATGTCTCCGGCCGGGCGCAGCGCGAAGTTCCCGGCGCCATCCACGACTGGCTGGCGCAGCGCGGCGGCTGAGCTCGCCTCCCCGGGCGCGGCAACGGCCCTGAACAGACAATGCCGGCCATCGTGGCCGGCATTGTTGTTTTCATGCGGCAGGTTTTCATTGACCGCCAGTTGATCCGCGCATCAGGCGGGCACCCTGCGGAGCAGTCAGGTGATCGCGCCCGCCGTCACAATCGGTAACGGACGGGCGTCCGCCGCAGACAATCCGCAGCCGGTCATTCGCCCTCGAAGCCGTCGCGGAAGATGACATCGTCATCAACGCCGCGGTCGGCCCAGGCGACGATGATGCCGCTGCCCCACTCGACCTGGTTGTCGCCTTCCGGGTGCAGGCCGGCCGAGACCACGATATCGCCGTGGTTGTTGATGTCCGGCGCGCCGCCGAATACCGGCGAGGCATCGTGCTGGCCAAGCTGGCCGCTGCCCTGGTCGGTTTCGATGACATCGCCGCGGCCGATCACCCGCACCAGGTCCGTGCCATCGCCGACATAGACCGCCTGGCCATCGGCATCGCTGGCACGGAAGGCGACCAGGCCGTCGTTGTTGATCGCCGGCCGGAAGAACTGGATCTCGGTGATCGGGCCACCGCCGACGCGGGCGATCTCGACCGGCTCCGCGCCCTCGGCGATGCGGTAGACGGCGCGGACACTGCCTTCGGCCAGGCGCACCATCACCGCCACCTGGCCGTGATCATTCACCGCCAGGCTGTTGTCAAAGCTGTTGAAGGGCGATTGCGGATCGATGTCGGTATCCGACGCCACCGCCACGCTGCTGCCATCGGCGGCAAACAGGCGGATCTCTTCCTTGCTGAAATCCGAGCCGGTGCCGACGTTGACCTTGCCGGCGATCACCCGCTGGTTGTTCATCGAAGGCGAGTACAGGAAGTTGTACGGGCTGCCCGGTTCCAGGCTGGACTGGTAGACGTGCACCACCGAGTCGGCCGGCGGCGGGAAGGCCGAGGTCGAGGCGAAGTAGCGGGCGCTGCCAACCAGGCCCTGGTAGCCGACGATGCCGGCATCCGACAGCGACAGGTTGGACAGCCCGGTCGGGGTCAGCGGCAGCAGGGTGACCTGGCGCACGGCATCCAGGTCCGGCTCGTACAGCCACAGCGCCTGGTTGCCGGTGGAGCCGAGCCGGTAGGCGACCTGGCCGGCGGCGTTGATTGCGATCTCGGTGGAGATGCCGTCGGCATTGTCGTGGCGGTGGACGATGCCGCCGACGCCGTCGCGGCCATGCCAGACACCGCTGCCTGACTGCGTCGGATCGCCGTCGTGGGTCACCACCTGCACCGGGAACGCGACCCAGCCGTCATCGTTGAGCGTGGGCGAGATGGAATTGAACGACGATCCGGGCGGCAGGTTGAAGCCGTTGTCATTGACCAGCAGGTTGCTGCGCGCCTGCAGCTGGAAGTCAACGTAATCGGGCAATTGCGCCAGTGCCGGCAGGCTGGCGGCAATCAGCAGGGGCAGGGAGGCACGAGCCAGAAAGGCGGGTTTCATCGTCATGGGCAGGTTCCTTGCGAAACAAACAGGGCCCCTGATTGTGCCGGTCGCAAACGGTCGCCGTTGTGAAGGTGTCGGCGTTTTTGCCTGTTGTCCCGGCAACCCAATACGCCCTCCTTCGCTTCCGAAGGAGGACGGGGGAGGATGCTGCAGCGCGCTGCGGCGCAGGCTTGTGACGACTGGTGCGTGTCGACGCCCGCGTTCAGGCCGGCGGCAGGCTGGCCGGCGCGTCACCTTGGGCGCCCTGGCGCTGGCCAAACATGGCCACCGCCTGGTGCAGGTCGTGGCCGCTGGTGCTCTGGAACAGGCGCAGCCCGAACTTGGGCAGGATTGCGATCAGGTGGTCGAAGATGTCGGCCTGGATGCCCTCGTACATCACCCAGCGCACGTCGGCGGTGAAGCAGTAAAGCTCCAGCGGCAGGCCGGTGGCGCCGGGCTGCAGCTGCCGCACCATGATCGTCATCTCCTGGTGGATGCCCGGATGCGCGTGCAGGTAGGCATCGACATAGGCGCGGAAGGTGCCGATGTTGGTCAGGCAGCGGGCGTTGAACGTGCTTTGGCCGTCCTCGCCCAGGCCGGTGTTGTACTCATCCAGTTCGCGCTGCTTGTCGGCCAGATAGCCGCGCAGCAGCACGAACCCGTTCAGCTCGGCAATCTGTTCCGGTTCCAGAAATCCGATCGACTGCAGGTCGATGTCCAGCGTGCGCTTGATCCGGCGCCCCCCGGATTCGGTCATGCCGCGCCAGTTCTTGAACGGGTCGGAGATCAGCCGGCGCGTCGGCAGGGTGGTGACGGTCTTGTCCCAGTTGCGCACCTTGACCGTATGCAGGGCGATATCGATGACATCGCCATCGGCATTGAGTTGCGGCATTTCGATCCAGTCGCCCACGCGCACGATGTCCTGGGAGTTGATCTGCACGCTGGCCACCAGCGACAACAACGTGTCCTGGAACACCAGCATCAGCACCGCCGCCATCGCGCCCATGCCCGACAGCAGGATCAGCGGCGAACGGTCGATCAGGGTGGCGACGATGACGATGCTGCCCAGGATGTAAACCGCCAGCGACAGCAGCTGGGTATAGCCCTTGATCGAGCCCTGCCGGGCGCTGTGACGCTGCTCATAGGCGGCGTTGACTGCCCGCAGCACCCCACCCACGGCGAGCATGGCCATCAACACGGTAAAGCTGAAGGCGACATTGCGGATCACGATGGCCGCGGTTTCCGGCAGGCCGGGGACCAGCACGATGCCGAACTGGATCACGGCCGCCGGCACGATGTGCGCCAGGCGCAGCGGCACCTTGTTGTCGACCAGGTGATCGTCGAATTCCAGGCGGCTGCGCCGGGCCATGGTGGCGAAGGCGCCCACCAGGGCGCGACGGGCGAACAGATCGGCCAGAACTGCAGCCAGCAGCAAAAGCAGCAGGCCGGTCATCGTGGCCAGCATCGGATTGTCAGCCTGCCATTGGCTCCAGGATTCCAACATGGTGTCTCCTTTTTGCGGTGGAACGGGGCCGCTGCCAGCCATCTCCGGCTCAAGCCGGGCGGGCGCCGGTCCCGTGCGGTGCCAGCGGGCATGGTAACGCCCCGGCAAAAATGTCCGCCGGCACGGCTGCGCGGTCGGGCAGGCAACCCGCCAACCGGCGGCGACGGCAGCACTGGTTATCATGGATGCCCATGGTTACTGAACGCACTGTCCTGGTCACCGGCGCGGCACGCCGCATCGGCGCCGCCATCGCCCGCCACCTGCATGGCCGCGGCTGCCGGGTCGCCGTGCATTACCGCAGCTCCGGTGGGGCCGCTCGGGCGCTGCAGGCCGAGCTGGAAGCGATCCGCCCCGACAGCACCCTGCTGGTCCAGGCCGATCTGCAGGATCCGCAGGCGCCAGAGCGCATGATCACGGCCGTGACCGGGCACTTCGGCCGGCTCGACGTGCTGGTCAACAATGCCTCGGCCTACTATGCCACCGCGCTGGAAGAGGTCAGCCTGGCGCAGTGGCACGAGCTGTTCGCCTCCAACGTGCGGGCGCCGTATTTCCTCTGCCAGCAGGCAGCGCCGTGGTTGCGCCAGGCGGCCGCGCTGCCCGGCGGCGGCTGCATCGTCAACATGGCCGATATCTACGCCGAGCGGCCATTGCCCGGCTACAGCGTCTACAGCATGGCCAAGGCGGCGCTGGTGATGATGACCAAGGCCCTGGCGCGCGAGTTGGGCCCGCAGGTGCGGGTCAATGCCGTGGCGCCGGGCAACATCCTGTGGTCGGACAATCCGGTCAAGGCCGAGACCCTGGCCGTGGTCCGCGAGCGCACCGCCCTGGGCCGCCAGGGCGAACCGGCCGACATCGTGTCGGCGGTGGACTGGCTGGTGTTCGGTGGCGGTTACGTCACCGGCCAGGTACTGGCCGTCGATGGCGGCCGCAATACCTTTATCTGACGACGCTGGCG
>CAZUZT010000164.1:2486-5072 GCA_964624575.1 uncultured Rhodanobacteraceae bacterium | reverse complement strand
TCCAGCGCCGCCCAGGCGCCGATCGGCACCGTGCAATCGCCGGCCAGCGACTGGTTCAGGGCCCGCTCGGCGCTGACGCAGGTGGCGGTGTCGGCGTGATGCAGGCAGGCCAGCCACGGCTGCCAGCGTGAATCTCCGGCCAAGCCTTCGATGGCGATTGCGCCCTGGCCGACGCCGGGCAGCCACTGCGGCGGTGCCAGGCGCTGGTCGATGCGCCCGGCCAGGTCCAGCCGCTCCAGGCCGGCGCAGGCGAGCAGGATGGCCTGGTAATCGCCGGCATCCAGGCGCGCCAGGCGGGTGTTGATGTTGCCGCGCAGGTCGACCAGTTCCAGGTCCGGGCGGAAGGCCCGCAGCTGGGCCTGGCGGCGCAGGCTGGAGGTGCCGACGCGGGCGCCTTCGGGCAACCGGTCCAGGTTGCCCCAGGCCGGTGAGACCACGGCATCGGCGGCGTCGGCCCGGCGCAGGATGGCGGTCAGCATGAAGCCGGATTCGGGCACCGCCGGCACGTCTTTTAGCGAATGCACGGCGACATCGGCACGGCCATCCAGCATCGCCTGCTGCAGCTCCTTCAGGAACAGGCCCTTGCCGCCGATGGCCGCCAGCGGCCGGTCCAGCAGCTCGTCGCCGCGGGTGCTCAACGGCACCAGTTCCACCGGCAGGTCGGGATGGGCCTGGCGCAGCAGATCGGCCACATGCTGCGCCTGCCACAGGGCCAGGGCGCTGCGGCGGGTGGCAAGTCGAAGAGGGCTCATTGGTTGTTCCTTGACTGATCCGTGTCGGCAATTCCGGGGGTGGCTCCGGGGTTGGCCAGGGCCAGCAGGTGGCCGCGCACGGCGGCCAGGTTGCGGCGGCTGACTTCCAGGGGTTGATCCAGGCCGGCGACCCGGACATGGTCGCGCCCGTCGATCCGCGCCAGCGCCCGGACCTGGCCGGCGGCGACCAGGCAGTTGCGGTGGATGCGCAGGAATCGTGGCCCGAACTCGCGCTCCACCGCAACCAGCGACTCCTCGATCAGGTGCTCGCCGGTGGCCGTGGTCAGGCACACGTATTTGTCCTCGGCACGCAGGGCCAGCACCGAATCGACCGGCACCAGGACCACCTCGCCCAGCCGCCGTTCGATGAAATGCTGCCGTTCTTCGTGGCTGCGGGCGGCGGCCGGCCGCAGCAGGCGCCGGGCCCGATCCAGGGCGGCGGCAAGGCGTTCGCCGCGCACCGGCTTGAGCAGGTAATCGGCGGCGCCGGCCTCGAACGCCTCGATCGCGCGGTCATCGGCGGCGGTCAAAAACACCACCACCGGCGCCGGCTGCAACTGCGCCAGGGCCTGCGCGGTGGCCAGGCCATCCATGCCCGGCATCCGGATGTCCAGCAGCACCACATCCACCGGCTGCGCCTGGCAGGCGGCCAGCGCCTGGGCTCCGGAGCCCGCCTCGGCCAGCACCAGGACATCATCGCGCGCGGCCAGCAATTGGCGCAGGCGCTGCCGGGCGTGCGGTTCGTCATCAACGATCAGCACGCGCAAGGTCATGGAATCGGCAGCCACAAGGTGACGGTGTAATGGCCGCCGTGGCCATCGATCGCCAGCCGGGCACGGTGCCCGAGGGCGTGGCGCAGGCGGTTGCGGATGTTGGCCTGGGTGCGGCCGGGGCTGCGCGCGGCCACCGGGCCGGCCAGCGGATTGCGGATGGTGATGGTCACGCCGCGACCTTCCCGGCGCGCGCTCAGGCTCACCGTGCCGCCGGCCGGCAGCAGGCTGATGCCGTGCAGCACGGCGTTTTCCACCAGCGGCTGCAGGGTCAGGGTCGGCAGGCCCATGGCCAGCGGCAGCTTGTCGTCCAGGCGCCAGTCCACCTGCAGGCGCCCGCCCAGGCGCAGTTGTTCGATCGCCAGGTAACGCCGGGCCAGGTCCAGCTCCTCGCCCAGGCGCAGTCGGCCACCATCCCGGGCCAGGGCGGCGCGCAGCAGGTCGGCCAGATCCAGCACCGCTTCTTCGGCCTGCGCCGGCTGGGTGGCAATCAGGCCGCTGACCGTGTTCAAGGTGTTGAACAGAAAATGCGGCTGAATGCGCGCCTGCAGCGCGTCGAAACGGGCCCGGGCCTCGCTGCGCACGGCGGCACGCCAGCGCTCCTGGATATGGACATAGCGCAGGGTCAGGGCGCCGAACACCAGCACCAGGGCGCCGCTGGCGACGATGAAACGCAGGTTGCCGCTGTTACCGGTCAGGCCCAGTTGCAGCGCCTGGTCCAGGCTGCGTACCACCGCCGCACCGGCCAGGCCCAGCGCCGTGACCAAGGCCAATGCCAGCGGCGCGCCGTGTCCGGCAGGCAGCCGGTTCAGGGCGTTGCCGAGCAGGCACAGGGCACTGCAACCCAGCAGCGCCAGCCACTGGCCGTAGACGCTGACCAGGGCGAACTCGGCCAGGCTGCCGATCGCCGCCGTCGGCGCCAGCCAGATCGCCAGCACCACCCCCTGGGCAACCAGCATGGCGGCGAACAGCATCGGCACCCGGCAGAAATCCGGCAGCCAGGGTTCGGCGGGGCGGGTGATCATGGGCGAAAGTCTAGCCGGGATGCGGCAGCCGGTTGCCGC
>CAZUZT010000164.1:0-2386 GCA_964624575.1 uncultured Rhodanobacteraceae bacterium | reverse complement strand
GACCTCAATCGCCAGCCGGCGGCTCCCGGTGCCGGCGCCGGGTGCCGGGGCCATAGCGCTCGGGCTCGCCTTCCGGGCGCAGGCTGAAGCGCTTGTAGTCCCAGACATACTGTTCCGGGCAGCGGCGCACCAGGGCCTCGATCGAAGCATTCATGGCCGCTGCCGCAATCTCCGGCTCGGGATCGCGAAGGCCAGCATCGGCAGGCTCGAAGTGCAGGTCGAAACCGGCGCCATCGGGCAAGCGCTCGGCCCAGGCCAGCAGTGTTGGTGCCCGTTGAGACAGGCGCGGCGCCAGGGTCATGGTCAGCGCCTGCAGGCCGAAAAAGGGCACGAACACGCCTTCGCCCAGACGCGGCTGCTGGTCGGGCAGGATGCCGATGGTGTCGCCGGCCGCCAGGCGCCGGATGATCATCCGCGGTGCACTGCGGTCGGCCGGAATCTGGCCCATGCCCAGGGCGCCACGGCCGCGCACAATCGCCTCATCCAAGGCCGGCAACGGTGCCGGGCGATAGAGCACGGCGCCCGGCCCGGTGGCGGCCAGGTACAGGTTGAGCAGTTCCCAGGCACCCAGATGCGGCGCCAGGATCAGCACGCCCTTGCCGGCGGCGCGTGCCTGTTGCAGATGCTGCGCGCCATGCACCTGGCCGATCCAGGTCAATGCCCGGCGCGGCCGGGTCCAGATCGCGAAGGCTTCGAACATGCCGCGGCCCAGGTGGGCCAGGGCGGCGTCGACCCGCTGCTCGTGCTGCGCCGGATCCAGTTCCGGAAAACACAGCGCAATGTTGTACTGGGCAATACGCCGGCCCCGGCCCCGGCGACGCCGGCCCAGCCAGGCGCCCAGCGCCTGCAGGCGGGGCAGGGACAGGCTGGCGATGAGCCGGAACAACGCCCAGAGCAGGCGTCCGGACCAGCTCATGCGGCTGCGCGCGGGTGGCGTTTGGATCGGATCGGTCACCGGCAAAGTGTAGGCGGTGGCGCCACCGTCAGCACTCCGGGGCAACGACCGGCGCGCGGGTACGCCCGGGCGTCGGAGGGGCGCTGCCAAAACCAACACGACTTGACGCACGCGCGCCCGGGCCGCTTACACTGCCCGGCCCCGGCAGGCAAGGGCGCTGGCAGCAACGGCCCTGGCTGCGAACGATCCGGTCCGGCCGCTGCCTCACGCGCCGGGCCCCACCGCTATTGAATTACCCGATTCCGACACCATGATCTGCCTCATACAGCGAGTGACCCAGGCCCGGGTGGAGGTCGACCAGAGCGTGGTCGGTGCCATCGGGGCCGGCCTGCTGGCGCTGGTGGCGGTGGAACGCAATGATGACGACGAGGTCGCCGGGCGGATGTGGCAGCGGCTGCTGGACTACCGCGTCTTCGCCGATGACCACGGCCGGATGAACAAGTCACTGCGCGATGTCGGCGCTGGCCTGCTGCTGGTGCCGCAGTTCACCCTGGCGGCCAATACCACCAAGGGCCTGCGCCCCGGTTTTGACGGCGCCGCGCCACCGGCTTTGGCGCGCAGCCGGTTCCAGGCGCTGGTGGCGCTGGCGCGCGAACACTGGCCCGGGGTTGAGTCCGGGCGCTTCGGCGCCCATATGCAGGTACATCTGGTCAATGACGGGCCGGTGACCTTCTGGTTGCAGGTCAACTGAATGAACGACGGGTCGGGAACAAGCTCACGGCAACACGGCAGGCACGACAGGTGGCCGCAAGCGGCGCCGCTGCCGGCGCTGGTATGCCGGTGGCCTGTCACGATCTTGCCCGGCGACACTGGCGCGGTGACGCATGCCGCGCCTGAATTGCGTTATCAGTACAGGAACAACGGCCGTGCCAACGGTGCTGCCGATGTTGCCGGTACGGTCAATGATCCGTGTCGCCATCGGCCAGCGCCGGTGCCGGACGCGGGCAACACGGCCTGTCATGACAGGCCGCCCAGGGCTGAATGCCGCACTACCGTTCCGGGCACGTGTGCCCGGCGCGCTGGTCAAAGCCTGACCAGCAACCTACAATAAGCGGTTATTTTCGCCCGCCGTTCGCGCGAGGAATCCATGGAGCAAAACGAACAGCCGACCGACTTCAAGTCGTTGATCCTCAAAGGCAAGGAGCAGGGATTCCTGACCTATGCCGAAGTCAATGATCACCTGCCCGATGACATCGTCGATCCCGAACAGATCGAAGACATCATCAGCATGATCAATGACATGGGCATCGAGGTGCATGAAGAGGCCCCTGCCGATGCGCCGCTTGCCGGCTCCGCGGTCGATGACGATGTCACCGAAGAGGCGGTCCAGGCGCTGGCGATCACCGATGCCGAAGTCGGCCGTACCACCGACCCGGTGCGCATGTACATGCGCGAGATGGGCACGGTGGAACTGCTTACCCGCGAGGGCGA
>CAZUZT010000163.1:0-5074 GCA_964624575.1 uncultured Rhodanobacteraceae bacterium | reverse complement strand
CGGCCGGCGCCATCGTGATGGCGATCATTGACCGGCATCTGGTGCTGACCGCCGATCTGCCCGGCGCCGACCCGGCCGGAGATGACACTGGCCTGGCCCGGATGCTGGGCCTGGATGCGCCCGCGCAATCGGTGCTGGACAGCGGCGAACTAGTGGCAGTGAACAGGCAATATGGCTTCACGCCCTACGGCACCGCCGTGCTCGATTTGCGCCGGGCAATGGCCCAGCTGCTCGGCAGCGAGAACCGGGAAACCTGGTTCAGCCAACTGCTGGCCAGCAAGGACGCCCCGCTGAATGCCGAATGCCGGCGCGAGTATCAGCAGATGGTGGAGAAGACGCCGCGGCTGGTCTCCGGTTACACGCGGCTGGACCGCCAGCACCAGGAATCGGTCGGGGTCCTGGAGATGGATCCGCCGCTGCGCGAATCGATGGCCGGCCTGGCCGCCACGGTGCCCGGCCTGGGCCAGTCCCGGACCGGCATGGAACTGGGCCTGGGGCTGAATCTTGAACGCCTGGCCGCTTTCCTGCAGGCCCAGGCCAGTGCCATCAGGCAATCCCCGTTCACCTGCGAACACCTCCAGGGCCTCAATGCCACGGCCGATTCCATGACCTCCGCCACTGCCGGACTGTATGCCGCCTCGGGCATGGTCAGGGGCCTGCGCATCCACCTGCGGCGCCTGACCCTGGATGACACCGGCACGCCCGACCAGGTCGAAGGCAGCCTGATCCTGGCCAGTCCCAGCCCGGCTGCCCTGATCGGCATGGCCCAGGGCTTCGTGCCCCAGCTGGCACAGCTGGAACTCACCCCGGGTGGCGAGCCGGTGCCACTGGACCTGGAAGCCATCCCGGGCGGTGACACCCTGCCCCAGGGCTGGGTGGCCCTGGGTGAGGGCGCGCTCGGACTTGCCGTCGGCGCGGACAGCCGGCAGACACTAGCCAGCGACCTGAAGGCCGACAGCCAGGAACCCGCACCCCTGCTCTACATGGGCTACGAAGGCGCGTTCTATGCCGGCCTGATGCGGCAGATGCGCGCCATGGAGCAGGGTGACCAGACCGCTGGCCAGGCTGATGCGGATGGCCACAGCGGGGACGACGCGGCCGACAAGGCCATGTCGAGAACGGAGTTCGAAGCAGTCATGGCGCCGCTGCTGACCGCTCTGGACGAGCTTTATACCGCCTTCAGCTACGTCTCCATGGATCTGGTGGTGACCGAACGTGGCCTTGAAGTACGCCAGAACATGGTCGTGAACTGAGCCCGGGGCAACTCTGGCCCGATACCGCAGGAGGAAACGCAAAGGGCCCGCCGTGATGACCGCGGCGGGCCCTTCGCTTTCACAGCCCGGCTACAGCGGCCGCAGCCGGCGCAGGCGCCGGTAGATCACCGGCCGGCAGGCCAGCGCGAACAGGCTGCCGGCAATGAAGCCGGCGGCATGGGCAACCCAGGCGACGGCGCCGAAAGTGGGGTTGAGATAGGCCAGCAGCACCTGCAGCAGGATCCAGAAGCCGATCAGCCACAGCGCCGGAATGCGCACGAATTCCAGATACACGCCCAACGGAATCACCAGCCCCAGGTGCGAGCGCGGGAACAGGGTCAGGTAGGCGCCGACGATCGCCGACACCGCGCCACTGGCGCCGACGATGACGCCCAGTTGATCGGGCATGGTCGCTGCCGCGGCCAGGTTGGCCAATACTCCGCCGACCAGGAACAGGGCCAGGAACAGGCCGCTGCCCAGACGCTGTTCGGCGGCCAAGCCGAAGATCAGCAGGAACAGCAGATTGCCGATCAGGTGCAACAGGTCGACGTGGATGAGCAGGGCGGTGAGCATCGCCAGCGGACGCAGTTCGGCAAACCAGGTGCCCCAGCCGGCACCCAGATCGAACACCCGGGCCGGCATCAGGCCCCAGCGGCTGACCGTGCGCAGAAACCGGTCAGGCTCCTGGCTGGCCAGCCAGATGAAGGCGAACACCACCAGCACCAGCAGCAGTGGTGTAGCCCAGCGCAGCTCCCGGGATGGCCGGTGGTCAACCTGTACGAACATGGCGCCAGCCTGACCGGGCCGGCACCACCATGCAAGCACCCGGACGGTGGCGATGACGGCGCCTGGCTGGCGGGCCGCACCTGCCGGGATCAGGGACCAGCGCCAATAGGGCCGGCGTCTTGGGGTCTGTCGCGGCGGCTGGCTGCCGGTCCCGTGTCAGACTGCGCCCGCTCCGGTGCGGCGGATTCCGGAAACATCGGCACCCCTTGGGTACCCGGTGGTGGCTGCGCAAGACCGGAACAGGTTCGAACCGGCTGGATCCCACGGCGCCACGGCCGCACCGGTGCCGGCCCCCGGGCCGGGTGACGTGCCCGGCTCAGGGCCGGGCCGGCAGCAGGAAGCGGGTGCCCTGGAACTCGAGCGCGACGCCGTCGGGGCGGATCGCCAGAATGCGCAGGCCATTGTCCAGCTCGTCACCATCGCCGGCCCGGGCGCCATTGAGCAACACCATCCGCCGGCCCGGATCATCGCTGTACAGGTGCATGGTCAGGTCCATCGCCGGCAGGGCGTTGCGGGTGGCGAACGGCAATTCGTTGATCATCGGCAGGGATTCCCCGCGCGCCGCCTCCTGCTGCGGTGAAGCAGGCGCGGTATTGCCGACCACACGGGCCGGTGCCGGCGCACCCTGAGGGGCACCGCTGACGGCCGGTTGGCCAAACCTTTGCGGTGCCGCCAGGGAAGCGCGAGGGCCCGGAGCACCGCCGCTGCCGGGGTCAGTCCCGCCTGTCTGCGTGGCGGCCAGTTCGCTTTCTTCAGCGGTCATCATGGCAATCGCCATCTCTTCAATCATGTCATCGGTGATCTCGTCGGGATCTTCGCCCAGCGCTTCGGCAAGCATCCTGATTTCCTGCTCAGCGCGCGCGGTCTGCTCCGCAGTCACCGGTCGGCTGGCAGCCGCACTGTCCAGTTCCGCGCGGCTGATCTCGCCCCGGCGCAACTGTGCCAGTTGCCGAAGACGGTCCATCTGTGTGCCCGGGTCTGTCTCGGCACGGGCCTGTGCCTGTTGCTCCCGCAGGCGGCGCACGGCGTCGGGGATGCGGTCGCTACCGGCAAGATCCAGACTGCCTGGCGAATCGGTCGTGCGGCTGGGCTGACCAAAGGCAATCTCCGGCTCGGTCGCAACCGGACCTGGTTGCACCGCACCGGGGTCATCGCCGCCGGCACTCCCCAGGCCGTCGCTGGTGGCGGCCGTCTGGGGCAAACCGGCGAGCTCCGGATTCGGGCTGAACACGCCAAACAGCCAGGCCAAGGCCAATGCCACCACCGCCACCAGCACCAGCCACCACCACCGGCGTCGCGGCGGCGGCTGGCTGCCGAACTGCATGGGCGAGTTCCAGCCCGGCGGCTGGGCACGCTGGCGCTCGGCTTCGGACTTGTTCAGGGCATTGAGGATTGAGGACATGGCGGCATTGTATCGGCAGGGTTTGGGGGCGGCGGCCGCCGCAAGTTGCCAGCGGTTTATGGCGTTGACGGGGGATCGGGTTCGGGCGCGGCCACGGCAGGCGGCGAGGCCTGCAGCCGCGGCCCGGATTCCAGGTAGGCAGCCAGCGCCCACCAGGTTTCCGGACCGACCACGCCATCGGCACTGAGGCCATGGTGCTGCTGCAGGCGACGGATGCGTTCGGAGCCGTTGGACAACGGCGGCAGTGATCGGTTCGCCTCGAAACGCTCCAGGGCCGGGCCGGTCCAGGCCGGCAGCGGCGGATGGCCGACGGTCGGTACCGTACCGGGCAGGTGCATCAGCGCCAGGTACTCACCCGGCCAGGCGGTTTCCAACAGTGTGCGCGGCAGTGATACCGGTGCACCGTCGCCGATCACCCGAGCCAGATCGCGATCCAGGCCGGCCAGGACCAGGGGCCGGATGCGCCCATCGACCGGGATCAGCAGCAGCACCGGCCGGTTCAGGGCGGCCAGCTGCGCCAGGGTGCCGCGGGTGCGCAGGCAATGCAGGTCGCTGCCGAACCGGAACGGGCAGCCGGCAAGGTCGTGGGCATCCAGCGCCGGATCGGCCTGCCACAGGTCGAGCAGGGCATCGGCGGCGTGGGCGTCGGCAACCTCGGTGCGCCACAGCGCAGACAGGTCAGACACCGCGGATATGGCGCCCGGACCGTTGCCATTTGTAACCACATCCGCCGTCATCTGCGTAGCGGCCGCATCCGACGCATCTGCAGCCGCCGACACGGGTGCAGGGCCGTCCGAATACCCGGCTGCGGACAGGGTCGCCGATGAGCCATCCGGGGCCAGCGCCAGCCAGGCCAGCACCACGGCGACCAGCCCCAGTACGGCCAGGCCGGTGATCACGCCCTGCCGGCGGCGCCGGGCGCGGCCGCCGAAAATGCCCGCACCGGCGATCACCCCATCGGCCAGCACTTCATTGGCGGCCCGGTTGACCACCGGCGCCGGCAGCCGCTCCAGGTCGGCACCGTAGCCGATCAGCAGGGCCCGTTCGGCGATGACATTGATCAGCCGCGGCACGCCGCCGGAGCGCCGATGCAGGGCCGCCAGTGCCGCGCCATCGAACGGCGAGCGAGACAGGCCGGCAACCGCCAGACGGTGCCGGACATAGGCCGCGGTCTCGTCGGCCGACAGCGGCGTCAGGTGATAGCGGGCGGTGATGCGCTGCGCCAGCTGGCGCAGGTCCGGGCGCGCCAGCACGGTACGCAGCTCCGGCTGTCCGAGCAGGACGATCTGCAGCAGCTTCTGGCTGGCGGTCTCCAGGTTGGTCAGAAGGCGCACCTGCTCCAGGCTGGCCACCGGCAGTTCCTGCGCCTCATCCAGCATCAACACCACACGCCGACCATCGGCATGGGCCTGCAGCAGGAAGCGATTCAAAGCATCGACCAGGGCCTTGCCACGACCGCGCGCCGGCCGGGCGCCGGCATCGATATCGATGCCCAAGTCCTCGGCCAGTGCCTCCAGCAGCTCGAGCGGCTCCAGACGCGGATTCAGGATCAAGGCGACCTGGGTGTTCTCCGGCAATTGCACCAGCAACAACCGGCTGAGCGTGGTCTTGCCGGTGCCGACCTCGCCGGTGA
>CAZUZT010000162.1:0-5122 GCA_964624575.1 uncultured Rhodanobacteraceae bacterium | reverse complement strand
AACCGCCATGATCGAGCTCATCATTCCGCCGCGCGGTCGCGACCTGGGCAATTTCGAGGTCGCGCGGGTGCTGCCGTACGCCCGGCGGCGCATGGTCGGACCGTACATTTTCTTCGACCGCATGGGCCCCAAGGACCTGGACCCCGGCCTGGCGCCAGAAGCCGATGTCCGCCCGCACCCGCACATCGGCCTGTCGACGATCACGTACTTGTACCAGGGCGAGATCATGCACCGCGACAGCGTCGGCTCCGAGCAGCCGGTACGTCCGGGCGAGGTCAACTGGATGACCGCCGGCCGCGGCATCACCCATTCCGAGCGCTTCGAGCGACTGCGCCACGAGGGTGGGCCGCTGGACGGCATCCAGGCCTGGGTCGCCCTGCCCGACGAACGCGAGGAGATGGACCCGGGCTTCTGGCATTACCCCGGCGATCTGCTGCCGGCCTTCGACGAGGGCGGCGTCAGCGGGCGGTTGATCGCCGGCAGGCTGGCCGGCCTGCAATCGCCGGTGACAGTCGACTCGCCACAGTTCTATGTCCATTGGCAACTGCGCGCCGGGGCCCGCATTGAACTGCCGGCCGAATACAGCGAGCGCGCCGTCTATGTCGCCAGCGGTGAGGTCGAGGTCGCCGGCCAGCCGGTCGCCGCCGGCGCGATGGCGGTACTGACGGCCGGCAAGCCGGTGACGGTAGCGGCGCTGGGCGATGCCGTGGTGATGGCGCTGGGCGGGGAACCGGTGGGTCCGCGCTGGATCGACTGGAATTTCGTCTCGTCATCAAAAGACCGCATCGAACAGGCGCGCGCCGACTGGGCCGCCGGGCGGATGAAGCTGCCGGACCTGGACAATGACGAGTTCATTCCGCTGCCGCCGAAGATCGGCGCGGCACCGGAGCCGATGTCCTGACCGGCAGCGATTTCGCTTGGACCACGGCAAGTAAAGAGACACCAGGCGCGCCATCGCCGCGAGTGCCGCGAGTGCCGCCAGCGCCGCCAGCCCCGCCGGCAGCAAGGCAGCGGCCAACGCAAACGCGCACCCTGGTGTACGGTGCGCGCCCATGAATGATCCCCTGCCCCGGCCGCGGCGCCTGCAGCGGCGGCCGCTGGATGAGGCCGCCGTGGCCGCCCATGTCACCGGCGGCCTGTCGGCACCGCTGGCGCGGCTGGCCGCTGCCCGCAAGCTGGCGCCGGAAGCGGTCCGGCCCTGTGCCAGCACCCTCCCTTCGCCGCAAACGCTGCCGGACATCGGGCCGGCGGTGACGCGCATCTGCGATGCCATCCAGAACCGGGAGATCCTGGTCGGCTGCTTCGACCATGATGTCGACGGCGTCACCTCCGGGGCCGTGCTGTGGCTGGCCCTGACCGGCAGCTTCGGCGTGGATCCGGCCCTGGTGCACGTGCTGACCTCGCACAAGCTCACTGAAGGCTACGGACTGTCCGATCCGGTCGTGGACCGGATCCTGGCGCTGTCGCCGCTGCCGGCGCTGTGTGTCACCGCCGACCAGGGCTCGGCCGACGAGCCGCGCATCGCCCGCCTGCGCCAGGCCGGCATCGACACCGTGGTCACCGACCATCACGCCATCCCGGCCAGCGGCATCCCGCCATCGGCGGTGGCAACGGTGAATCCGGGCCGGGCCGACAGCCGGTTTCCCGATCCGGCGATCGCCGGCGTCGGGGTCATGTGGCTGGTGATGGCGGCGGTGCGCCACGAGCTGGTCCGGCGCGGGCACATCGGGCGCGACACCCCGCTGCTGCGCCATCTGCTGGATCTGGTGGCGGTAGGCACGATCGCCGATGCGGTCAGCCTGGCCAGCCCGAGCAACCGCTGGTTCGTGCAGCAGGGCCTGCCGCTGATCGCCGCCGGCCAGCGCGTGTGCTGGCAAGTCTTGCCGGAAATTGCCGAAAGTGAGCTCAAGGGTGGGCTGACCGCACGCGACATCGCCTTTGGCGTCGGCCCGCTGATCAATGCCCAGGGGCGCATGGCCGATGCCCGCGAAGGCATCCTGTTCCTGATCAGCACCGACCACGACCAGGCGGCCACGCTGGCGGCACAGCTGCGCGAAAACAACCAGGCCCGACGCGCCACCGAACAGGCCCTGGTGGCCGAAGCGGTGGTCCTGGCCCAGGGCCAGGTCGCGCAGGGGTTGGCCGGTCTGGCGATTCACCTGGTCAACGGCTCGCCGGCGGTGCACGGCATTGTTGCCAGCCGCCTGGTGGATCGCTACCAGCGGCCGGTGATCTGCCTGTCGCCCAGCCCGACCGAAGCCGGCGTGCTCACCGGATCGGTGCGCACCGTGCCGCAATTCGATGTCCTGGCCGGTTTGCAGGCATTGCAGGCCCGGCATCCGGGTCTGCTGCTGTCGTTTGGCGGCCACAAGGCCGCCGCCGGACTGCGCATCGCCGATGCCGGCCTGGCCACCCTGCGCCAGGGCTGGCACGAGGCGGTGCTGGCCGCGGGCCTGGCCGGCGATTTGCCGATCCTGGTCGACGGTGTCATGCGCCAGCCGCCGCACTGGCCGCTGGTGGCACTGGTCAACACCCTGGAGCCGTTCGGCCGCGGTTGCGAGGGCCCGGTGTTCGAGACCCGGGCACAGATCATCCGGGTGCAGATTTTCCAGCAGCGCCATGTCTGCCTGACCCTGCAATGGCCCGGCCATGATGCCCAGGTGCGGGCGATGTGGTTTGGCAATGCCGACCGCTACGCGCGCATGGCGGGAACCGGCGAAGGCGCCGGCTGCGGCCGGCAGGCCCACATGGCAGTGCAATTGTCGCCCTCGGTGTTCCGTGGCCAGGCGCGCTGCGAGCTGTCGATCCTCGAAATCGTGGCCCTGGTTGGCGACGATCCGGAGGCGACGGCCGGCGACCCCGGCTGTCCGGCCGCCGCCTCGGTTTGACCGCGGGCTGACGCCTGCTCAAGCCCCAAACCGCGGCTGTAGACTCGGGGCACGATGGAGCCTTCACCCAGTCAACCCCTGACGCTGTCGGCATCGCCGTCGCCGGCAGACGCTGGCGATGCCAGCCCGGTGTGCCGCCGAACCCCGGTGCGGCCGTGGCAGCGCTGGCTGAGCGCGACCAGCCACTGGCTGCTGCCGCCACGCTGCGTGCTGTGCGGCACCACGCCCGATGCCGGGCCGGGCGCGTTGTGTGCCGGCTGCCGGGGCGATCTGCGGACCAATGAACCGGCCTGCCCGCGCTGCGCCGAACCCCTGCTCCGCCCCGAACCTGTGTGCGGCCGCTGCCTGCGCCACGAGCCGCCATTCGATTCGGCGTTTGCCGCCTGCCGCTATGCCTGGCCGCTGGATGGCCTGGTGGCGCGGTTCAAGTTCAATGGCGATGTCGCGGCCGGACGCTGCCTGGCCGACCTGTTTGTGGCCGGCCTGGAGCAGGGGCCGGTGCCGCGGCCGGACCTGATCGTGCCGGTGCCCCTGCACCGTCACCGCCTGCGCCGTCGCGGCTACGACCAGGCGCTGGAACTGGCCCGGGATATCCGTCGCGGCACCGGCATCCCGGTGGCCGGCAACCTGCTGCGGCGGTTGCGCCCGACCCACGCCCAGACCGAGCTGGACCTGGCCGGCCGGCGGCGCAATGTCCGCGGCGCCTTCGCCGTGCATCCCGGCACCCGGGAGCGCCTTCCGGCCGACCCGGCCGTGGCGCTGTTCGACGATGTCATGACCACCGGCAGCACCCTGGCCGAGTGCGCCCGCAGCCTGCGCCGGGCCGGTATCCGGCGCATCCAGGTGTGGGTGATCGCCCGCGCGCCGGCCGGCGCTTCGGGCCTTGGCAAAAATAGCGCCAAGCGCCTGTAACAGAAGGCTTTTTGCACGATGGCGTCCGGGGTTTTTGCCGGGCTGAACCGGTGTTGACTGCGCCCGTTTTTGTTCACGGATTCTTGCGCCGGCGGATGCTTTTCTGATTGTGCCGACCACATCCCGTGGCGGCCTTCGAACCGAGGAATGCGATCATGCCTACCCATCAGCGCAACCCGTCCAACAAGGACCAGAACCCGTCCAAACAGGGACGACAGGACCAGCAGAAGCAGCCCGAGCAGGGCAAGCAGGCCAAGCAGACCCCGAAGAAGTGATCATGCTGCCCATCATCCTGCGATGATGGCCACAATTCGCCCCGACCAGGTTCCTGGCGGGGCGTTCTTTATTTGTGACGTGGTGTATTGATCCCGCCACCGGTGATCGCCCCGTCAGGTGGCGTCGTCTTCCTCCAGCGGGTTGTCGAAGAACTCGACACAACCGGTGGCCAGTGAATATTCGGCGCCGACCACCGCCAGGTCCCCGCTTTCGATCAGGGGTTCCAGGATCGGCGAACCGTGCCGCAACTGGTTGGCCGAGGCGCTGACATTGGCGCGCACGGCGTGATGCACCAGGCCATCCAGGTCATGGCGCAACTCGGTCTTCAGCAGCACCTCCACCGACGGCCGCACCCGGTTGACGATCGAGCCCAGGTTGCGCGAGCGCTGTCCGGACGGACGCTGCAATTCCTTCAACGTGCTCAGGATCGCACCGCAGTGGGAATGGCCCAGCACCACCACCAGGCGGGTGCCGAACTGGGCGACGGCGAACTCGATGCTGCCGATCTGCGAGGGCGCCACGATATTACCGGCGACACGGATCACGAACAGGTCGCCAATGCCCTGGTTGAAGACGATCTCGGCCGGCACGCGGGCATCCGAGCAGCCCAGGATGATCGCGAACGGCTGCTGCTGGGAAACCAGGTCGGCCGGCCGCAGGGCCCGCCCCAGCAGACCGTCGCCGGGCGTGGGCCGGGCTTGCCCGTTGACGAATTCCCGGTTGCCCTGCTGCAGGCGCGCCAATGCGTCCGGTGCTGGAATCATGGGGCCGTTCCTGTCGGTGGCGCGCCGGAAATGGCGCCGGCGCATCCTAGCGCAGGCGGGCAGCAAGGCCACGTGATCCGTCCGGCGGCCGCTGGCCGTGCCGCCAATGGCAGCTCCGCCTGCCGTGCACCGCTTGCCTGGCAGCCACGCAGGAACCGGCCCGGCGCCTGCCTATAATGCGGCCATGGCCAAGCTGTATTTCTATTATTCGGCGATGAACGCCGGCAAGAGCACGACGCTGCTGCAAAGCGCGCACAACTACCGCGAGCGCGGCATGCGCAC
>CAZUZT010000161.1:0-5125 GCA_964624575.1 uncultured Rhodanobacteraceae bacterium | reverse complement strand
TGAACGCACCGCCGAAGGTGACCGTTGCCCGCTCGCTGATCGCGCGCTGGTAGCCGACCGACAGGGCGCTTTCTCCGCCCTGGAAGCCTACGCCCACGCCAACCCGGTTCTGGGTGCGGAGGCCGGCGGCGCTGGTCGCCATGTTCAGCATCGCAGCACCCATCGCCCCCTGGCGGTCGAGGCGGCGGTCCACGTCGTGGAACCTGCGTTCGACGTCCCCGCGGAACGCATCGAAGTTGTCGTTCCACACCGCGAGCTTCTGGTCGGTATAGGCGTTGGCCGAAGACAGCGTCTGCGTGGCCACGGTATCGGTATAGGCCTGCGACTGCGCGGCCGCGGCGTTGACCTGGCCCACATTGGCCGCATCGGAATCCGCGGTGCCGGCGGCCACGTTGGCAATCTGCCGCTCGCTGCCCGCGCTGCCCACCGACACGGTGTTGGCGCGGTCTGCAACCGAACCCTGGCCCAGGGCCACCGCACCTTCGGCGCTAACCGAAGCGCCTTGGCCCACAGCCGTTCCGGAGGCCGCGGTCACGCTCGTGCCCTCGCCCACCGCCACGGCGTTGGTGGCGTCGGCCGTGATGGTGGCATTGGCACCAACTGCGGTGCTGCCATCGGCCCCGACGTGGGCATTGCTGCCAATCGCGATGTCGTTATCGCCGTGTGCGTAGGCCCCATCGCCGATCGCCAACGCGTTGCGACCACCGGCCTGGGCTCCCGAGCCGACCGCAATGGCGTCACTGTCGGAGTTGATCAGCGCCGCATCCGAATTGCCTCCCACCGTCACGCGTGCGTTGCTGGCCTCGCCGTTGGCAACTGCGCCTTCGACTCCCGCCAAACGCTGGTCCAGCAGGCCGATGTGGGTATCGATCGAGCCGAGCGCCTCGCCGATGTTGCCGTAGTAGCTGCCCTGCACGGAGTAAACGGTGCCGATCAGGCGGCCGTTGGCATCCACCACGGTGTTGCCGCCCAAGGCGGTGGCCACCGCGTCCATCGAGCCATACAGCTGCGCGCCGGTGACCGCATCGGTGCTGGCGGCATTGACCTGGCCCGCGGCCAGGTTGGTCAGCACCGTACCTTCGGCACCGCCCAGCGTTGCCACCGACCTCGAATCATCGTCGTAGGTGATCGCGTTGGCGGCCACGCCCTCGACATCATCGATGCGGCCGTCCAGATCATCCACCCGGCCCTCGACCACCTCGACCCGCTCGTTGGTCTCGAACAGCTGGCTTCCGGTGATCGCATCGGAACTGCCTGCGCTGACGTCGCCTTCGGCCAGATTGGTCAGCAGCGTACCGTCGGCGCCATCGAACGTGATCGACCCCCGGCTGTCATCGTCGTAGACGACCGCCATCGCAGCCACTTCTTCCACGTCACCCACGCGGCCATCGAGGTCCCCCACGCGGCCATCCAGATCATCCACCCGGCCCTGGACCACTTCAACCCGCTCGTTGGTCTCGAACAGCTGGCTGCCGGTGATTGCATCGGTACTGCTGGCGCTGACATCACCTTCGGCCAGGTTGGTCAACAGCGTGCCATCGGCACCACCGAACGTAACCACACCATGGCTGCCGTCGTCGTAGAACACCGCCATGTCGCCAATGCCGGTCACGTCCGTGGATACCTCGTTCAACTGGGCCAGGTTCACCGCATCAGTGTCCTGCGTGCCCGCGGCCACGTTGGTAACCTGCCTCTCGCTACCCGCCGAGCCCACCGAGACGGTGCGGTCGCGATCAGCCACCGACAAGTTGCCAAGCGCCACGCTCTCCGCGCCCGTGGCGGAGCTGACCGCACCGATCGCAACGCCACCTTCGCCGGAGGCGTTTGCGAGGGCTCCCATGGCAACCGAAAGGGCGCCGGAGGCCTGGGATCCCCCGCCCACCGCAGCGGCACCGAGGCCGGAGGCGTTTGCGAGGGCTCCCATGGCAACGGACGCATCAGCACTGGCGGACGCCTGTTCACCGCCGGCGGTGGCGTAGTTGCCATCGGCCGAAGCACCGATCCCCGAATCCGGAGCGTCCGCCGTCGCGGCAAAGAAGCGGTTGCCCTCGACATCCACCGCGGCAATGGCGTCGCCCAGCTGGTCCAGGTTCACCGCATCGGTGCCTTCTGTGCCCGCCGCAACGTTGGTGATCTGGCGCTCGGCACCCGCCGAACCCACCGACACCGTACCGGCACGATCAGCCACCGACCCGGCACCCAGCGCCACGCTGCCATCGGCATCAGCCACCGCCAGCGCACCCACCGCCGTGGACAGGTCTCCCCACGCCTCCGATTCCGCGCCCAGCGCCGACGCACCCAGGCCGGCAGCCAGCGCTGCTTCACCCATCGCCATGCTGAAATCACCGTCGGCATAGGTGTTCCAGCCTACCGAGGTGGAGTAGTCGCCCAAACTCCATGCACCCGCACCCAACGCCGTCGCACCCTCTCCACTGGCCTCCGCGGAGAAATCGCCGGCCATGCCACCCAGCGCAACGCTTTCAGTCCCGCTGGCAATGCTGCTCTCGCCCACCGCGGTGCTGCTCAGTCCGCTGGCGTCCGCCCACGCACCCACCGCAGTGGCGTAGTCGGCAGTCGCACCGCTTGAATAGCCCAGCGCCGTGGCGGCCCGCCCCGTCGCCGTGCTGAAGCCGCCATACGCGGACGAAATGCTCCCAGAGGCCACGCTGTTGAAGCCGGTCGCCGTGTCCTGCGGACCCGTGGCCATCGACCCGGCGCCGGTAGCGGTCGAACCGATCTCCACTGCATAGGCGCCGTCACCGATTGCCACGCTCGAATCGCCGTCGGCCTGCGCGAACGCACCCAGCGCAACGGCGTTCATGCCGTCCGACACCGAGGCATAACCCACCGCCGTGGCGAACTCGCCCATCGCGTTCGCTCCGCTACCGAACGCCGAAGCGCCCTCGCCCAGCGCCCAGCTCGCCGAACCGGTCGCCGTGCTGTAGTCGCCCTCCGCGTACGCATCCGAACCCGAGGCCGTGGAGTCCTCACCCAGCGCCCAGGCCTCACCATCACCGGTCGCACGGAAATACGGGTTGTCGCCTCCCTCCACGCCTGCGAGGGCGTCCGTGAGCTGGCCCAGGTTCACCGCATCGGTGTCCTCGGTGCCCGCCGCCACGTTGGTGATCTGGCGCTCGCTGCCGGCGCTGCCCACCGAAACGCTGTTCTCGCGGTCAGCCACCGAGTCCGCGCCCAACGCCACGCTGTTGTCTGCAACTGCCTGGGCAAAATTGCCCAGCGCAGTGCTGTTGTAGGCCGCAGCGGTGGAGAAACCGCCGATCGCGGTGGAATAGTGGCCGAAGGCCTCGGCGGCACCGCCGAACGCGGCGGCCAGCTCGCCATCGGCAACGGCCTCCACGCCCACCGCGGTCGCACCCCAGTCCGAAGCAGCGCTGTAGGCTCCCACCGCCACCGTGAGGTCGCCCGAGGCGGTCGACTCCGCACCTGCGGCCAGGCTGGCCTCGCCAAACGCGGAGCTGTAGTAGCCGAGCGCGGTGCTGTGGAGACCCGATGCCCAGGTTTCACCGCCGAGCGCCGAGGCATTGATGCCGCTGGCATAGGCCCAGTTGCCAACCGCAGTGGCGCCATCGCCGCCCGCCTCGGAGACAGTACCCACGGAAACGCTGTTGTCACCGACCGCCACCGCACCTGCACCGAAGGCCGAGGAATTTTCACCCAGAGCCTGGGTATCCACGAAGAACCCCAGCCCGGGCGCCAGGTCGGCGGGGCCGCCGACGGCCACGCTGCTGGTGCCGACCGCGGCACTCTGCGTGCCCACCGAGGTGGAGAAATCGCCGATGCCATTGGCAACCGCGCCCACCGCCACCGCCTGCGCGCCCGGTGCATGGGCGCCCACCCCCAGCGCCGAGGCACCAAAGCCTGCGGCGCTCGCGCTGGCACCAACTGCGGTACCGCCCAGGCCGGCGCTGGTCGCACCGGTCTGGATCGGGCCGCCCGGGCCGTCGATCAGCGGATCACCCGTTTCGTTCACCGCATTGCCGCCCACCGCCACGCTTCCAGGGCCGTCCGCCTGCGCGCCGGCACCGAACGCGGCGCTGTTCTGTCCTGATGCCAAGGCATCCATGCCCACTGCGGTGGCGTTGTCCGCAAGCGCGGTCGCTCCGCTACCGAAGGCCGACGCGCCTTCGCCCATCGCCCAGCTGTCCGAACCGGTCGCCGTGCTGTAGTCGCCCTCCGCGTACGCATCCGAACCGGAGGCCGTGGAATAGCCACCCTCTGCCCAGGCCTCACCATCACCGGTTGCACGGAAATACGGGTTGTCGCCCCCCTCCACGTCTGCGAGGGCGTCCGTGAGCTGGCCCAGGTTCACCGCATCGGTGTCCTCGGTGCCCGCCGCCACGTTGGTGATCTGGCGCTCGCTGCCGGCGCTGCCCACCGAAACGCTGTTCTCGCGGTCAGCCACCGAGTCCGCGCCCAAGGCCACGCTGTTGTCCGCCGACGCCGAAGCAAAATTGCCCAGCGCGGTGCTGTTGAAGCCAGCGGCGATGGAGAGCCCGCCGATCGCAGTGGAAAAATCACCGGATGCGCCAGCGGCTGCACCGAACGCAGCCGCGAGGTCACCTGCCGCCACGCTCTGCGCGCCCATCGCAGTCGCACCGAAGCTTTCAGCCGCGGCATACGCTCCAACGGCGGCGGAAATGTCACCCAGTGCCGCCGAACCTGCGCCCGCCGCCAGACTGGCTTCGCCCAACGCAAGGCTCTCGCTGCCAACCGCAGTGGAAAGATCACCAATGCCGTTGGCCACCGCGCCGACCGCGACGGCCTGCGCACCAAGCGCATGCGCACCGACCCCCAGTGCCGAAGACGCGAACCCTCCGGCGTTGGCACTGGCACCCACCGCGGTACCAGCCAGGCCGGCACTGGTCGCCCCGGTCCCGATCGGGCCGTCAGGGCCATTGATCAGCGGATCGCCAGCCTCGGTGATCGCGTTGCCGCCCACCGCCACGCTGCCCGCACCCTCCGCCTGCGCACCGGCGCCGAACGCCGCGCTGTTCTGGCCTGATGCCAACGCATCCATACCTGCCGCGGTGGCGTTGTCCGCAAGCGCGTTCGCTCCGCTACCGAAGGCCGACGCGCCTTCGCCCATCGCCCAGCTGTCCGAACC
>CAZUZT010000160.1:0-5128 GCA_964624575.1 uncultured Rhodanobacteraceae bacterium | reverse complement strand
GCCTGGAATTGGACGAACGCGCCATCGGTGCCCGCACTCTCAACGACGCCCTGCCACGGCGTCGGCGGCCGGGTGATGCGGATGTTTCCGGGGTTGTGGTTCCGGATTCCGCGGGGCAGTTGCAGTGTGGGCATCGGGGCGCTCGCTGGGGTGGGTGGCCCGCGCCGGCGGGGCGGCCGGCGCGGGGGGTGGTTGCGTCGGCGGTTAGCCGCCGCCGCCCTGGATGGTTCCGGCGCCAGGGGTGAGCCGGGCGCGGACGGTGGTGACGCCGGTGCCGGCCGGGGCGTCGGCGGTGGCGCAGTTGAGCAGGTCGCCACTGGCCGGGCTGGCCTTGATGAACTGTCCGGCGGAGATATCCCAGATGAGCCGGTCGTTGGCGGCGATGTCGGCACCGGCCAGGCAGGGCAGCTCCCAGACATCCTCAAGGGCGGCCTCGCCCTGGGCGCCCTGGGCGACGGCGGTGAGGGCTACGCCCAGATCAGCGCCGAGCACGACGGCTTGGCCACTGGCGACGTTGGCGGCGGCGGTGAAGGTGCGCCGCTCGCCGGTTTTTACGTAGTTCTTTGCCATTGTCTTGGTCCTTTGGTCATGGCGGCGCCGGGGTGGGCGCCGCCTATGGGGTGGTTGATCAGGCGCCGGCGTTCTTGACGATGCCGCGGTAGCCGACCGCCGCCACGCCGTAGCGGTGCACGACCTTCCAGCTCAGGCCATCGGTGCGGAAGTTCTTTTCCTGCTCCAGGGTGGGCGTTTGCACGCCATCCAGGAAGGCGACTTCAAACACCGGCTCCAGGCCAGGATCGGCCAGCAGGTACCAGGCATTGCCGGACAGGCGCGGGGTGTCGACGATGTCGCCAACCAGGCCGCGGCTGGTGTTGGGCCGTCGCTGGTTCTTGTTCGATTCGTCGTCGTACTCGGCTTCGTTCACATGGACGGCGGCGCCGCGCAGGCTCTGGGGGCCAAGCCAGATTGCCGGGATGATGTCCAGGTAATCATTGCCACCCGGATCCATCTGCAAGCCCATCTGCTGGCGGGCCAGGTCGAAGCTGGCGACGGAGGGCGCGGCGGCGGCGCCGGCGATGTTGGCGTGGTCGACGTGGAACAGCGCCTTGCCGTCGGCCATGGTCGGGCCGTTGCCGCTGTTGAGGTCGAACAGGCTGAACACGTCCTTTTCGATGGTGCGGCCGGCGGCTTGGCCGAGTGCCTGCGTGGGCCGGGTGAAGGCGCCCAGGTCGTCATTGACCAGTACTTCGGGCGTGATCTGCAGGATGCGGCCCTTGCGGCGACCCTGGATCACTTCCTTGGCGCCGTCCGACAACACGCCGTTTTCGTACTCGCCGGCCTCGTTGACGGCCTTGAGGTCAGAGAAAGACCCCATGTGGTAGCGGTTGTGCGGGCGGTAATCGGACAGCGAGCCGGTGGCGCAGAATCGGCGCCAGGTGAACGGCTGCAGGCGGTAGGCGGCGAGCAGCATCTTGTGCAGGGTGTTTTCCAGCAGTACGGGGAAATCGCTGGTGGTCTGCACGGCGAGCACCTGGGCGGCCATCTGGTCGCGGGTCATGTCGCGGGTGTTGACGCCGGCGCGGATCAGCGATGCCTCGACCAGCGCCATCAGCGATTGGCGGGCGGCGGGGTTGCCCTGGCGGGCCTGCTCGGCTTCCTGGCCGGTGAGTACGCCGGCGCGGGCAAGGATGCCCGAGACGATGCGGTCACGGTCGCGGTCGCGCTGGTCAATGCCGGCCTCAACACGCGGGCTGGCGTCGGGGGTGGCGCCGGCATCGTTGAGCGGGCTGGCGCCGTGGCCGATGCGGGCCAGCAGCCGGGCCTGAGCGGTTTCGACGGTAATGCGCGGATCGGCCAGGCAGGCGGCTTCCAGGTCGCGGATGCCGGCGACATCGTGGAACTGTGCGAACACTTCGCGGATGCGGCCGTTACGGTCGGTGAGCTGGGCCAGTACATCAACGCTGGCGGCTGGGACCGGTGCGGTTTCCGGGGCCGGTGCCGGGGTGGGCGTGGTGGTGGCGGCGGCAACCGGGGCCGGCGCCGGGGTGGCTGTATCGGAGGCAGGCGGTGCGGCGACCGGCTGCGCCAGGATGACTTGGCACTGCTGCTTCATGGTGGATTCCTCAAGTTGGGCGAAGATCGCCCGTTGATGGCGCTCGCTGAGCGCGGCGAAGGCGGTAAGGGTGGTGCGGGCGTTGACTTGCCGGCGCAGGCAGCCGGCAATGGCGGGCGCGGGCTGAGAGGCGATGGCGGTGGTGTAGGCCAGCAGCGCGGCGGCGGCGGCTTCGGTGCTGACCTGGGCGGGCTCATCGGCGGTGATCACGGCATCGGCCAAGCCGAATTCCACGGCGGCCGCGGCGGTGAACCAGTGGTCGGCGCCATCGGTAAGCAGGGCGTTGACTTCGTCACCGCGCTTGCTCTTGGCCGCGTAGCTTTCTTTCATCGCGGCGGCGAAGGTGTCCAGGATGTCGGCCATGCCGCGCAGGGCTACAGCGTTGCCCCAGCCGCCGGCGTGCGGGGCGTGCAGCATCATCATGGTGTTCGCGGGCATTTCTACCCGGTCGCCAGCCATGGCGATGAGGCTGGCGATGGAGGCGGCAATGCCGTCGATGGTGACGTTGATGGTGGCGCTGTGGCGCTTGAGGGCGTTGTAGATGGCCAGGCCATCCTGGACAACGCCGCCATCGCTGTTGATGCGCACGTTGATGGTGCTGGCGGTGATCTGGCCGAGCTGGTCGACGATGGATTGGGCTGTGGTGCCCTCACTCCAGAAAAAATCACCGATAGGGCCATAGATCAGCAGTTCGGCGCTGCCATCGCCGCCGGTGCTGAAGGCGACCACGGACTGGCCGCGGGCATCGGCCGGCAGGCCATCCATGACGCCACCGGCGCCGGTGGCGATGATGGCGGCCAGGGCCACCGACAGGGGTTTGCGGGTCATGACGTTTCCTCGTCTTGGTCTGGGTCGCCGGCTTCGGCGAGCTCGCCTTGGGCGATGCCTGATGCGCTGGTGACTGCGGGGTCGGTGTCGAGCACGATGCCCAGGTCGGCAGCCCAGCGGCGCTCGTGGGCGATCTGCTCGAAGGTGTCGTACATGCGGCCGCCGCGTTCGGCGATGACGCTGCTGGCCGAGCGGAAGCCGCTGCGGACCATGGTGCGAAGGGCGTTGGCTTCTTTGAGCGGGTCAATCCACGGCATCGGCGGCGGCAGGTAGTCGGCGCTCACGGCGCTGGCGACGGTGACGCCAGGCGGCAGGGCTACTTCGCCCGAGGCGATGGCGATGGCGACGAAGCGCTCGTAAACCGGGCGCATCATCTGGGCGACGAATTCATAAGCGAGTACGCCGTAGGCGCCGTATTGCTCCACCAGCTCCTGGCGCTGGGCCGAATAGGTGCCGTTGTAGTTTTTCGCCAGCGAGGAGAAGCTGATGCGCATGGGCGCGGCGATGGCGCGCAGTTGGCCGTTGCGGTACGGCTCAAGGTTGGGGTTTGGCCGTTTGGCGTCGATGCTCTGCACCGATTCGCCGGGCGCGAGGTTGTCAAAGATCATGCCGGGCTGGAAGCGCATCTTGCGCTCGCCCTTTGGCGCCAGTTCCGGGTCGTAACTGGAAGGGTCGCCCTTGATGATGGCGGCGGCCATGGAGGCGGCGACCTTGGCGGCGATGCGCTCGGATTCCTCGTAATCCTTGAGGTCTTCAATTCGCGTGAAGGTGCTGGCCAGCAGGCTGATGCCGCGAAGCTGACCGATCCGGTCGACGGTGCGCAGGTGGCGGATGAGATCGGCGCGCACGCGCTTGGTGCCGGGCATGAATACGTCCGGGTCGCCGGGGTTTTCCAGGTAGACGTGGTAGGCGACGGGGCGGCCCCAGGCGTTGGTCTCGATGCCCTGCCGGATGCGCTGGCTGCGCTCAGTCATGTCCAGCGGCACCATGTCCGGCTCGAGCAGCTCAAGCGAGAATGGCACGGCCGAGCCGTGTTCCAGGCCGGGCACGGGGCCGCGCAGTTCTTGCACCAGCGCTTCGCCATCGCGCACCCAGGTGCGGGCCAGCAGCCGCTGCGCGCCGGGCCAGTCGAACATACCGGTAACCTCGGGACGCTTGGACCAGGCCGCGTAGAGCGGCATGATCTGGTCAACGACCGATTCGATGATGTTGCCTTCGGCGTCGCGCGGGGTGGGCACCACGTTGATGCCGGTGGAGCCGACCAGATTTTGCACCAGCGTGGACAAGCCGCCGCTGATGATGTCGTGGTTGCGGTCCAGGTGGCGGGCCTGCAGGCGCAGTTGTGCGCCGGTCATGGCGACGATGTTGTTGCCGCTGCCGTATTCACGAGCTTTGCGGCGAAGGTGGGTTTGCTCGGCGGCCTCGTATGCCTGCGAGTAGGCCAGGGCGCGCAGGCGCGAACGGGCGCGCGATGCGGCCCAGCCGGGCGCGGCGCGCATCAGCAGCGAGTCAAGGAGACCACGGCGGCTCATTCGGCGCTCCGGAAGGATCGGCCGCCACCGGCACTGCCGCTGAAATCGGCGATTGAGTAGCCGGCATTGCCCGATGCGGCGGCGGCTTCGGTGGCTTGACGGCGCAACCACTTGTCCAACTCGCCGCTGATCCAGGGCGCGTCGGCGCGTGTGAGCCACTGGTCGCCGATGCGGTAGGACTGGCCGCGCAGGACGGCCGCGTAGGCGGCTTTCAGCAGGATGACTTGTTCGCTGGCAAGGCTCATGGCTATGCAGTGTGCACAGGCGAGTGCGGGAGTTCTTGGGGAAACTCCCGCACCCTGGCGCGAGCGGCGCGGGCGGGCTAGGCGTCTTCATCCAGCAGGCGGTAGACGGTGCGCCGGTCGACTTTGTGGCGCTTGCAGATCTCGCGCATGGAGTCGCCGCGCGCGACGGCCTGGCGGATTTCCTCGACGGGCCAGGCGGCGGACGATGGGATGTAGAGGTCTTGGCCTGGGTATTCCTCGACCAGGTAGCTGACGACGGCATCAACGACGGGCCGGATGTCGTCGCTTTCCAGGCGTAGACGGATGGCGGCGCCGATGCACAGTTCCTCGGCGAGCCGGGCGATGCAGGCACGGATGCGGCGGGTGTTGCGGCTCACCAGCGCTGCCCCCAGCTTTCCGAGCCGAAGCCG
>CAZUZT010000159.1:0-5281 GCA_964624575.1 uncultured Rhodanobacteraceae bacterium | reverse complement strand
TCGCCGCCGCCTGGTGGCCGGCCTGGCGCGCCTCGCGCACCGATCCGATGGTGGCATTGCGCGAGGAGTGAACCGGCGGCGCACATGTGGCGACGGGCGCCGGACAGTTGCCGGGCGGGCGTCGCCGTCACGCAAGCTGCCACGTGCAGCCGACCGCGCGGCGCCGACTCGCACCGGTCAGTGCGGCGCTGCCGGCCCGGCACCGTAACCTTCGGCGCGGGCATCGGCGTCGTCGAACAGCACGGCGTAGCGGTCGATCGCCTGGCGCATCCTGGGCACCTGCGCATCTGCGGCCGAGGCATCGGCGCGCAACGCGCGGCTGCTCACCATCAATTGCGCCAGCACGCCATGCAGCGCCGCATCCGGCTCGGGAGGCAACTGGCAATTGGCGAACATGTAGTTGACCGACGCATCCACCTCGTCGGCCAGTGCCGTCACCGCCGCCGGTTCGATCCTGGCCCCGGCCCCGGCCGGCGCGTCCGCCAGCGCCTTGCGGACACGCGCCATGCCTTCGCCGAGCGGTTCGTCGATCGCCCACGGTTCGTGGTTTTCCGGCACCGGCGGCAACAGTTCGTGGCCGTCGTGGCCATGATCGTGATCGGCCTGCCCGTGGTCGTGGCCCTGGCTGTGGTCGTGGCCTTGGCTGTGATGGTCGTGTCCGGCTGCCGGCGGCGTTGATTCGGCAAGCGCCAGGCCATGGCCGGCCAGGGCCAAGCCGATGGCCAGGGCGAGTGAAGCCAGGATTGGTTTCGAATTCATGTCATTGTCTCCGTTGGGTTTCCAGCGCAATCCAGTGTGGCGCAACGGCCGTTGAATCGCCGTGATCCAGATCAGCGGCACGGCTGTTGAACCGCCCCCACGGCCGGGTCGGCAGGCGAACGGCGGCGGCGGCGGACCTTGCATTCGATGATCTTCAGCACCCGCACCGCCGTGCGCGGCGCCGTCCAACGCTCGCTACACTCCGGTCAACTGAATTGCAGGAGCCCAGCTTGTCCGCCAAGTCCCCCATCGGCACCGCCATCATCGGCCTCAACCCCGGCATCCACTGGGGCGCCACTGCCCACGTCCCGGCACTGGCTTCGCTGCCCGACGACTACGAACTCATCGGCGTGGCCAACACCAGCCTGGCCAGCGCCGAACGTGCCGCCAGGGCCTTCGGGCTGAAGCACGCCTTCCCCAACGCCCAGGCATTGGTGGCGTCGCCGGAGGTGGACCTGGTGGTGGTGACGGTGAAGGTGCCGCACCACCGCGAGCTGGTGACGGCGGCGCTTCAGGCCGGCAAGCACGTGTACTGCGAATGGCCGCTGGGCAACGGACTGGCCGAGGCGCGCGAGCTGGCGGCGCTGGCCAAGGCGCGTGGCGTGGTGAGCGCGATCGGCACGCAGATGCGGGTGGCGCCGGAAGTGCAGCACCTGCGCGAACTCATCGCCGACGGTTATGTCGGCCAGGTGCTGTCGACGACCCTGGTCGGTACCGGCGGGCAATGGGGCGGGGTGACCGATGCCGCGCACGCCTATCTCTACGACGATGCCAACGGCGCCACGCTGCTGAGCATTCCGCTGGCGCATACGCTGGCCGGGCTGTGCGAGGTGCTGGGCGGCGTGCGCAGCCTGTCGGCGCGCATGCTCCGCCACCGGGAAACGGTGCAGGTCACGGACACCGGGGAACTGATCCCCAACAACACCGCCGAGCAGGTGCTGGTGCACGGCACACTGGAAAGCGGCGCGGCGCTGTCGTTGCATTACCGCGGCGGCATGTCGCGCGGCACCAACCTGTTGTGGGAGATCAACGGCACCAGGGGTGATATCCAGGTGACCGGCGCCAGTGGTCACGGCCAACTGGTCGACCTGAAAGTGCGCGGTGGCAACGGCGAGACCGGAAAGCTCGAAACGCTGATGCCGCCGGCCAGCGCCTATGCCGGGCTGCCGGACAGCGCCATGGCGCGCAACGTGGCGCGGGTCTATGCCCTGCTGGCACAGGACATCCGCGAGGGGACGAACCGGGCGCCGGACTTCGACGATGCCGTGGTGCTGCACGAATTGGTCGCGGCGATCCAGCGTTCCGCCGACGCGGCCGACGCGGCCGACTCGCCGCTCCCACACCTGTGACATGTCGGACCGCGGTGGACGCTGTGGCGCTCCTGGCCATGACGGGCGCCTGAACATCGGTCGCCGGCCGGGCGCGGGTTTCACGGCCTGTCGGCACGGCGCGCCGGACGATCGGGGCGTCCACAATCAGGAGAGAACCCATGATGCGCCTACATCACATCGCCATCGCCTCCGTGCTGTCGGTTGCCGCCGCCGGATGCGCCAGCTCGCCCGACCGCCATTATGCCTACGGCCCCGAAGATGAAGGCCGGACCTTCGCCGACGGCACCCGCGTGCTCTGCGAGGACGTGAGCGTGCCACGCGACCAGGCCGACCCCAACCGCATCATCGGCACCGCCGCCGGCGCGGTCATCGGCGGCGTGGTCGGCAGCCAGATCGGCAGCGGCAGTGGCCGCACCGCCGCCACCGTCGGCGGCGCCGTGGCCGGCGGCGCCATCGGCCGCACGGTACAAGGCAACCGCCAGGACGCCCAGGGCGACCACGTCATCGAACGCCGCTGCTGGCGCGGCCGCTGATACCGCGTTGCCGGCCTTGCCTGCGGTGACGCTGCAGGAGTGGTTGGCAGCAGGTTGGGGTGCACCCGTGGTGCCTGTGCGGCAGCGAAGTAGCGAAGATGCAGCCATGGCAACGATAACCATCCACAACCTCGACCAGGATCTGAAAGCGCGCTTGCACGAGCGTGCCGCGCAGCATGGCCGCTCGATGGAGGAGGAGGCTCGCGACATCCTTCAGGCCGTGCTCGCCGCAGATAAGAAGTCCGCCAGCGGGGCCGTCCTGGTGCAGGCAATCAGGTCACGCGTGGAGCAATTTGGTGGCGTGGAGCTGGAATTGCCCAAACGCAGTCCCTTGCCTGAATCATCGGATTCGAGTGATCCCCCGGTCGATCGATGATCGTGCTTCCCCGGCAACCCGCACTGATGCGGCTTCCTGCCGCTGCTTGGCTGGCAGCAGCGGCCTTCCATGCGCCCTTCACCGCCTGCCCGGGCCTGCCCGGGAAGAACCCAAAAAAAGGGGCCGGATCAACCGGCCCCATAAGATCATCCCATGACGGTGGAATTCAGTAGTCGTAGCGCACGCCCAGCAGCCAGGAGCGGCCGAAGCCTTCCATTTCCAGCACCCGGTTGCGCTGGCCCTGGTAGCGGACTTGGCGGGTGTCGGTGAGGTTGTTGGCTTCGCCGAACAGGCTGATGCCGTTGTCGAAGCGGTAGCTGGTGGTGAAGTCCAGGCTGGAGCGACCGTCCCAGAGGATGTTGAGGTCCGGGTTGGTGATGTTGAACTCCTGGATGTGTTCGGAGCGGTGGTTCCAGGCCAGGCGCGCGTTGTAGCCGGCTTTTTCGTAGGTCAGCGCCAGGTTGTAGTTGTGGCGCGAGGTGCCGGGCAGTTCGGTTTCGCCCAGGCCGAAGGGCAGCTCGGCCTTGGATTTGGCCCAGGTGTAGTTGGCGTACACGCCCAGGCCGTCGAATGGGCCGGGCAGCATGTCGAAGGTCTGCTGCCAGGCCAGCTCCAGGCCGTAGATGCTGCCCTTGTCGCCGTTTTCAGGGCGGGTGATTTCCTGGCGGATGTCGCGGATTTCGCCGTCGTCCATCTCCACGTTTTCCCAGACCACGGTGCTGCTGGCGACGAACAGCGGGTCGTTGATGCGCTTGTAGAAGGCGGCGGCCGAGATCAGGCCCAGCGGGCGCAGGTAGCGCTCGAAGGAGACATCCAGGTTGTGCGCGTAGGCGGCCTTGACGTCGGGGTTGCCGACGCTGACGTCATCCCAGTCGCGCTCGCCGCGGATGCGGTACGGCGCGGTGTGCATGAAGTCGGGGCGGTTCAGGCCGGTGGAGTAGGAGGCGCGCAGGATGGTGTCGGGGTCCAGCTCGTAGCGCAGGTGCACACTGGGCAGGAAATGGCCGGAATTGCGGCTGGCGTGGCGCGGGGTGAACTCGTCGGTGTCCTCGTTGAACTCGGTGGCGCTGCCGGCCAGATCGGTGTGCTCGTAGCGCGCGCCGGCAACCAGGGTCAGCTGGTTCCAGGTGGCATCCAGGCGGGCATAGGCGGCGTAGATATCTTCCGAAGCGGTGTAGTCGCCGGTGATCGAATCTTCCAGCAGGCGGCCGTGGTTGTCGCTGCCGCGAAGCGGGCCGGCGTAGTTGCTGAAGATGTCGCGGGCAAAGCGCCGGCCGGTCAGGAAGTAATCGAAGTTGTTGGACCAGCTGTCCGGCAGCAGCATGTCGGCATAACTGATGCCCAGGGCATCGAAATCATCGGATTCGCCGTTGCGCCGGCGCTCGTCGTCGAACAGTTTGTCGCGCTGGCGCGCACGCAGGCCGAACTTGATTTCGCCGCCGTCGCCCAGGAAGGTCTGCTCGCGGGTGAAGTCGACGCGGAAGCTGTTTTCCTTCTCTTCGCTGTATTCGTAGCGGTCATTGAGGCGGCGGAAGCGGTACCAGTCCTCCGGCAGGTTGACGCCGCTGGCCGGGGCGTCGGCGACGTCGAGGATGTTCCACACCGGAAAATCCGGGTTGGAGTAGTCGTAGGCCATGCGCGGGCGCACCTGCGAGCGGAAGATGTACTGCATGCGCGGGCTGGTGGTCTTTTCCGCCTTGCTCTGCGCCGCCTGCCAGTCCAGCCGCCAGTCGTTGCCGAACCAGTGCTCGCCGCCCAGGTTGTAGGTGCGGATGGTCTTGTCGTAGGTGCGCTCGCGCAGTTCCTTGTCGAAGGTGGCGCGGCCGGCGACGCCGGTGATTTCGTTGGCGCCGTCCTCGTGGCGATCCAGCTCGATGGCCAGGGCATCGCGGAATTCGCGGTCCTCGAAGTTGGAGTCCGAGGCGATGAAGTAGAGCTGGTTGTCCGGGTTGATGCGAAAGTCGAAACGGCCGGTCAGGCCGGTGCGGGTGCGGGTGCCCTCGTAATCCTTGATCTCGATCTCGGCCGGCATGATGGTGCCGTCGAAGTCGTCGAACACCGCTTCTACGTTGTCGGTGAAGCGCTCCTGCTTGCTGCGCGAGGCGGAGATCAGCAGGCCGATGTTGCGCTCCGGGCCGAAGGCATTGCCCAGGGTGGCGTTGTAGCGCTGGTTGTCACCGTTGCCCAGCTCGTACTGGCCCAGCGCGGCGGAAGCGCGCAGGGTCATGCCGTCGCGGTCGAGCGCGCTCTGGGTGCGGATGTTGATGTTGCCGGCGATGGCG
>CAZUZT010000158.1:0-5305 GCA_964624575.1 uncultured Rhodanobacteraceae bacterium | reverse complement strand
ACTTCGCATAATGTTTATTATGTAACTGGCGGCGACTACGTAGCCGGACAGCGGGTACCCGCGACGAGTACGGCGCGGCGTTGCGGCGCTGATGAAGGTGCTGCTTGAATGGCTGGTGGTTTGGTTCAGTCGTCGCCGCCCGCCTGCTGCCCCGGGCCACTTTCCCTTCCAAAGCCGGTCGCATCCCGCATCGCCAACGCCCGCCCATCCTCAGCCGCAGCAGGTACCGGAATGCTACCCTGCGCGCCCTATGGCCAGCTTCCTTTTTCACGATTACGAGACCTTCGGTGCCGAGCCGATGCGCGATGGCGTGGCGCAGTTTGCCGCGATCCGGACCAATGCCGAGCTGGAGCCGGTCGGCGAACCGGTGAGCTTCCATTGCCGGCCGGTGGTCGACCGGCTGCCCAAGCCGATGGCCAGCCTGATCACCGGCATTACGCCGCAATACGCGCAGGCACATGGGCTGTCCGAGGCTGAGTTTGCCGAGCAGGTGCGGGCCGTGATGAGCGTGCCGGGGACGTGCAGCCTGGGTTACAACTCGATCCGTTTCGACGATGCCGTGACCCGGCACCTGCTGTGGCGCAACCTGCATGATCCGTATGCCCGCGAGTGGCGCAACGGCAATTCGCGGTTCGACCTGATTGATCTGGCGCGCCTGTGCCATGCGCTGCGCCCGGATGGGATCCAGTGGCCGCGGCACGAGGATGGCCGGGCCAGCTTCAAGCTGGAACACCTGGCGACGGCCAATGACCTGGAGCAGGCCCGGGCCCATGATGCGCTGAGCGATGTCCACGCCACGATCGGGCTGGCGCGGCTGATCCGGCGGCACCAGCCGCGCCTGTGGCAATGGGCATTGGGACTGCGCGACAAACACCACGTGCGTCGCCTTCTGGATTGGGTCGGCGGCACGCCGCTGGTGCACAGTTCGGAGAAGTTTCCGGCCGAGCGCGGTTGCACCAGCATCGTGCTGCCGGTGGCGCCGGATCCGGGCAGCGAGCAAGGCATCATCGTGGTCGACCTGATGGCCGATCCGGCCACCCTGCTGGAACTGGATGCCGAGGAACTGCGCGAGCGGCTGTATATCCCACGTGCCGATCTGCCCGAGGGCATCGAGCGGCCGGCGATCAAGTGCGTGTATGTGAACCGCTGCCCGATGCTGGCGCCGCTGTCGGTGCTGGCGGGCTCGGATCTTGCGCGCATCGGCCTGGATCCGGATCGTTGTGAGCGCCATCGCCAGCAGTTGCTGGCGGCTCCCGACCTGCGCGGGAAACTGGCGGCGGTAATGACCCGCGAAGGCGGCCGGCCGGAGCCGGAAGATGTCGAGCTGTCGCTGTACAGCGGCGGCTTTCCCAGCGCGGCCGAGCGGGCCCGTCTGGACCAGGCACGCAGCGCCAGCCCGGCCGAACTGGCGGCGCAGGCGCCCTCCTTTGAACAATCCCGACACGCCGAACTCCTGTTCCGACGCCGCGCACGCAACTGGCCGGAAAGCCTGGCCGCGCCGGAAGCCGCACGCTGGCGTGAATTTGTCGGCGCCCGCATCCAGGGCGAACACCCGCTGTCGCAAACCCGTGACGGCCCGTACGGGCTGGCGCAGTACCGGGAGGAAATCGCCCAGTTGCGCCAGCAACGCCCGCCCGGCCCCGACCATGCCGTGCTCGATCAACTCGATGCCTGGGGCCACCAGTTGGAACAGGACTGGTTGTAAGGATAATGACCTGGTTTACGCAGGAACTGTTTGATTTCATTGAGCAGTTGGCAGCCAATAACAACCGGCCCTGGTTCATCGCCAACCAGGATCGCTACGAACGCGTGGTCCGTGAGCCGGCGCGCAAGCTGGTCGCCGACCTGGCACTGCCACTTGCTGGCATCAGCCCGCACTATGTCGCCAATCCGGCCAAGGTCGGCGGTTCGCTTTACCGGATCCAGCGCGACCGGCGTTACCACCGCGACCGGCCGCCGTACAAGACCTGGCTTGGCCTGCGCCTGTATCACGAACGGCGCCGCGAGCTGCATGTGCCCTCCTTCTATGTCCACCTGCAGCCGGGGGCGTGTTTTGTTGGTGCCGGCCTGTGGCGGCCGGAATCGGCCACGGTCAAGCGCGTGCGCGAGTTCATTGCCGACAATCCGCGTGCCTGGCAGGCGGCCGCCCACAGCCCGGAGTTCAGCCGCCGGTTCCGGCTGGGCGGGGAGCAGTTGGTGCGCGCGCCACGCGGCTATCCGCCCGACCACCCGCTGATCGAGGATCTCAAGCGCAAGGATTTCATGGCCTTGCAGGATTTTCCTGATGAAATTGCGCTGGGCGCAGATTTTGACCGGTTCGTCTTGGACCAGGTACGCGAGCTGGTGCCGCTGGTCGATTACCTGTGCGCGGCGCAGGGCCTGGAGTTCTGATGGGCAGTTGCGCTGCCCGCCATCAGTGGGCGGCTATCCGGCTGACCTGGCCGGCAGGGCACGGCCACGCTGATCGGCGGCCCGCCCTGCCCGCTCGCTAGATCTAACCGCTCAGGCGAAGCTGCGTTGCAGGCCGCGCAGGCGGAAGGCGGCGACCAATTGCAGCACGCCGTAGATCAGCACCAGCACGCCAAACCACATGCTGGTCACCACGATGCCGCCCAGGGGCGCGATCGCGAAAGCCAAGCCAAGCAGGACCGCGAGCACGCCGCTGAGGATCAGCAGCCATTCGCCACGGATCAGCTTGCGCACGCGGATCGCCAGGATGATACGGAAGATGCCGCCGACGATCAGCCAGGCCGCCAGGAACAGCACCAGCACCATGGCTGTGTGCACCGGATAGACCAGGGCCAGAATCCCGAACACAGCGGCGACGATGGCATAGAACAATAGCCAGCCGCGCGGCACGTCGGCACGGCGGTCGAAAAAGCCGACCAGGCTGATGCCGGCCTCGACCAGGGCGCTGATGCCGATCAGCCAGACCAGGGCGATGGCTGCGGACACCGGCTGCAGCAGGGCAATGACGCCAACGACGATCGCCAGCAGGCCGTAGAGCAGGAACCACCACCAGCTTCGGCCCAGATAACGTGTTTCGAAAATGCTTGAACCCATGATCTCAACTCCTTGACCGGCTTTACTGGCATAGCTTGACGAGAGGGCAAAGCGTACACCTGCGTGCGGCAGGGTTAGGCATCGTGCACGTAACCGGCCAACCGCCCTGCCCTCAGACTTTGCCCTCGCGCGACAGCAATACCGCAATCGGCCGGGTCTGGTCGAACTCCGACAGCGCCAGCGCCACCACCACCGTCATCGGTACTGACAGGAAGGCGCCGGCCACGCCCCACAGGCTGGACCAGATCGCCAGGGTGGCCAGGATCACGAACGGACTCAGGTTCAGCGAGTTGCCCATCACATACGGATCAAGCAGGTTGCCGATCACGAACTGCGCGGCGACCAGCCCGGCGAACAGCATCAGCACCGTGCCCAGGTCGCCGAACTGGACCAGGGCGAAGGCGATGGGAAACAGCACGCCCAGGAAGGAGCCGATGTAGGGCACGAAATTCAGCACCGCGATCAGCACGGCCCAGAAGGCGGCCAGATCCAGCCCGGCGATCAGCATGATGGTCCAGCTGACCAGCCCGAGCAGGATGCTGATCAGGGTCTTCAGGGCCAGGTAGGTGCCGATGCGGCTGTTCATCGTTTCCAGCACCTGGCGGATGCGCAGCACCTGGCCATTGTCATCGGACAGCCGCTGGATCTTGTCCTGGATCACCTGCCGCTCCATCAGCAGGAAGGCGACATAGAGCGAGACGATGGTCAGCGCGGTGATCGCCGAGGTCACCGAGTACACGGTCGAGCCGACCAGGCTGCGCAGGTTGATTTGCTGCAGCAGGTCGGTGCGGATGTTGGTCCAGGTCGGTGCCGTCTCGAAGCCGAACCGGGCCGCCCACTCCTGCACCATGCCCAACAGTGACACCTGCAGCACCGGTGCCATGTCGATCACCCGGCCGATGTTGTTGGCCACCAGCCAGATGCCGCCGGCCATCGTCGCCATGATCGTGAATACCGAGATCGTCGAGCGCAGCCATTGCGGCAGGTGTTCGCCGACCCAGGGCAGGTGCGACAGCAACCGGTTGACGCCGATGATCACGTAGACCACCAGCACCGCGAATACGATCGGCACCAGCACCGTCTTGCCGACATACAGCACCCAGCCGATGATCACGGCCAGGATGGCTCCCAGTACCAGGCCGAGCAGTCGGTCGTTGGGCATTGCGGATCGGTCCTGCGCTCAGTCCCCGGTGCCGGCCCTGGCTGCCGCTGGCAACCAGCGGCACGGGATCGGTTCGGGGAACGTTGCCGGCAGCATACCGGTTGCGCCGCGGTGGCGGCAGCGGGACCGGATCAATCGATCAATCCGGGCACGGCCCCCAACGCTCGCTGTTCAGTCGCCACAGCGAGCGGATCCAGGGGTGGTAGATGGCGGCATCCTTGTCGGTATCCCGGGGCGGCATGTCGGCCAGGATCTGCTGCGGGTGCTCGCGGCCGCAGAGCATGGCCAGCACGCGTTCGAACCAGCGCGTCCATTCCGGCGAATAGGCGATGGTGTCGGTCTCTGCGGCCAGGCGCCGGCCGACCGTGGCGGCATCCTCGCCAGCATCCTCGCCACCGGGCTTGAGCGCGATCGCCTGCAGGAACGGCGCGTCATCCAGCACCAGGGCGGTGTCAAATCCGGCGTGCTGCAGGAACAGGCGCACTTCTTCCGGGCAGGTGAACTGGTTGCGCGCCACGTCCTTGCGCTGGCTGTGGTCGAAATCCACGTACTGGGCGACTTCCATCTCGAAGCGCTCGAAGCCGACCGGATGGGCCAGGTTCCAGTGGTCGAAGTACAGCCGGCCGCCAGGCTTGAGCACGCGGTACAGCTCGCGCAGGTAGAGCAGGAAATCTTCCTTGTCCATGTGGATGAACACGGCCACGCAGTAGGCCTTGTCGAAGCTGGCGTCGGCGCAGCCATCCAGGCGGGTGCGGCTCAGGGCATTCAGGCGCACGCGGTCTTCGCCCAGGTCGGCCAGACGCTGGCGCGCCACCTCGACCATGTTCGGCGCGATGTCCACGCCATGCCACAGGGCGCAGCGCTGGGCGATCTCGCGGCCGATCCGGCCGACCCCGCAACCCAGTTCCAGGACATGGTCGTCGGGCTGCAGTTCCAGGGCGGCGATCGCCTGCCGGGCCGAGTACTGGCCGGTGGCGCGCAGGGTGGCCTCGTCGGCGCTGCCGTCCACGGCCAGCATGGCGCCCTGCACCGAGGAGGCCTTGTCGTTCCAGAAGGATTGGTAGTTGTGAAAGCTCATGT
>CAZUZT010000157.1:0-5319 GCA_964624575.1 uncultured Rhodanobacteraceae bacterium | reverse complement strand
AGGCGCAGGCCCCGCCGCTCAGCCTTCCTGTCGGCCGATGGCAGGATGCGCCGGTTCGGCCTTCACATTGTCGGCGCATCGGCCCTGACCAGTCGCACATGACATGTAGCCGCGGCGCATGAGGCACCGTCCTCGGCCGCGGGATCAAAGCCGGGCTCTCCGGCGCCGTCGGCACCGTCATCACCCACGGCAGCCTGGCAGTAGACACTGGCCTTGGCGTGGCTACCATTGGCGGCGTGCCGGTCGGGCGCACGCCAGGGGTAGCTGGATGTCGGGAATCATGCCGGTGCTGGGCATCGTTGCGCTGGTCGTGGCGCTCGTTTTCGTGCAGTTGTTGCGCTCAATGCTCACCTGGCCGTTCCCGGCCCAGGTGCGCCTGCGGGTATTGGCCCAAGCGCCACCGCCGGCCGCCTTCGCGCCGCTGTTCGCGCGCAGCCACAGCCAACTTTCCGACCTGGACTTCTCAGCCCTGGGCTGGACCCTGATCGGGCACGAACCGGAGGGCACGCCCGGACCGCGTCTGGCGCGGCTGTACCTGAGCGACGATGGCCAGGTGCTCGCGCAGGTGATCGCACCCTGGTCCGAACAGGAGCCGCACGCCTGCCGCATCCACCTGGTCAGCCAGTGCCGCGATGGCCGGCTGCTGTTCACGGCACCGACGGTGCTGTCGCCGTTGCCGACGCCGCCAGAGTTGGCGGTCACGCAGATGACAGCCTCGCCGTCACTGGATGAGCAAGTGCAGGCGCACCGGGAGTTGCTGGCGGCACACGACGGCGCCATTTCCTGGTCCGACCTGGCCGCTGCCGGCGAACGTTTGCAGGCGTATGAAAACGCCGTTTGCGAGCACGCCTTCAAGGCCGGCCACCTGCGCCGGCACCCTGACGGCAGCCGGCGCCTGAGCCTTATCCGCGCCTTGGCCACCGTGCTGACCGGCTTGCGGCAACCGCCCTCACCGCTGGCAGCGAGGCCCGATATCGAGGTGCCTGTAGAACAGGCGGTGGTGTACTGGCAAAACCAACGCCTGGCATCCCGGCATTCGCCCCGGATGATCGTGCAGTGGAGCATGTTCCTGGTCAGTGCGCTGGCCTTCGCCGCACTGGGCGCCTGGTTGTGGACCCCCGGGTTCGCCTTGTTGCTGCTGGCGGTGATCGCCCTGCACGAGGCGGGCCACTGGTGGGCGATGCGCGCCTTCGGCTACGGCAACGTGCAGATGCTGATGCTGCCGCTGGTCGGTGGCGTCACCATCGGCCACGAACAGGAGCCGTCGGCCCGGGCGCGTGCGTGGATCAGCTTGATGGGGCCGCTGCCGGGCATCGTGCTCGGCGTAGCGCTGTTCCTGGCCGGTGTCGATATCGGCGACGGTTGGCTGTGGCTGGCTGCCCTGCTCCTGCTGCTGGTCAACCTGTTCAACCTGCTGCCGATCCTGCCTCTGGATGGGGGCCACCTGCTGCATCTGTTGCTACCCGAACGCGCGGCCAGCGTGCGCAAGTTGTTTGATGCCCTGGCGATCATCGTCCTGGTGCTGCTGGCCTGGTCCCTGCACGCCTGGTGGCTGGCGCTGTTGGCCCTGGTGCCGTTCGGCAACTTGCGAAATGCCGGCCGCGACCACCGGCTACTGGCGGAGCTGCGACGGGTACGCGCCGAAACACCGCACCACTCGGAATCTGCGGCGATGGCGCAGACGCTGGCCCTTGTGTGCGCCGATGTCGCGATACCGGCCACGCTGGCAGCCCGGATTGCACTGGCCGAGCGCACACTCAGCCAGGCCCGCGTGCAGCCCATGCGCCGGCGCCGCGTGGTGCTGTTGTCAGCGCTGTGGCTGGGCTGTTTCGCAGCCACCGCCGCCCTGCCGCAAGTACGCGGCCTGCTGGCACCGCTGCTGGCGCCGTCGTGGTCGGCGCAGCAGATCGAATCGACGATGGCCGCACTGCAGGCCGATGCCCAGGCGATGTCGACCGGCGCGCTGATCGAAAGCTTGGCGGCGATGCTGCAGCACGACGACGCCAGCGACCCTGGCCCAAACGCAGCCACCGATGCGCAACTGGCAGCCTTGGAACGCGATCTCGGACAGGCGCTGCCTGCTGACTGGCGAACCGTGCTGCAAGCCGGGAGTGGCCGGCCGCTGCGTCAGTTACTGGCCCTGGGATCACCGGACCAGTTCCGCCCGCTCGGCCAACGCCACGACTGCCTGGCGCTGATCGAACACGAAGCCGATTGGCCTGGATTCGCCAGCGGCAAGCCGGCGGAATTCACCTTGCTCGAGGCCAGTACCGGCGAAAGCCGGCAGATCCGTCTTGAGCGGGAGAAACTGCACGGTTGGCTGACATCCGGCGAGTGCGTACCGGCCAGCCATGTCCTGCGCCTGCTCGACATGAGCGACACCGATTGGCGGCAATGGACCCTGTCACTGGATGAGCCCTTCGCCGTGCGCGAAAACAGTTTGCGTACCAAGCTGGAACAGTTGCATGTGGGCCTGATGCTGCAGCAGCGCCTGGGCGGACGCTGACCACGCCACGCCGCTGAAGCGCGGGCTCAGCGTCGCGCCATTAAGGACCCGTCGCGTCCAGACGCGGTCAACCGGTCAATTCCAGGACAAAGCCCCGGCACCGGCTGACCGCGTGCGCTGGTCAGACGCAGTGAATGGGCCCCGCTATTGCTGCCAGCCGATGTCGGGCAGCCGCTCGATGCCCTCGCGGCGTTTGGCTTCGGCAACCATTTCCCGGACATCGGCGAGCAGGGCCTTGGCGTCGTAGACGATGCCGTCCTTGATCGTGTAGCGCACGCCGCCGACGCGCACCGGCTGGTTGTCGTCGGAAACGCGGACGGCGCCGGTGCCCAGCAGCACCTTCAGGTCGGCGAGCGGGTTTTCGGCAACCACCACCAGGTCGGCGAGCTTGCCGGCTTCGATCGAGCCGGTCCGGTCGGCGACGCCCAGCGCTTCGGCGCCGGACAGGGTGGCGGCACGGATCACTTCCAGCGGATGCAGTCCGGCTTCGCGCAGCAGTTCCAGTTCCTCGATGTAGCCGAAGCCATACGTCTTGTAGATGTAGCCCGAATCCGAACCGGCGGTGACGCGTCCGCCGTGATTTTTGTAGTCCTCGACGAACGCCATCCACAGCCGGTAGTTGTCGCGCCAGGCGGTTTCCTGCTCGCTGCCCCAGGCGAACCAGAACGAGCCGTGGGCGCGCCGGTTGGGCTGGAAGAAGCGCCACAGCGACGGCAGCGTGTAATCCTGGTGCCACTCGGCGGTGCGGGCGCGCATGTAATCGCGCGTGGCCTGGTAGATGCCGAAGGTGGGGTTGAGGGTGAAGTCCAGCGCGATCAGCTCGTCGCGCACGGCATTCCATTTTTCGCTGCCCGGCCGCGCCGCCTGGCGCCACAGCCGGCCGGCGTGCTCGAACCGGTGCTGTTCATCGCCGTAGTTGTAGTCGGCCGGGTAGTCCTGCACGGTGCGGTCGTGGAACAGGGCCTCGGGCAGGCCGTACCAGTGCTCCATCGAATCCAGGCCCCAGCGCGCGCTGGTCAGCACGTTGACCCGTGCGACATCCATCTGCGCGTGGTGGGTCATGGTGCGCAGGCCGCGCTCGCCGGCCTCCTGGATTGCCGCTTGCATAATGTCGGGCCGGTAGCCGAAGAACTTGATGCCCTCGGCACCCCTGGCGGCCACCTGACGCACCCAGGTGCGCGCCTGCTCCGGCGTGGTGAACTGCCCATCGTGGCCCTGGCCGAAGAAGACGTAGGGATGGATGCGCGGCGCGGCGATGCGGTTGTCGTCGCTGCGCTGCTTTTCCGACAGGCACCAGTCCAGGCCGTTGCCGCAGCCGGGCTCGCGCACCGAGGTGACGCCGTGGGCCAGCCACAGCTTGTAGACGTATTCGGCCGGCGTGCCCTGGGCGGTGCCACCGGTATGGCCGTGCATGTCGATGAAGCCGGGCAGCAGGTAGTGGCCTTGCAGATCGATCTCGCGACCGCCCTCCTCCAGCTTCGGCCGCCGTGCCGGATCGATGGCCACCCCGGGGTAGCCGACGCCGGCGATGCGCTCGATGCGGTTGCCGCGAATGACGATGTCCAGCGGCCCATTGGCCGGCGCACCGGTGCCGTTGATGACGGTGACACCGCGCAGGATCAGCTGCGGATACGGCCCCTCGCCCTCGCCGGCACGACGCTCCGGGGCAGGTTCGATCGCGGCCAGGAGCGGGGGCGCCAGCAGGACAAGAACAACCAGCAACAGACGGCTCATCGTCGATTCCACGGTGTTGGAAAGGGCGCACAGTATCGCCCAGCGCTGGCCGGCGCGGCCCGGGCGCTGTCCGCTGGCGGGCGCTTTTGCCGTTAACAGTCAGGCCCACATGGCATGGTTTGGTTTGCAACCGGCCTGCATCACCTTCGCAATACCGACGGAGCACTCCCCACGATGAAGATGACCACGCGGCTGCTGCCGCTGCTGCTGCTTTCCTCTGCCGCCTTCGCCCAGGCACCGCTGGCCCCGGCCGCGCTTGACTGCGCCGCCAGCGCCGACGCCGAACCAGCCGGCTGGGCCGCCCGCTGCGCAGCCCCGGCCGGCGACCCGATGCCGGGACCGTGGCGCGCCTCGCCACTGGCCCTGGGCGACCTGGCCTTCGCCTACAACATGTCCGACGATTGGGGGCCGGGCATGGGGCTGTATGATTTCCTGCTGGATGATTTTCCCGGTGTCAGCCTGATCGGAAATCCAGGTCCAAATATCTATGCCCTGGACTTCGATGCCAGCGGCACGATCCTCTACGCGATCCCGAACGACCTGCGCGAACTGGGCACCATTGACCTGGACTCCGGCCAGTTCGCATCGATCGCCACCGTGAGCGGCGTCGCCACTGGCAACTTCACCGGCCTGACTATTCACCCGGTGACCGGGGCGGCCTATGTTTCGGCGGCCGGCAGCAACGACAGCATCCTGTACTCAATCGACCTGGACACCGGCGTTGCCGAGGCCATCGGCGACATGGGCGTGCCGTTGATGATCGAAATCGCGATGAACTGCGCCGGCGAACTGTATGGCCACAGCGTCCTCACCAACTCGCTATACCGCATCGAGCCAGCCACCGGCACCGCCACCCTGGTTGGCCTCTACGGGATCCAAACCAACTTCGCCCAGGGCATGGATTTCGACAATTCCAGCGGCCTGTTGTATGCCTCGCTTTACACCGGCGGCGGCAACAACCAGTTTGGCACCTTCGACCTGGATACCGGTGCCTTCAACCCGTTGGTCAGCAATGACCCGACCGGCGAATGGGAGCTGGCCATCCCCACTTCCTGCGAGAACATTTTCGCCAACGGCTT
>CAZUZT010000156.1:0-5343 GCA_964624575.1 uncultured Rhodanobacteraceae bacterium | reverse complement strand
TTCGGGCCGACCATGTGCACGCCCAGGATGCGGTCGGTTTCGGCGTGCGCCAGCATCTTCACCATGCCGGCCGATTCGTTCATGGCCACGGCGCGGCCGATGGCGGCGAACGGGAAGGTGCCGGCGCGATAGGGGATGCCGGCGTCCTTGAGTTCCTTCTCGGTCTTGCCGACCCAGGCCAGCTCGGGCTCGGTGTAGATCACCCAGGGCATGGTGTCCAGGTTGACGTGGCCGGGCAGGCCGGCGATCTGCTCGGCCACGGCGATGCCTTCCTCGCTGCCCTTGTGCGCCAGCATCGGGCCGCGCACGCAGTCGCCGACCGCCCAGACGCCCTCGACGCCGGTCCAGCAGTGCTCGTCGACTTCGACCCGGCCGCGATCATCCAGCTTGACGCCGGTGCCTTCGGCCAGCAGGCCATCGGTGGCAGCGCGACGGCCGACCGCTACCAGCAGCTTGTCGACGGTCAGGCTCTGCTCGCCCTTGGCATCGTCGTAGGTGATTTCTACGGCCTTCTTTTTCACCTGCGCCTTGGAGACCTTGGCGCCGAGCTTGATGGTCAGGCCCTGCTTCTTGAATTCGCGCTGGGCCAGCTTGGAGATGTCGGCATCGGCGGTGGCCAGGAAATCGTCCATGGCTTCGAGCACCGTGACCTCGGCACCCAGGCGTTTCCAGACGCTGCCCAGTTCCAGGCCGATGACGCCGGCGCCGATCACGCCCAGGCGTTTGGGCACCTGGTCGAAATCCAGGGCGCCGGCGTTGTCGACGATGTAGTCGCCGTCGAACGGCATCGACTTCAACTCGATCGGCACCGAGCCGGCGGCGATGATGATGTTGGTACCGGTGAGCTCGCGCTTGCTGCCGTCCTGGGCGGTGACCACGACCTTGCGCTCGGGTTGGAGCTGGCCGAACCCGGCGATCGGGGTGACCTTGTTGGCCTTGAACAGCTGGGCGATGCCGCCGGTGAACTGCTTGACGATCTTGTCCTTGCGGCCAACCATGGCGCCGACATCGATGCTCGGGTTTTCCGCGCTGATGCCGTGCACTTTCAGGCCATTGAGCAGGGTGTGGTACTGCTTGGACGAATCCAGCAGGGTCTTGGAGGGAATGCAGCCGACGTTGAGGCAGGTGCCGCCCAGGGCTGGCTTGCCGTCCTTGTCCACGAAGCTGTCGACGCAGGCGGTTTTCAGGCCGAGCTGGGCGGCGCGGATGGCGGCGACATAACCGGCCGGGCCGGCACCGATGACTACAACGTCGAAGTGATCACTCATGGGAACCTCGCATGGCGGAAGACTGAAAGAGCACAGGCTGGCTATTCTCCCATAGCCGGTCCGCTTCCGGCGGCGCTGGCGGTTCCAGGCGGTGCTGCCGGGGCGGGGCTGACGGCCGTTTCCTGAACCGGACGATACCGGTGCCAGCCGGTGCCAGCCGGTGCCAATCGGGTGCTGAACCGCTCAGGCGTTGACCCGGGCCTGACACAGCGTCGGCACTGGCGCTGGCCGGGCAACAGCGTATATTGGGATGTGCCGGTCCCCCGGTTGCCTGCGGGGGCCGTGCATTGGCATCCGGCACCCCAGGAGTAAAGATCATGCGCCGTTCAATGTTGACTATCGCCAGCGTGGCCTTGCCGCTGCTGCTGATCGGTTGCGCCACCAGCACCTCGCCCGGCTACAGCTACCAGAGCGTGGAGCCGGTGAACGTGGAAATCGACCACCAGAAGATGGCCGTCATCGATGCCGCCGCCCGCAAGCGCGGCGTCAATGTCCATTGGGTCAACCGGCCGCAGCGCCGGGTCGCGATCTCGGACACCGACGGCGAGTAAGCACCGCCGCCAAATGTGATGGCGGCGCCAGCCAGAGTCCGCACCGACGCGGTCGGCAGCGGACCCTTGCTGCTGTCCAAGGTTCGCCAGCCCGTCTATGGGCGGCGTCTATTGGCGGCGTCGGCGCCGCAACAACACCAGTGTCGCCCCGGTGCCGCCGGCATTGGCTGTCGCCGAGCTGAACGCGACCACGTCGCCCTGCCGCCGCAGCCTGCTGTCCACCAGCGCCTTCAATACCGGTCCTTTGGACGAGCGCTGGCCCTTGCCGTGGATGATGCGCAGGCAGGCATAGCCCTGGTCACGGGCCTCGGCCAAAAATTCCCGCAGCACCTGCTGTGCCGGCTCCAGGCGCAGATGGTGCAGGTCGATCTCGTCCTCGACCGCGATCGATCCGGCGCGCAGGCGCTTGAGCAGGCGCGGGTCGTAGCCGTCACGCAGGTAGCTGATCGCCTCGCCGCCGGCCATGGCGGCCGCGTCCAGGCTGATCTGGTCCAGCTCGGCCAGGGCATCGGCTTCATCGCGTAGATGCTGGCGCGGTACCGCTTTCGGGCGGGGCGCGGTGTCGGCGGTGAGTTCGCTGTCGGCCAGCGGCTGTACCGGGCCGACCGCCTGCCGGAACAGGTCGGCCTCGTCATCGCTGACCGGCTTGGACCGGGTCCTGCGACGACCGGCGGGAGGTGATTTGTCCGACTTGTCCATACCGTTGATGAAGGCCCGGGCCGGCGTTTGCTGGCGGCTTGCTATAGTTGCCGCCTGCACCACTGGGCACAAGCATGCACGTATTGATCAGCAACGACGACGGGGTCGATGCGCCGGGAATCCGTGTCCTGGCCGAAAGCCTGGGCCGGCTCGGCAAGGTGACGATCTTCGCTCCCGACCGCGACCGTTCCGGCGCCAGCAATTCGCTCACCCTGGACCAGCCGATCCGGGTCACGCAACAGGAGGAGCGCATCTGGCGTGTTGCCGGCACGCCCACCGACTGCGTCCATTTGGCCCTGTGCGGCCTGCTCGATGACGATCCGGATCTGGTCGTTTCGGGCATCAACAATGCCGCCAACCTGGGTGACGACGTGATCTATTCGGGCACCGTCGCCGCGGCGATGGAAGGGCGCTACCTGGGGTTGCCGGCGATTGCCGTGTCGCTGTGCAGCCGCGACCACAAGCCGGAGAACTTCGCTTCGGCGGCGCGCGCGGCGGCGCTGCTGACCGAACGCCTGCTGGTGGATCCGCTGCCGGCCGATACCATCCTCAACGTCAATGTTCCCGACCTGCCGTGGCACCGCATTGCCGGTTTCGAGGTGACGCGCCTGGGCCACCGCCACCGGGCCGAGGCCTGTGTGCCGCAGGTCGATCCGCGCGGCAACCCGGTCTACTGGATCGGCCCGCCCGGACCCGAGCAGGACGCCGGACCGGGCACCGATTTCGATGCCGTGCGCCGCGGCTTTGTCTCGATCACGCCGATCCATGTCGACCTGACCCGGTTCCAGGCGCTGGAAAAGGTCGCCGGCTGGGTCGAGTCGCTCACCGACGCCACGCGCGGGGTGACCGGTTGATGTCCATGCCACTGCGCCATCGCCTCGACGACGCCGGCCTGGGCCTGACCGGGCAGCGCGCCCGCGACCGCCTGATCCAGCGCCTGGCCAACGACGGCGGCATCCGCGACCCGCGTGTTCTTGAGACGCTGCGCACCGTGCCCCGGCACCTGTTCGTCGACGAGGCCATCGCCAGCCGCGCCTATGAGAATGTGGCGCTGCCGATCGGCAATGGCCAGACCATCTCCCAGCCGCTGATCGTGGCCCGGATGACCGAACTGGTGCTGGAACATCCGGCACCAAAGCGGGTGCTGGAGATCGGTACCGGCTCGGGTTACCAGGCCGCCGTGCTCGCCGCGCTGGTGCCGCAGGTGTACACCGTGGAACGGCTGGAGCCCTTGCTGCGCCGCGCCCGGCGCCTGTTCCGGCAACTGGGCATCGAAAATATCCGCAGCCGTCATGACGATGGCCGCCTGGGTTGGCCGGACCAGGCGCCGTTCGATGTGGTGGTGGTGACGGCGGCGGCGATGGCGGTCGAGCCTGCCTGGCTGGAGCAGCTGGCCGAGGGCGGCATGCTGATCTCGCCGGTGGGCGAGGCCGGTGGTGCCCAGCGCCTGCGTCGGATCCACAAGCGCGACGGCGAAGCGGTGGCAGAGGATCTGGGCGCAGTCAGTTTCGTGCCGATCCTGCCGGGAGTGGGCTGAGCCATGGCGCGTGTCGTGCTGCTGGCGATGGTGGCGATGCTTGCCGTGACCGGTTGCATCGTGCAGCAGACCGAGGTGGTGCGGATCCGGCATGCCGACGGCTCGCTGCCAGGCACGGCGGCCGCGGGCAGCAGCGCCGCCGACCACGTCGTGGCCCGCGGCGAGACCCTGTACAGCATCGCTTTCCGAAGCCAGCTTGACTGGCGCCAGGTGGCGGCCTGGAACGCGCTGGCCGCGCCCTACACCATTTATCCGGGTCAGCACCTGCGCCTGGCATCGCCGACCGCCGGCGCGGTGGCGGCCGCCGGCAGCGTCGGCCAGCCGGCAACGACGAGCCCGGCTGGCCCGGGCACCCAGACGGGCGCGGTTACCTCGCCTGTGGCCGACGAGGCGGTGGCGCCACCGACCGGAACATCTTCCCCGCCGGCCGTGGTGGCGGCCCCGCCCGCCGCAGCGCCACCGGCCGCCGCGCCACGTGCCGGCCGTGACAGCACGACACCCGTGGCACCGGCAACCACGCCTGCGCCAAGCCCACCGCCACAGCCACCGTCACCGGTCACGGCTCCGCCGGCGCCGGCGCCCGTGGCAGCGGCCGGCGCGGCCGGCAGCCGCAGTGTCGGCGGCGTGCAATGGCGATGGCCGACCCAGGGCGAGGTGATCCGCAATTACCGCGCCGATGACCTCAGCCGCCAGGGCATCGCCATCGCCGGCACCAGTGGCCAGGCCGTGGTTGCCGCGGCCGATGGCCAGGTGGTCTATTCCGGCTCCGGCCTGCGCGGCTACGGCGAGCTGATCATCATCAAGCATTCGGCCGAATACCTCAGCGCCTACGGCCACAACCGGCGCCGCCTGGTCAACGAGGGCGAGCACGTGCGCGCCGGACAGCCGATTGCCGAGATGGGCCGCACCGGCGCCGACCGCGACATGCTGCATTTTGAGATCCGTCGCGGTGGCAATCCGGTCGATCCGGCCGGTTTCCTGCCTCGACGGTGACCGTGGCGCTGGCCATGGCCGACACCGCGCCCGCCGTCCAGGCGAACGGCCCTGGGCCGCTGACGCGGCCGCCATGGCCGGATGGCACGTTCCTGCGGCAGCAGGGCTTGCTGTTCGATCAACTACGGGAGGAGATCGACTGGCAGCAACATTCGGTGCGCCTGTTCGGTCGCCTGCAGCCGGTTCCTCGGCTGTCCTGCTGGCAGGGCGATGCCGGCGCCCGCTACCGGTATTCGGGGGTGGAACATCGCCCCGTGCACTGGACCCCGACGGTGCTGGCCGTGCGCACGGTGAT
>CAZUZT010000155.1:0-5396 GCA_964624575.1 uncultured Rhodanobacteraceae bacterium | reverse complement strand
GCCCGGCGTTGGCCCGGCCACCGCCGCCGGTGGCATGATGGCGGCCATGAAAATGTCGATCCGCCCGCTTGCGACACTGTTGTCCTGCTTGCTGCCTGTCCTGCTGGCCACGCCCGTGCTGGCGCTGGAGTCGGCCGGCGACGTGGCGGCGCCGGTGGCGCTGGTCGATGCCACTCCGGAGGCCGAGCTGGACAGCCAGTGGCTGAGCATCCATCTGGCCGGACGCAAGATCGGCCACTCGCGCATCGACCGCATGACCGGCCCGGAGCGGGTCAGTACCCGGCACGCGATGGAATTTGAACTGGGCCGCGACGGCGTCGGCATGTTGATGGTGCTGGAAGAGCTGCACGAGGAAAGCATCGACGGCGAGCCGCTGGCGTTCAGCAGCCGCAACCAGATCAGCGGACTGGAGATGCGCGTTGAGGGCCGGCGCCAGGACGACGGCCGCTTCGCCATCCGCTCCGGCACCGCGGGCCAGCTGCGCGAAAGCACGCTGGACTGGCCGCGCGGCGCCCTGCTCGGCTGGGGCATCGAGCAGCGCCTGCGTGAGCTGGGCTCGGTCGCCGGCACCCAGACCCGGCTGCGCTCGTTCCAGCCCTTGCTCCAGGATGCCGGCGAACTGCACTACCAGGTGATCGGCACCGGCATGGTCGACATGCCGGGCGGCCGGATGGAGCTGATCGAGACCGTGCAGAACCTGCATATGCAGGGCGCGACCATGAGCAGCCGGGTCTGGCTCGATGCCGACATGGGCCTGCAGCGCATGACCATGGACATGATGGGCCAGACCCTGGAACTGATCCGCTGCGATCGCGCCTGCGCGCTGGCACCCAACCAGCCGGCCGAGATCCTGACCACCGTGCTGCTGGAAGCGCCGCGGCCGCTGAGCCGCGAGGAACTGTCGCAACCGCTGGCGCTGGAACTGCACAGCCCGGTGCCGCTGGCGGCCTGGCCGGGCCTGGATGGCCAGCAGCTGCAGCGGCTCGATGAGGGCCGTTATCGCCTGCTGACCCGGCAGCGCGAAGGCGACGACACGTTGGTCCCACCCGGCCCGGATGACCTGGCCGCGACCGACTGGCTCAACCATGACGCCGAACCGGTGCAGGCGCTGCTGACCGGCCAGGACCTGCCCGACGAGCCGGCCGCCCGCATGGCGGTGCTTGAGCGCCTGGTCAATCGGCACATCGACAACAAGAGTTTGCGCATCGGCTATGCCTCGGCCGCCGATGCCGCACGGCTGCGCGAAGGCGATTGCACCGAACATGCGGTGCTGCTGGCGGCCCTGGCCCGGACCAGCGGCATTCCGGCCCGGGTGGTCACCGGTTTTGCCTGGTCGGGCCAGTTTGGCGAGCAGGCCAGCTTCGTGCCGCACGCCTGGGTCGCTGCCTGGACCGGCGGGCAATGGCAGGCGTTTGACGCCGCCCTGCCCGGCAACCACCAGTTGCGCCTGGCGATGCACGCCGACGATGGTGATCCCTGGCGCTTTTACGACGGCCTGGATGCCATCGGCCAGTTGCGCATCGATGCCATCACACCGGTGCCTGCCGCGGCAGGCGACTGACGCCGGGCTATCGGCACAGCCGCTGCGGGCGTCATCGGCGGCAGACACCGGCCAACCCGAGCAAGCGCCCTGTCATCGGGCATCGACGCCGGGACTGAACACGTTGTGCCCGGGCCGGTATCGGCACCGGATATCCGCGATAATGCCGGCACGCACCACCACCAGACAGTGAGGGACTTTCATGTCACAGATTGTCATTGCCGGTGCCAAGCGCACCGCCATCGGCTCGTTCCAGGGCCAGTTCAACGGCGTGCCCGCGACCCAGCTGGGCAGTACCGCCATCGCCGCCGCCCTGGCCCACGCCGGCCTGGCCGCCGACCAGATCGAAGAAGTGATCATGGGCTGCGTGCTGCCGGCCAACCTGGGCCAGGCGCCGGCACGCCAGGCCGCCCTGGCCGCCGGCATTCCGCAAGCGGCCGGCGCCACCACCATCAACAAGGTCTGCGGCTCGGGCATGAAGGCGATCATGCAGGCCCACGATGCGATCAAGGCCGGCTCGATCCAGGTTGCCGTGGCCGGCGGCATGGAGTCGATGTCCAATGCGCCCTACCTGCTGCCCAAGGCCCGCGGTGGCTACCGCATGGGCAACGGCGAGGTCATCGACCACATGATGTGGGACGGGCTGACCAATCCCTACGACGGCCAGGCCATGGGCGTGTTCGGCGAGCAGTGCGTGGAAAAGTTCGCCATGAGCCGCGAGGACCAGGACCACTTCGCCGCCGAATCGGTGCGCCGGGCCCTGGCCGCCACCAGCTCCGGCGCCTTCGACAACGAAATCGCCACCGTTGCCGTGGCCACGCGCAAGGGCGAGGTTCAGGTCAGCACCGATGAAGAACCGCCGCGCTGCGACCTGGATCGCATTTCTTCCCTGCGGCCGGCGTTCAAGCGTGATGGCGGCACCATCACCGCCGCGTCCAGCTCGAAGATTTCCGATGGCGCCGCCGCCACCGTGGTGCTGTCGGCCGATGCCGCGCAGCGCCTGGGCATCAAGCCGCTGGCGCGCATCGTCGCCCACGCTACCCACTCCCACGCCCCGGAGTGGTTCACCACCGCGCCGGTGCATGCGATTGAAAAGGTGCTGGCCAAGGCCGGCTGGAACAAGGACGAGGTCGACCTGTACGAAATCAACGAAGCCTTCGCCTGCGTCGCCATGGCACCGATCCAGGAACTGGGCCTGGACCACGCCAAGGTCAACGTGCACGGCGGCGCCTGCGCTCTGGGCCACCCGATCGGCGCCTCCGGCGCGCGCGTGGTGGTGACCCTGATCCACGCCCTGCTCGCCCGTGGCGGCAAGCGCGGCGTCGCCAGCCTGTGCATCGGTGGCGGCGAAGCCACCGCGCTGGCGGTGGAATTGATCTGAATAACCGGCACCCGCCAACCCAACGAGGCCACACCATGATCAAGCCAAGGTACGTGTTTTCCTTTCTGCTGCTGGCCGCGCTGACGGCCTGCCGCCAGGACGCGCCACCGCCGCCGGAAGTGCCGCCACCGGGCACCGACCCGGAGGCCAGCGCTTACCAGCGCGCCGGTGACGCCATCGATGAAGCGGCGCACGCCACCGGCGATGCCGCGCGGCAGGCGGCCCAAGATGCCGGACAGGCCGCCGACGACGCCTGGGATGCGACTACCGGCGTCAGCCGCGAAGCCTGGGAAGCCGGCCGCGAGCAGGCGCGCGAGCTGGGCGAGAACGCCCGGCAGACGCGGCGCGAGGCGGTCGAGGAAATCCGCCGCCGTCGCGACGGCCAGCTCCAGGACCGCTGAGCAGCACCGGCCAGGTCAGCGGCCACGCCCGGGGCCTGGTCAGTCCGCCAGTCGCGCCAGCGGCGCGGACAGATCCTCGGGCAAGGCGGCGTGGAACAGGTAATCCTCGCCGTCCGGCCCGGCAATGCGCAGGCCGGAGGCATGCAGGAACAGGCGGCGCAGGCCGAGCTGTTTCATGCGCGCGTTGAAGCCGGCATCGCCATAACGCTCATCGCCGGCAATGGCATGACGGATATGCTGGGCATGGACCCGGATCTGATGCGTGCGCCCGGTCTCGATCACGATCTGGGCCAGGGTCGCGCCGGGCAGCCGTTCGGCGGCGGTAAAGACACTGGCCGCCGGCTTGCCCTGGGGATCCACCCGCACCATCCGCTCGCCGCCCTGCAGCACCTGCTTGCGCAGCGGCGCCTCGACCCGGAACGGCGAGGGCTGCAGGCGGCCGTCGAGCAGAGCCAGGTAATGCTTTTCGGCCGTGCCTTCGCGCAGTTGCGCCTGCAGCGCCAACAGCGCCCGGCGTGATTTGGCCAGCACCAGGATGCCGCTGGTATCGCGGTCCAGGCGATGCGCCAGCTCCAGCCGTCCGCCGCGCTCGCCGCGCAGCTCGCGCATCACCTCGATGACCCCGTGGCCGATGCCACTGCCGCCGTGAACGGCGATGCCCGAGGGCTTGTCCAGCACCAGCACCTGGTCGTCCTCGTGCACGATGGCGTTGGCGATCCGGGCCAGCAAAGTCTCGGGCACCGCCCGGGGCGGCGCATCGGCAGCCAGGCGCACCGGCGGAATGCGCACCCGGTCGCCCACCGCCAGCCGGGTATCGGGCCGGGCCCGGCCACTGTTGACGCGCACCTGGCCGCTGCGCAGCAGGCGGTAGACCAGGCTGCGCGGCGCCCCTTTCAGGCGGCCCAGAAGGAAGTTGTCCAGGCGCTGGCCATCGGCGTTGGCATCGATCTGAACCGTCTGGACGCGGCTGCCGGCGGCGGCGGCGGACGGCCCAGCTTCGCCTGTCGGTCGGCGATTGCTTTCCAAGTCTTTGTAATCCTTCACGTTGCCGCGCTAAGCGCCTGATTGCTATAGTATGCACGTTTTCTGGACTGTCGCCGACCAGGCTCTGCCCCTGGTCTGCGACGGCAAGGCAACACCGCTTGAAAACGGGTTCGCCCGGTAACCGGTTTTTCCGGCCCTGCCCCTCGGCAGGGTCGCCCCCGCAGGTGGGAACACCTGCTCACCGCAACCACTATGGTCCGGCCCCGCAAATTCCGGTGGCAGGGTGGAACGAATGGCACTTTTACTCCTGATCTACGCTCTGCTGGCTGGCACTTGTTGCCCGGCCTGGCAGCGCCGGCTGCAGCCGGCAGGCGGCGGGTGCCCGTTCCCCGCCCGCCCGGTTGACGGCGTCGCCGCACCGCCAAGGATTACAGCCAATGAAACGCATGTTGATCAATGCCACGCAGCGCGAAGAGCTGCGCGTGGCAATTGTCGACGGCCAACTGCTCTACGACCTGGATCTGGAGCTGCCGTCCAAGGAACAGAAAAAATCCAATATCTACAAAGGGCGCATCGCCCGGGTTGAGCCCAGCCTGGAAGCCGCCTTCGTCGATTACGGCGGTGACCGCCACGGTTTCCTGCCGCTGAAGGAAATCTCGCGCGATTACTTCAATCCCGATGCCGATGCCAAGGCCGGGATGCGCGAGCTGGTGCGCGAAGGCCAGGAAGTGATCGTCCAGGTGGAGAAGGAAGAGCGTGGCAACAAGGGCGCCGCCCTGACCACCTACATCTCCCTGGCCGGCCGCTACATGGTGCTGATGCCCAACAACCCGCGCACGGCCGGCGTTTCGCGCCGGATCGAGGGCGATGACCGCTCCGCCCTGCGCGAAGCCATGGAGCATCTGGACGTGCCCGAGGGCATGGGCCTGATCGTGCGCACCGCCGGCGTCGGCCGCGATGCCGAAGAGCTGCAATGGGATCTGGATTACCTGCTGCAGCTGTGGAAGGCGATCACCGAAGCCGCCCAGAAACGTTCGTCACCGTTCCTGATCTACCAGGAATCGCGCCTGATCATGCGCGCCCTGCGCGA
>CAZUZT010000154.1:0-5428 GCA_964624575.1 uncultured Rhodanobacteraceae bacterium | reverse complement strand
GTCTGGCCATGGGTGCGCGAGAGCATCGGCAGGCCGGCATGTTCGTGCGCCATCGCCTGCAAGGTGCTGCAGATGCCTTCCAGCCGCGGCAGCATCACCTGGCGCCGGCACGCCTCCAGCATCAGCGCATAGGCCAGGTTGTTGATGTCCTCGGAGGTGCAGGCAAAGTGGATGAATTCCACCGCCCGGGCCAGGTCCGGATCATCGGCCAGGCGTTCCTTGAGGAAATATTCCACCGCCTTGACGTCGTGGTTGGTGGTGGCCTCGATCGCTTTCACCCGGCGCGCATCGTCAATCGAAAAATCATCGGCCAGGGCGCGCAGACGGGTCATGGTCGCGTCATCGAACGGCGTCAGCCCGGTAATGCCCGGCTCGGCGGCCAGGGCAATCAGCCATTCCACCTCGACCCGCACCCGGGTGTGGATGAGGCCGTATTCGGACAGCATCGGGCGCAGGGGATCGGCGCCGGCGGCGTAGCGGCCATCCAGCGGTGACAGGGCGGTCAGGGAATCATGGGCCATGGTGCGGGCAGCAGCTTGCGGAAAACCGGCCCATTCTCGCATGCCGTCGGCGATGTTGCGGGGCAGCGCTATAATTGCCGCCGTTCCCATGCCGGCCCCGCCTGCAGCCAGTCCTGCCCGGGCTTTTTGATTGGCCGGCCCTTCCCTTTTGATCTTCAACTCCCGCCCTCGCGGCGGCATGGAGCGAACATGAGCAAGTTTCGTATCGAGCACGACAGCATGGGCGAACTGCAGGTGCCCGCCGATGCCCTGTGGGGCGCGCAAACACAGCGTGCGGCGGACAACTTCCATATCTCCGGCCTGCGCATGCCGCGCCCGTTCATCCGTGCCCTGGGCCTGATCAAGGCCGCGTGTGCCGAGGTCAACGGCGAACTGGGTCATCTGCCCAAGGGCCATGCCACCGCCATCGCCAAGGCCGCCCTGGCCGTGGCCGAGGGCGAGCACGACAGCCAGTTCCCCCTGGATGTGTTCCAGACCGGTTCGGGCACGTCTTCGAACATGAATGCCAACGAGGTCATCGCGCACCTGGCCAGCAATGCGCGCCTGAAAGTGCATCCCAATGATCACGTCAACATGGGCCAGAGCAGCAACGATGTGATCCCGACCGCGATCCAGGTCTCGGCGGCGCTGGCGGTCAGCAAGGAGCTGGTGCCGGCACTCAAGCACCTGCGCAAAACCATTGACGCCCGCGCCCGCCAGCTCAAGAACGTGGTCAAGACCGGCCGAACCCACCTGATGGATGCGATGCCGGTCACTTTCGGCCAGGAGCTGGGTGCCTGGTCGGCGCAGGTCAGTTCCACCCTGGAACGCCTGGAGGACGCCCTCAAGCGCGTCTGCCGCCTGCCGCAGGGCGGCACCGCAGTCGGCACCGGCATCAATGCCGACCAGCGGTTCGGACCCAAGGTCGCCCAGCGCCTGAAAAAGCACAGTGGCGTGAAGTTCGAAAGCGCCGAGAACTACTTTGAAGGCATCGCCAGCCAGGATGCCGCGGTCGAGTTGTCCAGTGTCCTGAATACCTGGGCGGTGTCGCTGATGAAGATCACCAGTGATCTGCGCTGGATGAATTCCGGTCCGCTGGCCGGCCTGGGCGAGATCGAACTGCCGGCGCTGCAGCCGGGCTCGTCGATCATGCCGGGCAAGGTCAATCCGGTGATGCCCGAGGCGGTGGCCATGGTCTGCGCCCAGGTGATGGGCAACCATGTCGCGATCACCGTCGGCGGCCAGAGCGGCAACTTCCAGCTCAACGTGATGCTGCCGATGATCGCGTGGAACCTGCTGCAATCGATCCAGCTGCTGGCCAACGGTTCACGTGCCCTGGCCGACAGTGCGATCAAAGGCTTCAAGGTGCGTCATGACAACATCGCCGGCGCGCTGGAGCGCAATCCGATCCTGGTCACCGCGCTGAACCCGGTGATCGGCTACGAAAAGGGCGCCGCCACCGCCAAGCAGGCGTACCGGGAAGGCCGGCCGATCAAGGAGGTGGCACTGGAAACCACTGGCCTGGATGAAAAGGAGCTGGACCGGCTGCTGGATCCGCTGGCCTTGACCCGCGGCGGCATCGGCGGCTGACCCCCGGGCGGTATCGGCCTGGTATTGGCCGGCGGGCGCCGGGCCGCCGCGGCGCACGGTCCACGCGTAAAGGCCTGGACACACCGTCCGGCGCCCCGGCGGTCGCGCCGCCGGCACCCTTGGTCACATCGGTTTCACTCCCCGTGAACGACATTTTCGGCAGCCAATTCTAAGGACGGAAGCTGCCGCAACGGCCATGCTACGGCGTGGCCGGGTTTGCGGTGGAGCACGAAATACGGGTGAAGAATCCTCGAATCCAAGCGGTCCGTGGGGGCGGACCAGGCCGTATCCACGCACGGCTGCCCGCGACCTGTCGTGTTCACGCGCAGCCGGCTGCGTCCCGGTTCCGGGCGCCGAGCCGATATTGCCGCCACGCTCCGCGGAGCCGCGCCGATGCCTGAGCGCCAGCTATACCGCCTGTTCGATGTCAGCGTCGGCCAGCGCCTGGGCATCGGTTTCGTGGTCCTGGCCCTGGTGGTCATTGCCTTGGTGCTGGCCGCCTTCTACAGCCAGCACCGCGATGCCGGCCAACAGCAGGCGCTGCGTGAAAATGCGGTGTTGATGGCGCGCTCGGTCGATGATCTTGGCCGGTCAATCCTGGCTGGGACCGCCGCACTGCATACCTTTGCCTTGGCGCCGACGGCGTCCAACCGGCTGCAGGTGACGGATCTGACGGCCAGGATCCGACAGGCTGCCGAGGGCCTGGCCGGCAACCGGGACGATGCCGATGATCCGGCCCTGCGCCGATTCCAGGCCACGCTGTCCGACCAGCTGGACCGGCTTGAGGCCCTGGTGGCGCATATTGCCGCCGATCCCCCGGCGCACGCCGACGGGCAGGCGGTCACCGATCTGGCCGTGGCCATGGCCGATACCGTACTCGGCTTCGACCGTGTCCAGGCCGACCGTGCCGCCGATGCCCTGGACAGCGCGAACCGCCTGCAGACCCGGGCCACGCGCAGTCTGCTTTGGGGCGGCCTGCTGATCCTGGCGATCGCCTGCGGCTTCGTCCTGCTGGTGTTGTTGTCGATCCGCCAGCCGGCGCGCTCGCTGCTCAGCGTGGCCAAGGCCCTGGCGGCCGGTGACCGGCGGCCGGCGCTGGCGCTCAAGCGCTGGGCGGAATCGGGCCTGGTCGCCCGGCGCAACGAAATCCTGTTGCTGGGCAAGGCGTTTGGCGATGCCGCCGACGCCATCGAGCGGCGTGAGCGACGGCTCAGTGCCGATGGCCGGGTGGCCCGTGCCACCGCCGCCGGCTTCGACCGCGAACACATGGCCAGCGCGGCCCTGGCGGCGATCGGCGACGGCATGCATGCCGAGGCGGGCGTGATCTACGTTGCACCGTCCGCCAGGCAGCCATTGCAGGCCGTTGCCAGTTACGGACTGTCCGGGGAGCGTCTGGACATCGGGCCTTGCCTGGCCCTGGTCGAGCAGGCGCGCACCCGTCGCGAACGGGTCGTCGTCGAAGAGCTTGCCGGCGACGGCGGCAAATCGGACACGCCACGTGATCCACCGCCGGCCAGCCACGCCGGTACCGTCTTGCGCTCGGCCATCGCCATGCCGCTGATGTTCCAGGATCGCCTGCATGGCGTCCTGCTGCTGGTTTCGCGCAACCGCTTCGACGACGACTGGCTGGCCTTCGTGGAGCCGGCCGTGCTGCAACTGGCCATCGGCTTCGAGAACATCGCCACTTACCAGCGGGCGCAGCGCCTGCTGGATGAGGTGCGCGAGCGCAACGAGAAGATCCAGAACCAGAACCGGCTGCTGCTCAGCAACAAAAAGACGCTTGAACAGCAGAACCTGCGCCTGCAGCAGCAGTCCGATGCCCTGGCCGAGGCTGACCAGCGCAAGAACCAGTTCCTCAGCGCACTGGCCCACGAACTGCGCAACCCGATGGCGGCGCTCAGTGCCGGCCTGGAAGTGCTCAACCAGCGTGGCACGGACACCGCGCAATCACGCTCGGCCTTGGCCGTGGCGCTCCGGCAAAGCACCCAGCTTGGCCGGCTGGTGGACGATCTGCTGGACATCACGCGCATCTCCCGCGGCAAGATCGTGCTGCGCAATGAACGGGTCGACCTGGCCGCGATCGTGCGTGCCTGTGTCGATGACAACCGCAGCCGGATCCAGGCCAAGGCGCTGCATCTGGATCTGGACCTGCCATCGCAGCCGCTGCTGGTCGATGGTGATCCCGCCCGCCTGCGCCAGATTGTCGACAATCTGCTGGCCAATGCCACCAAGTTCACCGGCCAGGACGGCCAAGTCTCCGTAAAGGCGCAGGTCGCCGACGGCGATGCCCAGCAACTGGAGCTGAGCATCCAGGACGACGGAATCGGCATGTCGTCAGAGCTGATCGGACGCCTGTTCCAGCCCTTCAGCCAGGGCGTGTTGCCGCTTGACCGCAGCAGCGGCGGTCTGGGCCTGGGTCTGGCGCTGGTCAAGTCACTGGTGGAACTGCATGGCGGCAGCGTGCAGGCTGAAAGCGCCGGCGAGGGCCGGGGCAGCCGGTTCCAGGTCCGCTTGCCACGGGTGATTCCCGTGGCCGATCCCGGTTCCGGCCAATCTCTGGCAACGCAGGGCGCGGCGCAGGCTGCCGGCCCTGTCGCCGCCGTGTCCGCCGCCGCTGCCGCTCTCAACGACGATCTCGCGCCGGTCGGCGTGGCAACGGCACCCCGCGCCGACAGCGGTCATACCGGCCAAGCCGGTAATGACGGTGCTGGGCCCGGGACGCCGAACGATGCCGGCCTGCGTATCGTGATCATCGACGACAACGCCGATGTCGGGCACATGCTGGCGACGATGGTGGCGCTGGATGGCCATCAGGTGAGCAACGCGCAGTCCGGGCCGGAAGGGCTGGCGCTGATGGCCCGGGTCATGCCCGACTTGGTGCTGTGCGATATCGGCCTGCCGGTGATGGATGGTTACGAGGTCGCCCGCCAGGTGCGGGCCGACCCGCAGTTGCAGGATATTCCGATGGTGGCCGTTTCCGGTTACGCCATGCCGCGCGACCGGCGCATGGCGCTGGATGCTGGCTTTGATCGCCACGAAAGCAAGCCGCTGACCCTGGAGCGCTTCCGGGCGGTGGTTTCAGTGCTGGCACCGCGGCCCGCCGCCTGAGTCGGCGCCCGAGCCGGTCGCCCGAACGGCCGGATGTGCCTTTGCCGCCAGCCGGCCCCGGCGCTGGCGACCACGGTGTGCGGCGACGGGCTCAGCTGTCGTCGCGGTAGCGGCGCAGCCAGATCGCGGCAGCCAGCAGGGCGACGGCCACCAGCAGGCCGATCCCGGTTTCGATGCTGACCTGGGTCTGGCGCAATTGGCCCCAGGTCACCGGCTCAATGATCGGATTG
>CAZUZT010000153.1:0-5444 GCA_964624575.1 uncultured Rhodanobacteraceae bacterium | reverse complement strand
TTCAATGATGGCCGGCCGGCCGATCCGGGTGCCGGTGACAACCAGGCCGCCACCCTGGGCCAGCAGCGGCTGCGCGTGTTGCAACACGCGGCGGCGATCTGGGCCGAACGCATCGCCAGCCCGGTGCCGATCCGCGTTGAAATCGAACTGGCGCAGCTGCCCTGCGAGGCGGACCGCACCGTACTGGGCTGGGCCGGCCCGACCTATGTCGTGCGGGACTTTGCCGGCGCGCCGCGGCCCAATACCCATTATCCGGTGGCGCTGGCCAATGCCCTGGCCGGGAGCGACCTGGTCGCCGATGAGGTCGATATCGTGGCCAGCTTCAATCTGGCCATCGACCTGGGCTGCCGCGAGGGCATCAGCGGCTGGTGGTATGGCCTGGATCCGGAACAACCGGTGCCGGAAGACCGCATCGCCCTGCTGCCGGTGGCCCTGCACGAGCTGGCGCACGGCCTGGGTTTTGTTTCGCTGATCGATGTCGATGAGGGCAGTTACCCGGAAGCGGCCAGCCCCACGGTCTGGGCCAACTACCTGTACGACCTCGGCCTGCAGCGCCACTGGCGCCACTTGACTGACCTTGATCGCGCGGTTTCGGCGCGCAACGACCCGCACCTGGTCTGGACCGGCAAACAGGTCAACCAGCGCCTGGAGCAGGTGCTGGCGGCGGCGCCGGTGCTGGTCGCGCCGGGCGCGCGCGGTGCCGCGGTCATCGACGAACTGGGCCTGGCGCAGTTCGGCGCGCCCTGGCCGGACGGGCTGATGGCCAGGGTGGCGGCGGTCAATGATGGCGTCGGTGATCGCGCCGACGGCTGCCAGGTGCCATTCGTCAACGGTGCCCGGCTGGCCGGCCGGATTGCCCTGATCGAACGCGGCACCTGCACCTTCGTCGAGAAGGTCGCCCATGCCCAGGCCCATGGCGCGGTGGCTGCGGTGATTGTCAATAACGAAGACGGCGTGCCGCCGGCAATGGGCGGCGAGGCCCCCGGGATCACGATTCCGGCGGTGATGGTGACGGGCCGTACCGGCCAGACCTTCCGTCGGGCCCTGGTCCGGCAGCCCCTGGCGCTGGCGTTTGACCGCGCCGCGGAGCTGGCCGGTACCGCTGCCGGCTGCCTGCGCATGTACGCACCAGACGAAGCCGAGCCGGGCTCGTCGGTGTCGCATTTCCATGCCAGCGCCCAGCCGCCGCTGCTGATGGCGCCACGCATCGCCCGCGACCACTTCGACCAGCTCGGTCTGGGCGTGGAACTGCTCCATGACATCGGCTGGCCGCGGCCGGCAGGCGCGGCGCTGCCGCCGGCCGGCGACAATCCGTGCCTGATTGACCCGCTGCCGTAATCGGCCGCGGTTGCCGGCTGGGCGGATGTGCGTAAATTCAGGCGGTATCGGTCCAGACTTTGCCGGGCGGTCGTATCGCGGTTGGCGATGACCGGATCCGGACCCTGATCCAAGGCCGGATCAACTGCAGGAATCAGTCCGCCGCCGGCGCGTCGATCGCAGCCAGCAGCTCGCGCACCCGCGCCAGCCCGGCGCGGGCCATCGGTCGTGCGGTGGTCCGGTCGATTGGCGCCTGGCGCAGGCCGTCGAGCGTGAACACCACCAGTTCGAAATCCTGGTCGTCGATATGCACCTGCAGCGTCGGCACGGTCAGGCTGCGTTTGCGGTCCAGGCGGAAGCGGCGATCGTCCTGGCGCCAGGAGATGCGCTGGTCGGCCAGCCAGTGGCCGACGGCTTCGGGGTCGTCGCTGAACAGGTGCAGGCCGATCGGCACCTGGGGATCGGCGACGCCGTCCAGCAGGCTGCCGACCAGGCGTGGCCGGAACGGCGCCAGATGGGTCATCGCCTCGATCGCCTGCTGCAGCATCCGGCCATGTTCGACCGCCGGCAGCGGCACCGCGAACAGGCGCCGGTGTTCGGCCAAGGCCTGGATGACCTGTTCGGGATCGGGCAGGGCGGTGACCGGGTCGGCGCCCAGTTGCCGGGCCGCCTTGCGGCCGGCCTGCAGCGGGTCGGTGATGCCGTGTTCGTGCATCAGCCGGGCCGCCTGCAGGGCGACACGGCTGCGCATCTGCGGGTCGCTGGTCGGGTTGTCCATGGTGGTTGTGAAAATCTGTGGCAATCAGTCCCGGCGGCGACTGGTGAGGGCGTCGACACACTGGCTTGTGACCGGTACGCAGCGGCGTGAAAAAACAGGCAACCGGGCGGCGGCCGATGCCGCCGGCCGGTTTTAGAAGATGTCGTAGGCGGCTTCTTCTTCGGCCGTGACGCCGCCGAGAATGCCCTGGCCATGGCGCAGCAGCTCCATGTCCTCGCGCCGCACCAGTTCGGTGATGGCGTTCTGGTCGCCATTGGCGGCCAGGGTGCCCGAGTGCTTGTTCAGGCTCACCCGGACCAGGCCTTCGGGTACCGGCATTTCCATTTCCGGAATGCCCTGCAGCGCCACCTGCATGAACTTGGTCCAGATCGGCAAGGCATTGCGCGAAGCGAATTCGCCCGGGCCCAGTGGCGAGAAATCATCGAAACCGACCCAGACCGTGGCCACCAGGTGGGCACCGAAGCCGGAGAACCAGACATCGCGGAATTCGTTGGTGGTGCCGGTCTTGCCACCGATGTCCGGCCGGCCGATAACCCGGGCGCCGGAACCGGTGCCACGCACGATCACGTCCTTGAGCATGCTCTGGATCTGGAAGGCATTGCGCGGATCGATCACCTCCGGCGCGATCTGTTCCGCCGGCACCTGCGCCGGGCACGGATCGCAGGCCAGCAGCGGCTCGGCCTCGTAGACGACCTGGCCATGACGGTCGATGATGCGCTCGACGAACCAGGGCTCGACCAGTCGGCCGCCATTGATGAAGGTGGCGAAACCACGCGCCATGGTCAGCGGCGCCACGGCGCTGGTGCCCAGGGCCAGCGACAGGTTCGGCGGCAGTGATTCCTGCGCGAAGCCGAACTTGAGCATGTAGTCGCGGCCGGCGCGGGCGCCGATCGCTTCCAGCAGGCGCACCGAGACCAGGTTGCGCGAGCGCACCATGGCCTCGCGCAGGCGCATCGGCCCCATGAAGCCGCCATCGTCGTTGCGTGGCCGCCACCAGCCGTCCGGCTGCGACGGGTCGGGCAGCACCATCGGTGCGTCGTTGACCATGCTGCCGGGATTGAAGCCGCGATCGAAGGCCGCCGAATAGACGAACGGCTTGAAGCTGGAGCCGGGCGGGCGCGCGCTCTGGGTGGCGCGGTTGAACTTGTTCAGGGCGAAACTGAAGCCGCCGACCAGGGCGCGTACGGCACCGGATTCACTGTCCATGGCAGCCAGCGCCGACTGCACATCGGGCATCTGGCCCAGCTGCCAGGTGTCCTCCTCGTCGATGTAGACCCGCACGACATCTCCGGGGGTGAGCACGGCATCGACCCGCGACGGTTCCGGGCCACGAGCCGAGACGGTGCGGAACTCGCGCGCCCACTTCACCGCGTCCAGGTCCAGGCCGATGACATCGCCGCCGCGCAGCTCAAGCTCGGCGGTGGCGGCATCGGCGGCCAGCACCAGCGCCGGATGCAATCCGGCGATGTTGAAGCGGCCGGCCAGCGGATCCAGGCGCCAGCGCAGGGCTGGATCGCTGTTGGCCAGATCCAGTTGCGCTTCCGGGCCGCGGTAGCCGTGGCGCCGGTCGTAATTGATGATGCCCTCGCGCACCGCCTCGTTGGCGGCGTGCTGCATGCGGCTGTCCAGGCTGGTGACCACGGTATAGCCGTCTTCCATGGCCCGCTCGCCCAGGCGCGCCAGCGCTTCCATCCGCACCATTTCGGCCAGGTAGGGCGCATTGATCTCGGCCGGGGATTCATGCGGCCGGGCGTGATCGGGCAGGGCGATCGCCTCGGCGTGCGTGGCGGCATCGATGTAGCCGACCTCCAGCATCCGGTCGAGCACGTAGTTGCGCCGCTCCATGGCCCGGTCCGGCCGGTTGATCGGATTGCCGGTGGAGGGAAACTTGGGCAGCGCGGCGAGCATCGCGCATTCGGTCAGCCCCAACTGGTCCAGCGTCTTGCCGTAATAGAAATCGGCGGCCGCGGCGATGCCGTAGGAGCGGTGGCCCAGGAAAATCTTGTTCAGGTACAGCTGCAGGATCTCGTCTTTTTCCAGTTCGCGCTCGATACGCAGCGCCAGCAGGATTTCCGACAGCTTGCGCTTGATCTTGTATTCCGAGCTCAAAAAGAAATTGCGCGCCACCTGCTGGGTGATGGTGGAGCCGCCCGGCACCCGGCCTTCGTGGCCGGTGCCCAGCAGCCAGACGGCACGGAAGATGCCGCGCCAGTCGATGCCCGGGTGCTCGTAGAAGCGGGCATCCTCGGCCGCCAGGAAGGCGTGCCTGATGCAGGCCGGCACCTCCTCGATGCGCACCGGCATGCGCCGCATCTCGCCGAAATTGGCAATCAGCAGGCCGTCATGGGTTTCCACCCGCAGCGGCACCTGCAACTCCACTTCGCGCAGCGAGGCCACCGACGGCAGGGTCGGGGCGATCAGCCAGTACATGGTGGCGGCCGCGAGCACGGCCAGCAGCCCCATTCCGAAGAACGCGGCCAGGGACCATTTCAGGATTCGTTTTGGCCAACGCCCGCGGGGCGCGGCATCGGCGGGAGGCGGAGTCGACACGGCGCCGATTATACGCGGCTGGCTGGCAGCCATGCCATTGCCGGTGCCGGTCCCCGTCCCGGCGTCGGACTGCCCGGCTCCATGGTCAAGCACGGCTCCGGCTGGGTATGCTTGCCGCCTGTTCCCCAACCTGCCTGGGCCTGACAATGGTCGATCAACGCCTGCTGGATATTCTGTGCTGCCCGGTCAGCAAGCGGCCGCTGCACAGCGTCGGCCGCAAACGCCTGGTGGCGATCAACCAGGCCATCGCCGCCGGTGGCGTGCTGACGGTGGATGGCCAGCCTCGGACCGGCAGCCTGGACGACGCCCTGCAGACCGACGACGGCCAGGTGCTGTATCCGGTCGAGGATGGCATCCCGGTGCTGCTCGCCGATGAGGCCATCGGCACCGTGCAGTTCAACGATCTGCCCGACTGATGGCCCTGGCGCTTGCCGACGCCCTGGCCGCCTGCTGCAGCCCGGGCCTGGAACCGCCGGCCGAGACCGTGATCCAGGCCGATGTCGAGCGCGCCCTGGCCGAAGACCTGGGCAGCGGCGACCTCAGTGCCGCCCTGCTGCCGACGCGGCCGGCGCGGGCGCAGATCCGGGCCCGCGAGGACGCGGTGGTCTGCGGCCTGCCGTGGGCCTTGCGTTGCTTCGCCGCCCTGGATCCGCAGGCGCGTTTCGAACTGGGTGCCCGTGATGGCGAGGTGGTTGCCGAAGAACAGGTGCTGCTCACCATCCATGCCGATGTCCGCGCCCTGGTCAGCGCCGAACGCTGCGCCCTGAACTTCCTGCAGACCCTGTCCGGCACCGCCACG
>CAZUZT010000152.1:0-5514 GCA_964624575.1 uncultured Rhodanobacteraceae bacterium | reverse complement strand
GACGAGATTGCCGCCGACCTGGCCGCCGGCCGGCCGATGTTGCGCCTGGTGCAGGGCGATGTCGGCTCGGGCAAGACCGTGGTTGCCGCCCTGGCGGCGGCGCAGGCGATCGAAGCCGGCGTCCAGGTGGCGGTGATGGCGCCGACCGAATTGCTGGCGCGCCAGCACGAACGCAATTTCGCTGCCTGGTTCACGCCGCTCGGGCTGGAACCGGTGTGGCTGACCGGCCGGATCAAGGGCCGTGCCCGGGAACGTGCGCTGGCGAAAATCGCCGGCGGCGCGCCGCTGGCCCTGGGCACCCATGCCCTGATGCAGGAAGGCGTGGAGTTTTCTGGGCTGGGCCTGGCCATCGTCGACGAACAGCACCGGTTCGGGGTCCACCAGCGCCTGGCCCTGCGGGACAAGGGCATCGCCGATGGCGAGGTGCCGCACCAGCTGGTGATGACCGCCACGCCGATCCCGCGCACCCTGGCCATGGCCGCCTATGCCGACCTGGACCTGTCGCTGATCGACGAGCTGCCGCCCGGGCGCACCCCGGTCACTACCGTGGCCATCGCCGGCAGCCGCCTGGACGAGGTCGTGGCGCGCATCGGTGCCGCCTGCGCCAGCGGCCGCCAGGCCTACTGGGTGTGCACCCTGATCGAAGAGTCCGAGCAGTTGCAGGCGCAGGCGGCGCAGCAGCGTTACGAACAGCTGACAGCGGCCTTGCCGGATCTGCGCGTGAGCCTGGTCCACGGCCGGCTGAAGGGCGCCGACAAGGAAGCGGCGATGGCCGCCTTCCAGGCCGGCGATACCGACCTGCTGGTGGCGACGACGGTGATCGAGGTTGGCGTCGATGTACCGCGCGCCAGCCTGATGGTGATCGAGAACGCCGAGCGCCTGGGCCTGGCGCAGTTGCATCAGTTGCGTGGCCGGGTGGGCCGTGGCAGCACCGAATCGGCCTGCGTGCTGCTCTATCAGCCGCCGCTGTCGGCCCTGGCCCGGCAGCGGCTGGAGATCCTGCGCCAGAGCAACGACGGCTTCCGTATCGCCCAGGAAGACCTGGAACTGCGCGGCCCCGGCGAACTGCTGGGCACCCGCCAGACCGGGCTGGCCGGCTTCCGCATCGCCAACCTGGTGCGCGATGCCGAGCTGCTGCCGGAGGTTGCCGAGCTGGCCGACTCCCTGATCGCCGACGATGGCGGCGCCGTGCAGATTCTGATCCGGCGCTGGATCGGCCAGGGCGAGCGTTACGCCGGCGCCTGACCGGTCCCAGGCGGCGCCTGACCGGTCCCAGGCATTGAATGCACATGCACGCCCAGCTGCGGGAAGGCCATCGCGATGCCGTGCTCGGTGAACAGTTCCAGCAGGCGGGTGGCGATCTCGTTCCGCGCCTGCGCCTGGTTCGCCAGTGGGCCCAGGGTGACGCGCAACTCGAAGCCGAGCGTGCTGTCACCGAAATGCTTGAACAGGCTGGCCGGGCGCGGTTCGGAGAGCACGCGCAGGTTCTCGCGCGCCGCCTGCAGGGCGAGCTCGTGGACCTGGTCGATATCCGTGCCGTAGGGCACCGAATACTCGATGCCGAACGAGGTGGTGGTCGCGGACGGTGACCAGCTGGTCAGCTCGCCGGTGATGAAGGCCTTGTTCGGGATGAAGGTCTCCTTGCCGTCGCCATCGCGCAAGGTCGTGGCGCGGGTTCGGATACGGGTCACGACGCCGGTCTTGCTGCCGATGGTGATCGTGTCGCCGACCTTGAACGGGCGTTCGAACAGCAGGATCAGGCCGGAAATGAAATTGGCGAAGATCTCCTGCAGGCCGAAACCCAGGCCGACGGTGAGACCGGCCACCAGCCATTGCAACTGTGACCAGCGCAGCCCGAGCAGGCTCAGCCCGAGCAGCACGCCGGCGAGCACGATGCCGTAGCGGAACAGGCTGGTGACGGCGTAGCGGGTGGCGGCATCCATGCGGCTGCGGGCCAGGCCCAGCTCGACCAGACCGGGCAGGTTGCGCGCGGAAATCGTGGTCAGCACCAGCACCACCACGCCGCTGAGCACGGCCAGCAGGCTGACCGGGATAGCCACGCGGCTGCCATCGGCACCGGTCTGCTGGAAATGCCAGAGCGTGACATCGTCCAGACGCGCCGCCGCCGGCAGCACTTCCGACCAGACCCAGACCAGGCCCACGACCAGCAGGCTCAGGCGCAGCGCCCGCAGCAGGCGGCGGGTGTGGGCATTGACCGTCTTCAGCGCCAGGTCCTCCTCGGCTTCGGCGATCAGGGTGCCTTCTTCGTCGGCGGTGGCCTGGCGGCGCTGTTCCAGGCGGCACAGGGCCAACCGGCGTTCACCGAGCAGGAACCAGCGCGCCAGTAGACCGTTGACCAGGGCCACGGTCAGCGCCAGCGCGGCACTCCAGGCCAGCGCCTGCAGCAGAACCAGGCTGGTGTACAGGTAACCCAGCAGGGCCAGCAGGCCGACCGCGGCCACCAGTACCGGCAGGCCAAGGCGCACGATCCGGTGCAGTCGCCGCGGCTCGGTCTCCACGATCCGGGAAGACCACAGCGCATCGGGCGCCAGCAGCCTCCACAGCACCCAGGCGGCGGTGCCGGTGAGCACCACCGTCGCCAGCCGCGCCTGCACATCCACTGCCAGAAGCTGGTTGCGTTCAAAGGCCAGGATGATGATGAAACCGGCCATCAGAAGGACTGGCGCCAGCAGCCGCAATGCGCTCATCAAGGCCTGGCGCCGGCTCCTGGTCCAGCGCAGATGGGCCTGGGCCAGGCCGCGCTCACGCAACAGCCAGCGCAGCAGGTCCAGGCCATACACCGGTGCCGCCAGCAACACCAGGCTGGCGCCCAGCGAATGGCTGTAGCGACCGGCCAGGCCCACGGTCATCAGCAACTGCCCCGCCAGCCAGGCGAGCAGGGCCCAGGGCAGGGCCGCAATGGCGGTCCAGGCCAGGGCGGCCAGCGTGTGACGGTAACGGTCGTTGCGCACCTGCCGCACCGGTTGCGCCAGCGCCTGGATGGCGGCCGCGGCGCGACGCCGGAAAGCCAGCAGCAGGCCAACAAGCAGGGCGCTGGCCAGCCAGGGCAGGGGCGTGGCGGCGATGGCGCGCCCGCTCAGGCGCACGGTGTCCTGCAGGCGCGACGGCTTGACCAGGTCATACAGCCCGGCCGGCACCGTCGCCAGCCAACTGCCATTGACCGGGCCATGGCTGGGCGTCCACAACAGATGCCGATCCAGCACCGCCGCCAATGCCTGGCTGTCGGCCAGTTGCGTTACCAGTTGCGATTGCAACTGTTGCAGGGCGGTGATGCGGCGCCGCTGAAGTTCTTCCAGCCGTTGCAACAGCTCCGCTTTCTGGCGCAGCAGTGAGGCCCAGGCGGCCATGATGTCGCTGCCGGCGGCGGTCGGATCAGTGATCGTCGATTCCACGCCGGCTGCATCGCGCTCAGCGCCGACGGTCTGGGGGTCGGGCAGCGCCGGCTCGTCTTCGGCCAGCCCGGTTTCCGCACGCAGGCGCATTACGGCGGCGGGAATATTGCCCAATCCGGTCTGTTCTTCGTTGATCCAGACCAGATCCACGCGCAGCTGCGCCAGCGTCGTCCGCACCTGGTCGAGCTGTTCCTGCAGACGGGCGCGGGCCGGCAACCGGCTGCGTTCCAGCCACAGCCAATGCCCGACCTGTTCACTGCGGCCGCCCAGTTCCAGTCGGGCGCGGGTATTGCGTAAGGTCTCGGCCAGGTGCTCGCCCTCGGCCAGGGCGTCATTGCGCTGGCTGCGTTCCCGATCGAGCTGCGCATGATCGGCGAGCAGCCGCTGGCCCAGTTCCCGGTTGTCGGCGGCCAGGCGGCTGGCGACATGGTCGATGCCGGTCGGACTGGCGGCCTCGACCGCTTCCAGGCGCACCAGCAGGTCTTCCAGTTCGGCACGGCCGGCGGCGGCGATACGCTCCTGCAGCAGGCTCAGCCGCGGCTGGTGCCCGGCCAGGCGCTGACGCAATTCGCGCAGCCGCAAGTCCAGCACCTGCTGGCGCGGGCCGGCGGCGGTTTGTTCCAGCTGGCGCAATTCCAACTCCGCCCGGCGCAGTTGCAGCTCGGCATTGCGGCGCAGCCGGCGTGCCTGTGCCAGCGGTTCGGTCTGGTCCGGCACCGACGCCAGGGGCGTGGCCAGTTCATCGATGCGCTGGCGCAGATCAGCCTGGGACTGCAGGGTCTGCATCGGCGTGGATACGGCATTGGCCAGGTCGGCCGAGACCCGCTCGATGTCGGCATACAGGCCGGCGATCGTGCTGCGCTCGCCCTCCAGCAGCACTTCCAGGGTGGCGACATCGGCTCGCGCCGGCAGCCGTGACAGCCAGGCCTGCAGGGCCGCGTCACTGTCGGCCGTCAGGGCGCGGCGCAGGCGTTCGGCCTGGGCCGGCAGGCCGGCCAGTTCTTCCTGCAATTCACCCAGGTGCGTGTGCACCCGCGCCAGGCCGGCCAGATGCTCTTCGGCGGCGACCAGTTCGGCCTCGGCCTGCTGGCGCTGCTCGGGCGTGATGCCGGAACCGGCCAGCCCGGCGCGCGCCGATTCAATTGCCGCCGGCCCGACCTCCTCGGCCTGCAGGTCTGCAGCCAGCCCGGTCCAAGCCAGGGCCAGCGCCAGAAGCACACGTGCCAATCCAGTCATAACCTGCCCTGTTGCCGATCAATGGCTTCGCAGTCTAGTGGCGGCCCGGGCAAAGGTTCCGTCATGGCGGCGGCGCGGTGTTGCCGGCGCCAGCCGCTGCTGGTATTCGGGGGGGGGATGGTATAAGTCCACACCCTTCACAATAATCCAGCGGAGTGTCCCCCATGAACCGGTTCCTTGCCCTGCTTGCCGTCGCGCTGTCATTGCCCGTCCTCGTCCCGCATGCCCAGGCTGATAGCAACGCGGCCCTCGTCGAGCTGGCACTGGAGGTGCAGATGGACGGGGAGATCGTCATCAGCCCGCTGATCACCGTCATCGAAGGCAGGTCGGCATCGGTCCGGATCGGCAACGAGGGGCATGACCAGTACCAGGCCGATGTCCTGGTCGATCGTGTCTTTGTCGATGATGCCGGCCGCCAGGTCGTTGATATCCAATGGTCCCTGGCCAGCGCGGAGGCGGACGGACCCTGGACCGACCACGCCAGCGGCCAGATCATCGCTCTGGCCAATGCTCCCGAGCCGGCCGTGATGAGCGTTGCGCCCGACGACGGGCCGGCGGTGACGGTGAGCATCGGCAATCGCCTGGTCGACGCCGATATGGCCGCAGCAGCTCCGGCCAGCGGCGACTGATTCCTGCAGGCAGCTCCCGCACGGCCAGGCGGGACAATTTTGGGACAGTCACCCGCTGCTGGCCGAACCGGGCCCGCTGCGCGTTACAATCCGCAGCCTGTGCCGCTTTAGCTCAGCTGGTAGAGCAACCGCCTTGTAAGCGGTAGGTCGTCCGTTCGAGTCGGACAAGCGGCACCAACCTGTTTTCCCGACCACTTCCCCATTGCTTGTTGCCTTGGCCCATTGCCGGCTGGCGA
>CAZUZT010000151.1:0-5567 GCA_964624575.1 uncultured Rhodanobacteraceae bacterium | reverse complement strand
CTGTCCCCCGTTTTCTGCGGATCTATGGCAGACTGGCCCGTGGTTGACGCGCCAGCCGGGGGTCACGGCACGCGGTTCTTTTTTTGGGGTTGGCCTGTTAGCAGTGGCTTGCGGTATCCGGCAACGGTTTCACGCATGTACAAGAAGGCAACCAGGGGGCTGGTGGGATTGTAAGGGAGGAGGGGACTATGGAAGTCTCGGCGACATCGGGAGTCGCTTTTCTGGCTTCTGCATTGGTGGTTTGTTGTCTGCATCGTCCGGCGATCCGCAGCGGCCTGGTTGATTTGCCCAGTGCGCGCAAGCGGCATTGCGGAGCCGTGCCACTGACCGGTGGCCTGGCCATTTTTCTGGGTTTCATGCTGGTGGTGCTGCCCCAGGACGGGCTGCGGCTGGCGCTGGCGCCGTTGCTGCTGAGCATGACCGCCATGCTGGTGCTTGGTCTTTGGGATGATCTGCGCGATGTTGCGGCCGTGCGCAAGCTGCTCTTGCAGGTTGTCATTGCCATCGGCCTGGTGATTGGCAGCGGCGTGGAGATCACGGTGGTAGGCGACCTGTTCGGCCTGGGCCGGATGGGGCTGGGTGCCTTTTCCCTGCCGTTCACCGTGTTGTGCATGGTGCTGATGGTCAATGCCGTGAACATGGCCGATGGCCTGGACGGCCTGGCCGGCGGCGCGGTGGCGATCATCTGCCTGCTGCTGGCCCTGGTCGGCTGGCTGGATGGCGCACCGCCCAAGCTGGTGGTCGGTTGCCTGACCCTGGCCGCGGCCACGGGTGGCTTCCTGCTGTTCAACTACCGGTTGCCGATGCGCGGCAGCCTGAAGGCGTTCATGGGCGACTCGGGCAGCATGATGCTCGGCCTGGCGGTGGCCTGGCTGGCGATTGCCATCGCCACGGCCGAATCGGCCAGCGTCTACCCGCTCACCATCGGTTGGATCCTGATCATTCCGGCGGCCGATACCCTGTCACTGTTCGTGCGCCGGCTGCAACGCGGCCGCAGTCCGTTTGCTCCCGACCGCACGCATTTCCATCATCTGCTGTCGCGTCTCGGGCTGTCGGTGCCGGCGACGGTGGCGGTGCTGCATGGCCTGATGCTGGCCTCGGGCCTGCTAGGCGTACTGGCCTGGCACCTGGGCTGGTCCGAGCCGCTGCTGTTCGCCGGCCTGTGCCTGGTGTTGATCGGTGGCTATCTGGCGCCGTTGCTGGCACCCAGCCTGTATCGCTGGCATTGCCGTCGGCGCACGCGTCGCCATGCTGCAGGCAAGGTGCTGCCGCCGGTGGTCAGCCCCTGAGGGGATGAGACTCCGGGCAGGGCGGTGCCGGTGCCAATGACGCAGCCATCGCCGGCTCCCGTTCGATGCGCCTGGCTGATGTTCCCGGTTGTTGGGCACGGGAATCCGTACCGCACGGCGGCCGGGCTGGCTACAATGTCCGTCCGTTCGGATCAGTGAAGTGGCACCACCGGACCCGGTGCCAACGATCAATGGTTCCCTGGTGGATTCTTCGGCCCGTGACATTCCATGCGCAGGCATCCTGCCAGGATCGTCCCGGCATGGCGGCGGTCTGCAGATCGGCCGGCGTCGCTCCCCGCGCACAGTACGGGCCTATAGCTCAATCGGTTAGAGCAGCGGACTCATAATCCGTTGGTTGCAGGTTCGAGCCCTGCTGGGCCCACCATTTTTGTTTGCTTTTGGGCGCCACGCCCGTGCCGTGGCAATGCTGTCGCCCTGTTTGGAAGTTGCCGGGGGGGGCTGTGTCATTCACGTTCAGCCATGCGGGTGCGGCTCGCTGCGCGGTGGGCGGCAAAATGGGCTTCGACATCGGAACCGGGAGTCAGGCTGCCCGCATCGGCAGATTCCAGCGACTGCTCGACCTTCTTCCCATGCCAGAGGGCGCATCGCCCGCAGCCGGTCATGACGTGCACTGCCTTTGAATGCCCCGTGATCGCCACCGGTTGCCGGGTGATCCGCTGACTCATTCCGCGACCCGGACGATGCCGCCCAAGCCAGCGCCGTCACAGCCGCCCTTTTGCGTTCACCGATCCTGCACAGGGATGTCCGCCTGCCGCTACAATGGCGGTTTGCCCCCTGACCACCGGACCCATCGGCATGCTGCAACTGATTCGCAACAAGTCCTCGAGCTGGTTCATGCTCATCATCCTTTTCGTGGCGTTGTTTGCGCTGACCTTCTTCGGGATCGGTGACTACTTCACCTCGCGTGTCGACACCCATGTCGCCAAGGTCGGCGACAGCCGCATCGAGCAGGCCGATTACGAGCAGCGCTACCAGGTGTGGCGGTCGAACATGCGCCAGATGATGGGCGAGGACTTCGATCCGTCGATTCTCGACCAGCCGATGTGGCGCGAGCAGATCCTGCAGCAAATGGTCGACGAGGCGGTGCTGCGCAATGCCAATGAGCGCATGGGCCTGGTGGTGCCGGCCAGCCAGCTGCGCTCGGTGATCCAGAACGAGGAAGCGTTCCAGGTCGCCGGTCATTTCGATCCGGAAAGCTATCGCACCTGGCTGGCCAGCCAGCGCATGTCGGCGTCCATGTTCGAGCAGCGCCTGCGTGACCAGCTGGCAGCGCGCGCATTGCCGCAGGCGGTTGCCGCCAGCACCCTGGTCACCGACGCCGAAGTCGATGCCTACCTGCGCTTGAGCGAGCAGACCCGTGATGCCCGCCTGCTGCGCGTGCTGGAGCCTGCCGAAGCCGTCGATGACACGGTCGAGGAGACCGCGGTGCAGGCGTTCTACGACGACAACCAGGACCGGTTCATGACCGAAGAGACGGTCATGGTCGAGTACGTGGAAGTGGGTGCCGCCGACATGGAACCGGATTTCAGCCCGTCCGAACAGGATCTGCGCGAGCGCTATGAGCGCGAGCTGGCACGTTTCGGAACGCTGGAGCAGCGCCAGGCCTCGCACATCCTGATCCAGCCCGAAGGCGGTGATGCCGACGCCCAGCGCGCTGCGGTCGAGCGCGCGCGCGAACTGGCCGAAGCCGCCCGCGCCGATGATGCCGATTTCGCCGAACTGGCGCGTGAGCACTCCACCGATCTGGGTTCCAGCGCCCAGGGCGGTGATCTGGGCTGGCTGGAGCGCGGTCTGACCGAGCCGGCCTTTGACGAGGCCCTGTTCGCGATGGACGAAGGCACGATCTCCGACCCGGTGCGCACCGACGAGGGCTACCACGTGATCTGGTTGCGCGCGGTCCGGGCCGAGCAGGTCCGTTCCTTCGACGAAGTCCGCGAGCAGCTTCTGGATGAGACCCTGGCCAGTGAGCGTGAGCGGCTGTACACCGAGCGTGCCGGCCAGCTCACCGACATGGTCTATGCCGATCCGGGGGCCCTGCAATCGGCCGCCGAAAGCCTGGGCCTGGAGGTGCGCAGCGCCGGCCCGTTCACCCGCAACAGCATGCATGGCATCTTCGCCACGCCGGCCGTGCGTCAGGCGGCATTCTCCGATCTGGTACTCACCGAGGGCGATGTCAGCGAGGCGATCAGCCTGGATGCCAACCGGATGCTGATGTTGCGCGTGAGCGAGCACAAGCGGCCCGAGCCGCGGCCGATGGCCGAGGTCGCCGATCAGATCCGCTCGGAGATTGTCCGCCAGCGCCACCAGGAAGCCCTGCAGGCCCGGGCCGAGGCATTGTTGGAGCGCTGGCAGGCGGGCGAGGATCTGGATGCCCTTGCCGAAGAGCTGGATGCCCAGGTCGAAGCGGTTTCCGGCATCACCCGCATGGCCTCGGTGCCCGAGCAGCCGGTGGTGGCGGAACTGTTCCGTATTTCGCGGCCGCAGGGCCAGGCGCCGGTGCAGCAATTGCTGGAAGTCAACGGCGGCTACGTGCTGGCCGAGTTGCAGGCCGTGGTCGACGGTGATCCGGCGACGGTGGCGCAGGCGCGCCGTGACCAGGTGCGCGAGCAGTTGGCGCAATCGCTGATGCAAGCCGAGCAGGAAGGTCTGTTGGCCGGTCTGCGCCGCGGCGAGAAGGTCGAGATGTCGGGCGGCCGGGACACGGCCAGCCTGTTCGGCGACTGACCCGGAAGCAACAACACTGGCCCGGCCGGTTATCGGGCCGGGTCCAGACACGATAAAGGCCGCCTGTAAAGGCGGCCTTTTTTCGTGGAGCTTGCAACCGGTGGCGACGGACCATCAAGCGGCCTGTTCAGCCCATCCGTCACCCGAGCAACCAATACTCCCTTCTTGTTGGCTCCCTCCTTCTTCAAGGAAGGGCTGGGGAGGATGCTGTGCCGCGCGGCGGCGCAGGCACTTTCGCCGTGGGCTGCGCGCCCGGCGCATCCCCTCAATCCCCCTTCGCGCGCGAAGGGGGAAGCTTTATCGCCGAGCGTACGCCTACTCGACGCCGGCCATGCCGATGGTGCTGAAGCCGGCGTCGACGTAGGTGATCTCGCCGGTGATGCCGGCAGCCAGGTCCGAGCACAGGAAGGCGGCGGTGTTGCCGACATCCTCGGTGGTGACATTGCGCCGCAGGGGCGTCACCGATTTGACCTGGTCGAGCATCTTGCGGAAGTTGCCGACGCCGGATGCGGCCAGGGTCCGGATCGGGCCGGCCGAGATCGCATTCACCCGGGTGCCTTCCGGGCCCAGGTTGTAGGCCAAAAAGCGCACGCAGGATTCCAGGCTGGCCTTGGCCAGGCCCATCACGTTGTAGTTGGCCAGCGAGCGCACCGCGCCCAGGTAGGTCATGGTCAGAATGGCGCCGTTGCGGTCGGCCATCATTGGCCGGGCGGCCTTGGCCAGGGCGGCCAGGCTGTAGCTGGAGACATCGTGGGCGATGCCGAAGTTCTCGCGCGTCAGGCCGTCCAGGAACTCGCCCTGCAGCGCCTCGCGCGGCGCAAAGCCGACCGAGTGGACCAGGATATCCAATCCATCCCAGCGTTCGCCCAGGGTACTGAACAGGTTGGCGATTTCGTCATCGTTGGCGACATCGCAGGGCAGCACGATGTCCGAGCCGAAGGTCTTTGCAGCGTCTTCGACGCGGTCACGCAGGCGCTCGTTCTGATAGGTGAAGGCCAGCTCCGCGCCCTGGTTGTGCATGGCTTGCGCAATGCCCCAGGCGATCGAACGCTGACTGGCGATGCCCACGATCAGGGCGCGTTTACCGGCGAGAAAGCCCATCGGTGTCCTCCAGGAGAAAAGGGTTCAGGTGGTGGCGAGATTCAAGGCGGCGCCAGGCGCAGGCGCTGGCCCGGACGCAGGCGTGTGTGATGCAGGCCATTGTAGCCAAGCAGCTGCCTGACGGTCAGGCCATGACGCCGGGCGATCGCCCACAGGCTGTCGCCGGCGCGCACGATGTGGATCGGGCCGTCGACGGGGCCGGCAACAGGCGCCGGCGCGGCAGCCACGGCATCATCGCGGCGGCCGGGCAGCCACAGCGGTTCGCCCTCTGGCGGGCTGGCGCCGGTGCCGCCATTGACCAGTTGCAGGAACTGCTCGCTGATGTCGTGCGCCCGGGCCAGTTCGGGCAGGGTTTCGTCCGCCTGCAGGGGCCGGCGTTGCCAGTCCAGCCGGTAGCGGTCCGGCAACTGCTCCAGCGCCTGCGGAATCTGG
>CAZUZT010000150.1:0-5590 GCA_964624575.1 uncultured Rhodanobacteraceae bacterium | reverse complement strand
GCGCTGGCGGCGAACAGCGCCAACAGCACCAGATTGAAGCGGCGCTGCGCCAGTGACTGCGTGCGCAGCTCGGACAGCGGCTGCAGGGAGTACGGCATCTGCGCCGCGCCGCGCTCCAGCACTTGCCGCAGCATCGGCATCAGGCTGGTCAGCGGCACCTGGCCGCGCACCACCAGGTTGAACTGCGCCGTCGCCTTCGGGCGCTGGGCCAGGTTGAGGTAAACCATGCCGGCCGGCGCCCGGTCCAGCCGGCGCTCGTGGACATCGCCGACCACACCGACCACGGTCAGCAGGCGCAGGTCGCCATCCATGTTGCCGGCCTGGATGCGCTGGCCCAGGGCGGCGGCCGGGCTGCCCCAGGTAGCCACGGCAAGCTGGCGGCTGACCACGGCGACATGGCTGCCCTCGGCCACGTCGCCGGGGCCGAAGCTGCGCCCGGCCAGCAGCGGGATGCCGGCGGCCTGGAACCAGCCGCCGCTGGCGGTGGCGAATTCGGCCTGGCCCAGCGGCGGTGGCGGCGTCGTGTCCAGGGCGGTGACGGTGTCGTCCCAGAAGGCGCCATTGGCACCAGCGCTGAGCGGCAGGCGATTGCTGCCACCGACCGCGGCGACGCCGGGCAGCGCCGCCAGTTCCCCGATCAGGGCCTGGTAGCGGCCGGCATTGGCCAGCAGCGCCGGGCGCTGATCGCTGTCGGGCTGGCTCAGCTGCACACGCACCGCACCGCTGGCATCAAAGCCCGGATCCACCGCCAGCAGTGCCAGGAAACTGCGCCCGACCAGCACCGCCGCCACCAGCAGGCAGGCCGACAGCGCCGTCTGCAGCACCATCAGGCCGGCGCGCGTGCGCTGCGTGGCCCGGCCCTCGGACTGGCCGCGACCGCCATCACGCAACACCGTGGCCTGCGGCCGGGCATCGCGGCGCCAGGCCGTGGCCAGGGTCAACACCGCGGCAATGGCCAGCATCAGCAGCGCCGAGGCCGATACCAGGGCCGGCGTCAGTGCGACCTCCCCGGCCCGCGGCAGGGAGCCGGCCGACAGGGCCAGCAACCCGCGCAAGGTGACGAGCGCGATCAGCACACCGGCCGCCCAGGCCAGGCCGCAGACCAGCAGGTTTTCGGCCAGGGCCTGGCGTCCCAGGCGCCAGCGGTCGGCACCCAGAGCGGCGCGGATCGCGTCCTCGCGCCGCCGCGCCATCGCCACCGACAGCAGCAGGTTGACCGCGTTGCTGACCGCGATCAGCAGCAACAGGCCAACGCCGGCGGCGAGTACCAGCAGGGCCGTGCGCACCGGCGCCGCCAGCACCTGTTCCAGTGGCGCGACATCAAAGCCGCGCGCGGTCATGTCATCGCCGTGGCGTGCCACCAGGCGGTCGGCCAGGGCCTGGGCCTGCTGCCGGGCCACGGCCAGGCTGGCAGGCGCATCGAGCAGGGCCAGCATGCGCCAGTTGTGCGCGCTGCGGCTGGTGCCCAGCCAGGCCGGATCGATCGGCAGCCAGGCGCTGGCCCCATCGGGAAAGCCGAAGCCCTGCGGCATGACGCCGACGATGGTGTAGTCGCGCTCGCCGATGGCCAGGCCATGGCCAAGAACATCGTCCCGCCCCTGCAGTAGGCCCTGCCACAAGCTGTGGCTGATCACGACTTCGGCTGCCTGGCCGCCGGCCGGCAGCCACCGGCCGCGTGCCGGCGCCTGCCCGGGCACGGCGAAGAAATCACCGCCGACCCAGGCCACGCCGGTGCGTACGGCCTGGCCGGCGGCCTGCACATGGGCATCGCCGCCGGTGTAAATGGCGGTGGCGATGAAGGCCGGCACCGCCGCGTCCAGATCCTGGTAATTGGGCGTGGCCAGGTTGATCAGCCCGCCGCTGGCGGTGACCTCGCGCACCTGCACCACGCGCTCGGCATGGGGATAGGGCAATTGCCGCAACAGCACCGCATCGAGCACGCAGGCCATGGCCAGCGTCAGGCCCAGGCCGCCGGCCAGGATGGCGGCGGCAAGGCCAAAGCCACCCTTGTGGGCGAGTACGGCGCGCCAGGCGTGGCGCAGGTCGTCGAGGAAGGCGGTCATGGCATCGTTGCAGGTCAGTGGCTGGCCGGCCGCGCCGGCAAGGTGTCGGGCGCAGCGGTGGTTTAATGCGCTAAAGGCGCAAGCAAACACTGTGCCAGGCCGCATGCCGTTGATCGGCGGTTGTTTTTTGCGGTGCTGTTGGCTGGCAGGCGTTCGGATCCGGACGCCCGGCGCCGGCGGCGGACAGGCCGGCCGGACCCAATCAGATCTCCCCCAGATTGCGGGCATTGAGCCCGGACCACCGGTAACGACGCCATGCCCGCCTTTGGCGGTGACTGAGCCTGTTTGTGCACGGACAGCGCCGGAATGGGCACGAGCCGGCCGGCAACCCTGCCGGGCCGGCACCGGCATCGACGTTTCTTCAGGGGAGGCAAAACTCATGAACACCATGCACGCATGCAGCCGGCACCGGGCCGGCCTGTGGCTGTTGGCAGCGGTGCTGCTGGCCGCGGCCCAAATCACCTTGGCCGGCCAGCGCCTGTCGCCGCAGCAGTTCATCGCACAGGCACGCGATGCCAGCGGCGAGCTGCGCCTGGGCGGCCTGCAGCGGACCGGCGGCGCCGACACCTGGCTGACCTTGTCGCCGGTGCCGATCTTCACGCCCGATGCCCGGGTGCTGGTGGCCAGCGGCCGCGACAGCCAGGACTGGCCGTTACCCGAGATCCGCCACTTCCATGGCCATGAGCGCGATGATCCAGCCGCGATTGCCTTCGTTTCCGTGCATCCGGATGGCCGCCTGCGCGGCTGGCTGCGGCGCAGCGACCGCCTGGAAGCCTTCGGCCAGGAACCGGGCGAGCGTGCCACCACCCTGGCGCTGTCGCGGCTGGATCTGGCCGGCGATGACGCGCAACGCGAGTTTTCCTGCGGCAGCCACGCGCTGGAGCAACCGCCTGCGCCACCATCGCCAGCCGGCAAACCCGGCGCACAACCGCCTCCGGCCGATGCGGCGGCACTGCAGGCGGTCAGCGGCTCCAGCCCGGCCGGGCGCAGCAGCGGGCGCTGGCTGGCGGTGGCCGTGGATTCGGATTACGAATACTTCCTGCGTTTTGGCAACGTCAACACCGCCGCCGCCTACGCCGCCGACCTGATCGGCTTTTCCTCGCTGATGTACCGGAACGAAACCCAGACCGGCCTGCTGATTCCCTGGCTGCGCCTGTTCAACACCCCGGCCGACCCGTGGAACCAGCCGCCGCAAACCAGTTGCATGCTGTACGAGCTGGGCCTGCACTGGCACCAGCACCTGGGCCAGGTGTCGCGCAGCCTGGTGCACATGCTCAGCGGCAAGAACGCCAACGGCGGCATCGCCTGGCTGGGCACGGCCTGCCGCACCAGCAACGTGCAGCAGAGCATCGGCGCCGGGGAATGCCCCGGCCTGCCGACTATCGCCCCCTATGTCGGCGCTTATGGCCTGTCGACGTCGATCACCGGCGGCTTCAATCCGGCGAATCCGCAATCGGTGTGGGACATCATCGTGGTGGCGCATGAGATCGGCCACAATCTGAACTCGCCGCATACGCACTGTTACGGCGGCCTGGGCGGGCATCCCAGCCCGATCGACGGTTGCCATGTCGAGCCGTCGAGCCACGGTTTCCAATGTCACGCCGGGCCAACCAGCCTGCCCGGTCCCGCCGGCCAGGGTGCGGGCACGTTGATGAGCTATTGCCACATGCTTGGCGGCGGCCTGAGCAATGTCGCGCTCAGCTTCGGCAGCAACCACCCCTACGGCATCCAGCCGGCGCGCGTACCCGGGCGCATCAGCCAGTTTGTCCAGCAGGCGGCCATGCAGACCCCGGCCTGCTTCACCAGCCCGGCGCAGGACGAGCTGTTCGGCGACGGCTTCCAGTGCGGTCCGGGACGCCCCGGCTGCACCGGCGGCCCGACCGTGTGCCTGAGCTCGGCCGGCGCCACCGCCAACGCCCCGCACTTCTCCGGCGACCCGGGCAACACCGTGCGCAGCCTCCAGATCGGCGCCGGCAACACCCTCACCGGCCTGGCCCTGGATCTGCGCGTGCAGGCGCAATCGCCAAGCTGGCTGAGCGAGGCCACCCTGGTCTTCTCCAGCTCGAACCTGGCCGGCAACTACACCTACTGGTCGCCCTTCGAGGGCTACCAGCAAAGCGGCGCCGGCAATTTCACCAGCAATGGCGTGCTCGACCTGGTGGCCAACAGCCTGCAGATCACCGCCGGCGCCGACGGCATCCTGCGGGTGGAATGGAGCGAAACCTTCGACGATCCGGCGGTGAACCCGGATTCACTGTGGGGCAACCACCCCAGCCCGTCGGTGTGCCCGGGCATCCGGCTGGTGTGCAGCAACCAGGCCGCCTGCGACGCGGCGGTGCTGGCCACGCCGTAAGCCTTCCCGGCGCTGATTGCCGAAGCGTACGCGGGCCGGCGGCGTGCCGGCCGGTCGAATCCTCAGGGTGAAGACGGCCCCGCTGCCGGCGCCAGAAAATGGCTGGCAGCAGCACAGATCCGGATCTGGCGGCGTCCAGTCACCGCGCCGCGGGCCCGCAGTTGCGAGCCGTCCGCAAGCTGGCCGATATCGAACTGGTAATCCGCCTTGCACAGGTGCTGCGCCCGCGCCGGTATCAGCACAACCACCGTGCCGTAATCCGCGTCGTGAACGTGGATTCGGCCATCGCCATCGCGGAACATCGGCTCCATGTCGACGTGCATCACCACACCTTCGATCAACACATCGCCGTGGGCCGGCAGACGCGTGCCAGCATCGCCACAGGCGGCCAGCAGCACGGGACACAGCAGGAACTGGATCAGGCGCATGGCACCAGTATGCCCGCCGAAACCTGTTTTCCTTCTCCTTGCTGGGAGATGGCACGAAGTGCCGGCTGAGGGCGCGCCGCCAAGTGGTTGCATTATGCGTTGCATCCTGCCGACGGCCGCGCGGTTGCCGGGGCGTGGATGCCGCCGTTTCGCGGCCGGCAAACGCCCACGCACTACCCTGACCTTGCCCTTGCCAGTGCACAGGCCCAACAAAACACGCCCGCATTCATGGAGATCGACATGACCGACCCGCTCCCAACCGACAACAAGCGCATCGTGTTCACCTCGCGGCCACAAGGCTCACCCACGCCGGAAAACTTCCGCCTTGAGCATGCGCCGTTGCCGGTGCCCGGCGAAGGCCAGGTGCTGCTGCGCAACCAGTGGCTGTCGCTGGATCCCTACATGCGCGGACGCATGAACGAAGGCCGCTCGTATGCCAAACCGCTGGAAATCGGCGACACGATGGAAGGCGGAACCGTGTCGGAGGTGGTGCAATCGCGCCATCCGGCCCTGTCCCCGGGCGATATCGTGCTCGCCCACGGCGGTTGGCAGACCTTCGCCGTGGCCGATGGCGATGAGCTGCGGCGCAGGCTGGATCCACAGCAGGCGCCCGTGACCACGGCCCTGGGCGTGCACGGCATGCCCGGATTCACCGCGTATGTCGGCATGCACGAGATCGGCAAGGTGCAACCGGGCGAGACCCTGGCCGTGGCCGCCGCCAGCGGCCCGGTCGGCGCCACCGTGGG